>JBEBGW010000056.1:0-16259 GCA_040081025.1 Pyrinomonadaceae bacterium | reverse complement strand
CGCTTTTCATCGTCGATTTCTACGACCAACGCGATCTGCCCGGCCCATTCCGCCGCTTCCTAAAATGGTGGCTCGAAAAATTCCACGTCAAATTCTGGCCGGAGCTGATGCCGTATTTGGAATCGCTCGATTCCATTGGCGACGCAAAGGTCACGATCATCCCGCTCTTTCGCAGATATTCCTTCATCGCCCGGCTACGACCCTCCAGCCCCTGATCAAGTACCGAATCGACTGACTATTCATATCGAATATTCATTTTTTTGAATTTTCGTTCAGATATTCTGATGTCACTGGCTCGTACTTTCGACATAAGCCCGCAAAAAATCAACATAAGTCAAACGGAACAAGATTTGCTTCCTCTTGGGTGTTCCCCCGTGATCTGTATTTCGGCATTTTGGCTAATTCATAAAAATTGATCCCAAAATCACAGGAGGAACACTCATGAAGTCGATCTCTCGGTTGGTTTCGCTCATCGCTCTTACGGCCGTATTGGCATTCAATTCGGCTGCCCAATCCTCAACAGGTTCGATCTCGGGAACCGTTTCCGACGAACGCCAGGCAGTCGTTCCCGGCGCAACCGTATCCATCAAAAACACGCTGACCGGCTTTACCCGAGCAATGACCTCAGATAGTGAGGGCCGATACAGATTTACGGCAGTTCCTATCGGATCTTACGAGGTCACCGTCGAAGCGGCCAACTTCGCTAAGTTGGTTCAGACGGGTATTACTCTTGCGGTTAATCAGGATGCGGTAGTCAATCAGTCGCTTCGAGCTGGTGGCGTGGCCGAGGTCGTAACGGTCACCGAGAACGCTTCCGTACTCAATACGACGACCGCCGAAGTCAGTACCAGATTCGACGAACGCCGTCTCTCGGAGCTTCCCATCGCGCCCAATCGCAATGTTTTCAATGTACTCCTCTCGACACCTGGCGTTAGCCAGCTCGGGGCGGGCCAGACGGGTTTTGCGAACGGTATCAGCTTCTCGTCCAACGGTGGCCGCCTTCGTTCGAACAACTTTATGCTCGACGGACAGGACATCAACGATCCCAGCGTTTCGGGCGGCCAGGTCGCTCTTAATAACCCGGACGCTATTGGAGAAGTTCGGATCATTACGAACCAGTTTCTTGCTGAGTATGGTCGCAACTCAGGTTCCGTCGTTAACTTCATCGGCAAGTCCGGCACAAACGATTTCCACGGTACGGGATTCGTTTTTTATAACGGAGAAGAGCTGAATGCATGCAGCAACACCGACCGAATAGCTGGCTTTTGTAATCCTGCCTCGACTAACCCGACTCGACAGATCGCACCGTTCAGAAAAGAATTTCAGTACGGATTCTCGATCGGCGGTCCATTCCTCAATTTTGGAGAGGGAGTTCCGACCCTCGCTCGCGATAAGACCTTCTTCTTCTGGGACTATCAGAAATGGACAGACCGCCAATTGGCTTCTGGTTCGGCAATTAGCGGAGCCCCGACAGCCGCTGGAAGAGCCGTATTGCAGAGCATCGCTGCAGGCCGTCCGCAAGTCCAGGCGCTGCTCACCTACCTGCCGGAAGGTGTTGCAAATGGAACCTCGACGACTTTTTCGCTCGGCGGAGTCCCCTTCACTGTGCCGCTCGGCACGTTTGCCGGATCGTCCGCCTTTAGGTTTGACTCGACACAAACGTCGGTGCGCATTGACCATCGATTAAATGATCGTCACCTGATGTATGGGCGTTATCGATATGACGGTAATGCATCAGCCGGCGGTGGACAGGTAAGTCCGCCGGACTGACAACCGTCGTACCTACCCGCTCGCAGGCCGCGACTCTTGTTCTCAATTCGATCCTGAGTAGTCGATTTTCAAACGAGGCTCGAGTCTCTTGGTCTCGCTTCGGTTCGACGACAAACGCGTCTGATCCGTCGTCGCTTGTAATTCCGTCAATTGAAATTGTCGCCCTCGGACTCACGGGATTTAACGCCGCTGCTACCCGTACGGGTATCGGATTGGCGGTCAATCTTCCCCAATTTCGATTTAACGACACATATCAAATTGCCGACTCGATGATCTTTGTGACAGGCAATCACGCGTTAAAGTTCGGCGGCGAGATCCGCCGTACCGATGCACGAGTGTTCTTCCTTCCGCTCACTCGTGGCCGCTTGGCCTACACCGGAAGCACGCTGCAAAGCTTTGTCAACGACACCGCCGCAACCGCGACCTTCAACTCGCCGCTCCGTGGCGGCGACATCGTCAACTACTACAAATGGTACGAGTATTATGGCTACTTCCAGGACGAATGGCGTATAGCGAACAACTTTACGTTGACCTACGGCCTGCGTTACGAGTGGCCGGGCGACTCGTTCAGCTATCTCAAGGCGAACAATCAGCGTGTTCTTGCCGCTAACGGAAACAACCCCGGGTTTGCGTATACGCCGCAGCCGCAGACAGATAAGAATAACTTTATGCCGAGGATCGGGTTCAACTGGAATCCACGATTCAGTAGCAAAGGAGTTATGGGCTTCCTCACCGGCGGCGACAAGCTTGTTCTTCGGGGTGGGTATTCGCGAACCTACGACGCAAATTACATCAACCTGAACCTGAACGTCGCGAGCAGCTTCCCGTTTGTGGTGGCGAATGATATTCCGATCGCCACCCCCAATTCCTTCGTGACATTGCAGGCCGCCGTCGCAAATCCGAATCCGGTCGTTACGAATCCGCTTACGCAAACCCGAACGGTCGTCGCTGACGACTTTAGGGCTCCATCCACGGACCAGTTCTCTTTTGAGGTTCAGCGGGAATTGACGACGAATACTGTCTTCAAGACGGGCTACATTCATACAAGGGGACGAGGCCTGTTTCAGACGGTGGATGGGAACCCGCGGCAATCGTGTGTATACGGCACTGCCGCCGGTCAATGCAACACGACCGGGTTCATTCCTGGCACCTCCACCGTCGCCCCGATCGTCGTTGCCCCACGGGTTGATCCTACTCGTGGCATCATAAGGCTTCGCGGAAACTTTGCGGAGTCGGACTATCACGCGTGGCAGAATAGCCTTGAGAAGCGCCTGAGCCAGAATTTCAGCGCCGGCCTCAATTACACGTTCAGCCGCTTTATCGATTCGGCCTCTGAAACATTCAACCCGTCGAATGCCGAGGTCGCGGTCTCGCAGGACTCGTTCAATCTCGACGCAGAGAAGTCGCGATCGGCCTTCGACAGGCCTCATCGTCTGTCGGGCAACGTCGTGTACGAACTGCCATGGTTCAAATCGCAGCAGGGAGCGTGGGGTCGCTTACTTGGCGGCTTCCAAGTGAACTCGTTCTTCACATTCCAGAGCGGAACCCCGTTCACCGTGTTGAACGGATCTGATCCTGCGGGAGCCCTCAGCGGTATCTCGGGTCTGGTCGGCGACGCAATTCGTCCAAACCTGATCTCGACCGTTGACTTGAGCGGATTAACTCCACGCGAGATCCGCGGGTTGTGCGGAACGCCGATCACCGGCCAGCCGACGAATCTGCAAAACGGCAATCGGTGCCCTAACCTGTTTCGCCTGCTTGAGCCCGGCGAGCGTGTCGGCAACTCACCGAGAAATCTGCTTCGCTCTGAAAAGCTGTTCCTCGTTGATTTCGGAATCATCAAGAACACCCGGATAAGTGAGAACGTCAGGTTCCAGGTTCGTGCCGATATGTTCAACGTCCTAAATAAGCGGAACTACGGTGTGCCGATCGACGGCAGACTTAGCTCGGCAAACTTCCTGCTCGATGGCGGCGTGGCCGCTGGCAATCGCCGGATAATCGTCGGTGCCCGTCTGGTCTTCTAGTTCGAGGCTGACTCTTTTTGAATAGGCCGTCTGAAAAGGCGGCCTTTTTTTCCTCGTAGACTATCTTGAAAAACAAATGGAATTCACTTCGGTTAGCGGGCTTTGCCTTGTTGCGCGAGCGTCAATGCGATCCCGCCGAGAACGAGACTGCTGGCGATCAGTACACGTGCGGTTGCAGTTTCGGAGAGTAGAAGGATTCCGCCGAAGGCGGCGATGACGGGAACGGAGAGTTGGAGTATTCCTGCTCGGGTTGGAGTGTGATATTTCAGAGCCGCGTACCAGACTGAGTACCCAACGCCGGAAGCGATGGCGCCGGAGAGAGTGGCGAGGACTGTCCCGCGAACTGATAGCTGCGACGCAGAAAGAAAGAGCACGCCCCCAACGAGAACCATCGGTAATGTTCGGAGAAAATTCCCTGCCGTATCGGCAAGCGGGTCTTCGCTTCCCTTTCCGCGGAGCGTGTAGAATCCCCACGCGATTCCAGCGGCTGCCATCAACAGCGCACTGATCAGTGGTGGGGCGGCGAGGCCCGGAAATACGAGATAGATCAGTCCGCCGAACGCCACAACGAGCCCAAGCCACTCTAATACCCTAGGCCGGACGCCTCGATATAGCGACACGCCAAACATCGTCAACTGCACGCAGCCGAACAGGATCAACGCTCCGGTTCCTGTCGTAAGGCCGACATACGCGAATGAAAATGCGATCGCGTAGGCAAATAGAAAAAATGCCGATGCCCAGTTGCCGTTTTTCGCGACGGCTCGCGTCTTACCAGATGCGAGAAGCAACGCCGCGAGCGTTACTGTTCCCGAAATGAGGCGGATGACGGTGAAACTCGCGGCGTCGATCTCGCCCGTCGCCAACGCCATTCGACAGAGGATGGAGTTGAATGCGAAAGCGGTAAGTGCGAAGGCTGTGAGGAGAAAGATCTTCATCGTGCGAAAGACGAAGTTAGCATTGATCGCCGCTTTCAGAAAAACCTCAGAGAGATATCAGAAGGACTTCAAGACTATTGCGGCAACCCCCATTTATGATCTACCTGTCGTCATGCGCCCAAAAGCTTGACGAACAACTTATTATTAGGAGTCATGATGAAAGACAGCAATTATAACCAGCAGAAGGCCGAACTGTTTTCACAGAGCCTAGTGGATGTTTTTAACAAGAGCGCGATCGCCTTGGCGTTGAGTCTCGGGCATAGGTGCGGGATCTTTGAAGCAATGGCGAACCTTCCCGCGTCGACATCGCAGCAGATCGCCGATGCCGCAAATCTGAACGAACGCTACGTCCGCGAGTGGCTCGGGACGATGGTGACAGGCCGCGTGGTCAACTATTTTCCGGAGAATCGAACGTATCAATTGCCGGAGGAGCACGCGGCGTTTCTTACGGACGAAGGTGAGTACAACTTCGCCTCGGGGATGCAGTTCGTGCCGATCCTTGCTCAGATCGAGGACAAGCTTGTCGAGTGCGTTCGCAACGGCGGCGGTGTTCCTTATAGCGAGTATCCTCGGTTCCATGAGGTGATGGCATCGGAGAGTTCGCAGACGGTCGTCGCAGCACTGGAGCCGTACATCCTTCCGCTCGTGCCGGGTTTGGTTGAGAAACTTAAAGGCGGCATTGAGGTTCTAGATGTAGGGTGCGGATCGGGCCAGGCCATGATCGAGCTCGCGAAGCGTTTTCCGAATAGCCGTTTTGCCGGATACGATTTCTCGGAAGAGGGTATCGGCAGGGCGAACGACGAGGCGAATGACCTAGGGTTGCAGAATGTCCGGTTTGAGGTCCGCGACGCGGCCGCGATCGGCGAGACGGACAATTACGACCTCATCACGTCGTTCGACGCGATCCACGATCAGGCGAATCCGGCAGGAATGCTCTCGAGCATCAATCAGGCTCTTCGGCCGGATGGTGTTTATCTAGTGCAGGACATCGCAGGTTCGAGCTATCTCGAGAAGAACTTCGACCAGCCGGCGGCTCCGTGGCTCTACACGATCTCTCTGACGCATTGTATGACAGTGTCGCTGGCTTACGGCGGCGAGGGATTAGGTGCGATGTGGGGTGAAGAGAAGGCTGTCGAGATGATGAAGGCTGCCGGATTCGCGAACGTATCGCTGCACAAGCTCGATCACGACTTTATGAATACATATTACGTCGCGACGAAGTAGTGTTTTCGATTTCGACGCTTTGGCTCCGTTCACCTTGGACGGAGCCTTTTTAGTTTGATGCAGCAGCAATGGAAGCAGTCAGCGATCGGAAGATGTTGCGGCCGTCGTTGGAGCCGAGCAGCTCTTCGCAGGCACGCTCAGGGTGCGGCATCATTCCGAGTACGTTTCGGTCAAGGTTGCAGATGCCGGCGATGTTGGCTCGGGCACCGTTGGGATTGCTTTCGTCGGTCACCTCGCCGGTCTCATCGCAGTATCGGAATACGATCTGATCGTTCTCTTCGAGAGTCTGGAAGGTGGCATCATCGCAGGTGTAATTCCCTTCGGCGTGTGCGATCGGGATCGAGAGCACGCTTCCCTCTTTCAGCTCGTTAGTGTACGGCGTGTACTGGTTTTCGGTGCGGATGTTTATGTGCTTCGAGACGAAATGTAGGCCGGCGTTTCGGATCAATGCTCCGGGAAGCAAGCCGGCTTCGCACAAGATCTGAAAGCCGTTGCAGATACCGAATACAAATTTGCCCGACGCCGCAAATTCCTTGACCACCTTCATCACCGGTGAGAATCTCGCCAACGCCCCCGCACGCAGATAATCGCCGTACGAGAATCCGCCCGGAATGATGACCGCATCGTATGCCGACAGATCCGTTTCCCTATGCCAGATAAAATCTACCGGCTGGCCGACATGCTTCGAGATAACGTGATACGCGTCGTGATCACAGTTGGAACCGGGGAATACTATTACTCCGAATTTCATTATTTCTTCAATCCAATATCGTTCTGGGCCTCAGCCCAAAGCTGCCAATCCTGAGGAACGGGCTTTCCGCCATTCGCCTCGCGAGCACGCAATATCTCGTAGCTCTGTTCCTGCAGTGCTTCGAGTTGTCGAAGTCGGTCGCCCAGCGAAAGATTTCTCATATGAACTCGATACCGTTGCTTCTGTTCAAGAAACAACGCCAACCCTGGATTAGCTTCAGAATCTAAGTTCATTTGGAAGTCCTCCTTGAATCTTCTTCCAAGCTTCGACGAGGTCAAATCTAACGAGAACTTGCCGCAGTCTGTCCTCATTAAGAACTTCGTTTTCGGCAAAATGCTGAATCTTCAGAATATCTTTCGGACGTGCAACGACGGCCCACATTGCCGCCAAATGTTCCGGCGCAAGAACCTTTAGATCCCGCCCATCGAACGAAAAAGTTAAGGCATTTGCCAACGCATCGCACCACAGAAGGTCGTGGCTCGCTTCTACGAACTGAACAAGCCATCCACCGATCGAGATGAACTCGCGGTTATAAGTATAACCTCGCTCGCTGCAATATTTGTAGATAGGTTCGAGCGACAAAATCGCGCTAGTCTGCGGAGGATCGAACAAGAAGAAAATATCGAGGTCTTTTGTGGCGATAGGTTCAGAATAGAAAGCTACGGCGGAAGCACCTCCAACTGCGTAATCACCAACTATCCCTGCCTCACGCATGTCGTGCAGCACCGCAGCGACTTCCGCAAGTTTGATCCGACCTTCCACTATTGCACGATCTCCACGCGATAATCTTCGATGACGGGATTGGCTAGTACATCGGCCGCGATCTTCTCGGCTGCGGCCCGGGCTTCGGTCTCGTTGACCGATGCGTCGAGTGCGATCTCGAAGTATTTTCCCTGCCGGATATCGGTGATCTGCTGAAAGCCCAATTGCTCAGCCGAAAGGTGAATCGCCTTCCCTTGCGGGTCGAGAACGCTGGGCTTGAGAGTAACGAAAACTTTAGCCTTCATTTATTGCTCCGAAAGAAATTGTAGAACTTACCGCAAAACGTTGTTTTAATCAACGTCTTGTGGTAACTTTCCGCAGAACACACTTCTGCTTGTATTCGTACGTTTCAATACATTTCAAAGGAGAAACTTCAGAAAAAAGGCTATGCAAAATATGTCAGGCGGTAAAACCGCACTTGGATTGGATACAAATGTTGGGGCTTTGTTAACCTACCTTCCGATCTGCGGCGTAAGTTTAATTTACAGCATTATTGTTCTGGTTACCGAAAAGGACAACAAATTCGTTCGCTTTCACGCGTTTCAGTCTCTTCTTTTGATGGCCGTAATTGTCGTACTTTCGATCGTGATCACTATCATTAGTGTGGTTTTTGCGTTCGTTTCCACTACGTTGGCAACCCTTTTTGGACTATTGGTCTGGCTACCGCTGTTGGCATTCCTTGGCCTCGCGATCTTTATGTGCATCAAGGCTTACGGCGGCGAGAAGACCAAACTGCCGCTTATCGGAAACATGGCAGAGGGTTGGGCGGGTTAGTTAACACCTTTCGAAGGCCTTAGCTTATCTTTGTTTTGGCAGGTTGATCCGGGGCATTTGTCGTGGCGATACGACAATGCCCCGTTTATTTTCGGGAGCTGAGAAGAGCAATGCAAAATTCACCGGGCGGAAAAACTGTCTTCGGTCTCGACCAGAACGTGGCGGCCCTTCTTTGCTACTTGCCGTTCTTCTTTGTTCACCTCATCATCAGCATCGCGGTCATCGCGCAGGATAAGGAAAACAAGATCGTCCGCTTTCATGCGTTCCAATCCCTCTTCTTTTCCCTTGCTTCTACGATACTCCAAGTCTTTCTCGTGGTACTGATCTTTGTCCTCTGGATAGTAGGTGGATTGGCTGGTTTAGCGATCGACTCCGCCACTGGTGTACCAGTAGTATCGATCATCATGATGATCTTATGGCTGGTCTGCATGCTGGTCATTGTTGCGGTGGGTCTAGGCACGTTCGCCATTATCGTGATCGCAATGATCAAGGCATATAGCCTGCAAAAGTGGAAGATCCCTATTGTGGGGAAATTCGCGGAAAAGTACTCCGGTTAATCGAAGACCCTTGCGAATACGCGATCTACATTTCGTAGATAGTGTTTTAGGTCAAAGACGCGGGCGATCTCTTCGGGCGAAAGCTTGGAAGTGACGTCCGCGTCGTTCGTTACAAGCTCCTTATAATCCCCGCCATCATCCCAGACCTTCATCGCGTTTCGCTGTGTGTAGAAGTACGCGTCTTCGCGTGACACACCCTTCTGCGTCAACGCGAGCATCAACTGGCCGCTAAATGTCAGGCCGCGGGTCAGTTCGATGTTTCGCAGCATATTTTCGGGATAGACGACGAGCGCATCGAGAAGCGATGTCGCTTTGGCGAGCATATAATCGAGCGTCGCCGATGAATCGGGCAGGACGATACGTTCGGCGGAAGAATGCGAGATATCACGTTCGTGCCAGAGGGCAACATTTTCGAGCCCAACAATCGAGTTTGCTCTAACTGTGCGAGCCATGCCGCAGATACGCTCAGACAGGATCGGGTTACGTTTATGCGGCATCGCGGACGAACCCTTCTGACCTTTCTTGAACGCTTCCTGAGCCTCGCGGACCTCGGTTCGCTGCCAATGGCGTACTTGCAGCGCGATCTTCTCCAGGGTTGATGCGATGATCGCGAGCGTCGAAAGATATTCGGCGTAGCGGTCACGTTGGATGACTTGAGTAGATACTGGGGCCGCAGCTATCCCAAGCCGCTGACAGACGCGTTCTTCTACATCGGGAGCGAGGTGAGCAAAGGCCCCGACCGCTCCACTGATCTTGCCGACAGAAATTCCCTCTTTTGCCCGCTCGAGCCGTTCTCTATTCCGCTGCATCTCGGAGTACCACAACGCCCACACGAGGCCGAAGGACGTCGGCTCGGCGTGGATCCCATGAGTACGGCCCATTTGCGGGGTATCTTTGAACTCGTAAGCCCGTCGCTTGAGCACCGGCAACATCGCGTCGATCTTCGCCAGAAGGACCTCACATGACTCCTTGAGCAGAAGTGCGTTTGCGGTGTCGACAACGTCGCTGGACGTCAGCCCGTAATGAACGAATCGGGACGAATCGCCGATGTTTTCGGCGAGATTCGTGGTAAAAGCGATGACATCGTGATCGGTCGTTTTCTCGATCTCATTGATGCGCTCGACGGTGAATGCGGCCTTGGACTTGATCTCTTCGACGGCATCCGCAGGTATCGTGCCGTCTTCGGCATGGACCTCGCATACGGCGATCTCGACATCGAGCCACTTCTGAAATTTGTTATCAAGCGACCAAATGGCCGCCATCTCGGGCAATGTGTATCTTTCGATCATGTTCTGCTAATAGTTTACCGCGTAATCTTTCTTGAAGGGTTTTCCGCTCCAGGCTTTCCGCTGGGTCCAATCAGTGTACGGCCCGGACCAGAATTCGTGGCCCGCCGGCAACCCCAGCGGCCAGAAGACTAGCGACGTGATGTAAAGACTGCCGGTATTGGAGTACGAATCGGCAATATCAGCCTGCTTGTCGCCGACGAAACCGAGCTGCAGCCAATTCTCTTTATCGAACGTTGCAGGAACGAACACATTCTTCATTACGGCCGTTAACCCGCATCGGACCTGGGCCGGCGTAACGCCTTCCGGCAACGCGTTCTCCAATGCCAGCTTGCAAAGGGGCCAAAAAACTCCGACCCGATAGGTCGAGGAGCGTCCGAAAACTGGAAACGTCCCTTCGGGCGAAATATACCGCTCCTGAAACGATGCGTATCGCTGCATCCGCTTGTATGCGATGTCGTATTCCTCTTGTTTGCGACGGCCTTTCGCGACGTTGGCCTTCAGCACTTCGAGGAGCATTGCGTGGATCACATATCCGTTGTAATGGTCGAAATGAAATAGCTCACCATCCTTGTACCAGCCGTCGCCGGCATACCAGCTCTGGATCGTTTCAATTGCCGAATCGATGCGGGCCGCATCAACGGGAGCATCTACACTCAATAGAAAACTCTCGATGATCGCGGCGAACAGTACCCAGTTGTTGTTGTACGGCACGATCTGCCGGATGGTAGTGAACTCGTGAATAATGCGCTCTTTCGTTTTCGCATCGAGCGGTTCCCATAGCGTTTTGGGGGCTATGAGCAACGCCTGTGCAATGTAGGCGGCGTCTACAAGCGGCTGCCGCTCGGTCTTCGTGCCCCAAAACAGATAATCCGGACTCTGAGGATCGACCGCATTCCTTAAACTCAGTAGCGTTTGATCGCGAAGACGCTTCCTGACTCTGCCCTCAGCGCTATTCTCATCCGGCAACGCCAGGAACGGAGCAATACCGGCGATCAACCGGCCGAATGCCTCCATATAAGCAACGCGTCGGTCGCGCTTGTCATACGTCGGGCTGACCTGCATCCGCATGTTCTTGACGAGCAGCCCCTTGCTCATATTCGAAAGAACGGGGGTCGCGATCTTATCAAGCAATTCGACCCAGTATCGCCGATCGTCGGGGCCCTTGGCTCCGGCATCGAGGGGTTCGGACGCTACGGTGTCGCTCGGAACGGTACTTACCATTCCCGCGACACCGAATGAGGAGGCGATCTTGAGAAAATTTCTTCTAAACATCGGTATTTGGAGATGATTCAAGTGACGGTTCGACATCGGCAAGTCCCTGTTCGCTGTCGCCGAGAATATCCTGTAAGTAAACAAGTTGGACGACCACGACGATCAGCGCGAGGAGCGGTGTGGCTAGTACCAAACCCATGCCGCCGACGAGGCTGCCTAATCCAAGCTGGAATACAACCGTTAGTGCCGGCGGTAGTTCTACAGTCTCACGCTCGATGAGCGGGGTTATGAGGTTCGATTCAACGATCTGGACGCCAACGTAAAGGATAAGCACGTAGACCGCGGTGATCGGACTGTCGACAAACGCGATCAGCAATGCGGGAACCGCGGAAATTATTGGGCCGAAGTTCGGTATGAACGAGAGCAGGCCCGCGAGTAGAGCCAGTGTTAGAGCTATCGGCACTCCGAGGATCGAGAGACCGATCCATGTCAGTATCCCGATAAAAAGCATCGAACCGAATTTTCCGATCAGCCACCATCGGAGCGATTCGTAGATCTGATGCAGGATCTCGGTGACCCGCTCGCGGCGCGGGATCGGGAAAAGGCGGACGAACCCTTCGGAGTAGAATCGAGGTTCACTGGCGAGATAGATCGCTAGCAGAACGACGATCGCCACGTTGCCGAGAGCACCTAACGTCGAGGTAAAAACCCCGCCGACCCCCGAAAGCAGGCTCGAAACGTTGATATTATTCTTTACGTCGTCAAAGCTAGGCAGTTGTTCGATCAGCGTCCGGCCCCAGGCGTATTGACCTAAGTAATTCGCTACGCTGACTGCCGATTTAGGTAGCTCATCACGAAGATGCCGCATTTGGTCTGCGATGCTGGGCGACAGAAGAGCGATTGTCCCGCCAACGACCGCTAGCAGGATCACCGAGACCAACAGCACCCGAAGCCCGTCGCCGAGTTTTACGTAAGGCTTAATTACGTCGGCCAGACCCGACAAGAAAATCGCCAGCAGGGCCGCCGCGAACACCAGCAGAACTACGTCAAATGTGTAGTAAAGCAGGACCAAAAGCAGGATCGTGAACACGACCAAACCGCAGGCCGTCGCCACTTTTTGGGTGAAGGTCATTTGGTTCGGGTCAGCCATTGTTTTCTAGATCACTCCGCGGTCGATGAGCAGTTCGGCGTTGAGGATAGCGGAGCCGGCGGCGCCGCGGACGGTGTTGTGACTGAGGGCGACGAAGCGGTAATCGAAGACGTTGTCGGGGAAAACGCGCCCGACGGAGATCGTCATCCCGTTGCCGTTGTCGCGGTCGAGACGCGGCTGGGGACGTGACGGCTCCTCGGTAACGTCGATGAAGACATCGGGCGACGAATGAAGCTTGAGCGACGGGAATCCCTTCATTGCGGCGACGATGTCTTCGAGGGTCGCCGTCTCTTTCAGGTCGACTCGAACCGATGCCGTGTGGCCGTCGAGCACGCTGACACGGAAACATTGGGCCGATACCTCGAAATCGGCCTTCTGGATCGCCCCGTCGGCGAATGTTCCGAGGATCTTCTGGGCTTCGGTCTCAACCTTCGGCTCCTCACCTGCGATGTAAGGAAGGACGTTGTCGAGGATATCCATCGATGAAACCCCCGGATAACCGGCTCCCGAGATCGCCTGCATCGTTGTCACGACGACAGCCTCGACACCAAATTTGCGGTTTAGTGCGGCTAGCGGCGGGGCGAAACTGGCGACAGCGCAGTTCGGATTGGTGACGATAAACCCTTTACCAAAGCCGCGTTTCTGGCGTTGAACATCGATCAGTCCGAGGTGGTCGGCGTTGATCTCAGCGATCAGCAGCGGCACGTCCTCATCCATGCGGTAGCTCGACGAATTGCTGATGACAGGATATCCGGCACGGGCGAATGCTTCTTCGGTTTCGCGGGCTACGTTCGACGGAAGGCTGGAAAATACGATGTCGCAGTCGATCGGTGGCTCGATCGGCGTAACCTCGATGTCGTGGACGTTTTCCGGTATCGTGCCTGTCAATTTCCATGCGCACGCTTCAGCGTAGGTCTTACCTGCCGAGCGATCCGACGCCGCAAGAGCCGTGATCTCGAACTGCGGGTGGCCCTGCAGCAATTGAATGAACCTTTGTCCGACGGTGCCGGTCGCACCGAGAATTCCAACTCTATATTTTTTGCCCATACGTAAGCAGTCGCGAACAAAACTAACGTCTAAGGTTCCATCGCAAACTCATAATTTATCACGCGCGACACCTTTACGCGTTGACCGCCGGAAAGAACCTTCGGATCGAATGTTGCCCGTCTTGCCGCTGCCTCCGCAGCTTTTCGAAGGAGTGGGTGACCGGAAACCGCCACCGCGGATTCGACTAGTCCGTCTGTGTTTACAGTTACTTGAACCATAACTTTTCCGGACGCTCGAACGGCCTTAGCCGCAGAGGGATAGACCGGTTTTGGAAGCGATGTTGCTTCGTCGTTTAGGACGCCACCCGACACCGTTCTCCCAGTACGCTTGTTTACGTTATTGATTGTTCGAAAGCCGGAGTGCTTGTTGAAGGCTCACGACTATTTGGGGTGGGAGTCACCGGATCTGAGGTCGCAGATGATTGCTCACCTTTGGGAAAGGCAAAGCAAAAAAATACCGCCGCAAATATTATTGCGATCGGTATCAACTTCATAACGACAGAGCTTCCTTCATCCTTCGGACGCCTTCCGCCATTTTTTCTTCTATATTGCAGAACGAGATCCGGAGGAAGCCTTTTGCTTCCTGGCCGAACGCGACGCCGGGGACCGTAACTACTCTATTTTGCAAGCATTTCTCGGCGATATCGACGTCGTCTCCTAGCGAGCGAACATCTAGCATCGTGTAGAACGCTCCCTCCGGAGCGGTCGCTTTCAGGCCGAGTTCGTCAGCAAATAGCTGTACGAGATACTCGCCGCGTTTCTTGTATATGTCGCGAGCCTGCTGCTTGAAGGCCTCGGCCTCGGCGGTCCATGCAAGCAGCGATGCTTTTTGGGTGATGGTCGACGCGCAAACGGTTGTGAAGCCGTGCAGGATCTGGATCGCTTCCATCATTCGCGGGTCGGAACAAGCCGCCCATCCGAGCCGCCAACCGGTCATACTTAGCGATTTCGAAAGGCCGCTAATGACGATCGTTCGGTCGTAAAACTCTGACGCGGATGGTGGACGTTCGCCGAAATAGAGGTCGCTGTAGATCTCATCCGACAGCAGCCAAATGCCTGTGCCTTCAAGCGCTTGCGCGATCTGCCGATAGTTTTCCGCCGTCATTATTTTCCCGGTCGGATTTGACGGGCTGATGACGACGGCGGCTTTCGTCTTTTTTGTAATTTGAGATCTGAAATTTGAAATATCAAACGCAAATTCAGTATCCGCGGGCATTCGATAGTAGACAGGCGTTCCTTGGGCAATACGGGTACAGGCGTCGTATGCCGGGAAGCTAGGATCGGGCAGCAGTACCTCATCGCCCTCGTCGATGCAGCACATAAATGCATCGGTCATGGCTTCCTGCGAACCGCAGGTGACAACAACCCCTGTTATTGAAAGACTTAGATGCGGATATTGCTCGGCTATCTTCGTCCGCAGTGCGGGTAATCCCGGATGCGATGTGTAGCCGTTCTGTTCCTCGATAGATATTCGAGCGGCTTCTTTACGAAGGAAATCCGGCGTCGGAAGGTCTGGCTCGCCGAGGCCAAAGTTGATCGAATCGGGCAGCGCCCGCTCGAAAAACTGCCGAATAAGAGTCGGCTGCAGTCCGCGGAGGCGTCTCGGTAACTGAAAATCCATTTGCTCGACGGTCGCTGTCATTCCTTATCCGTGCCTTCTTCGAGGTCTTCCTCAACCTCTTCCCGTACATCACCAACTTCGACGTTGAATTCACCCTCGGCCGCGGTCACCGGATCGCCGGTTAGTATGCCGCCTATCGATTCGATCTCGCCGATGATCTTTTGGCCGAGGCCGGTGATATTGTCGGCGAGAGGATGCTTGTGATCATCCCCGCCATCAACCCTGTCATTAGGTCCGTTGTTCATACGAACATTCTAGGCGAAACGGCGATCTTTAAGAAGCACGCGAAACTTCGAATTCGTCAGCCTTGAGGAAGAGGACTATGTCGTCGAAGTATTCCGAACAGCCGGAATACGCCAATTCCTCCGAAACGATGCCAACCAAACTGCGCACCCAGCAACGCGTTTTTTGCGACCCAATCGGTGTTTGAACTCTCCAGCATCGGATCGCGTCGGGTTCGACCCTCTATTTTTCTGTGTTTTCCTTTTTTTTTGTTTTTGTGGTTGATAGGTGCGATCACAAAGCCTGCTGGGAGAGAGGGATTTAACCACAAAAACCACAAAAAAACAGAACCCGATATGTGGGGGTGCTGCATATGAATTACTGATGGTCCCGAATCACATACGCAACCAGCCGCGGCCGTCGTGGGTGAAGCGTTCGGTGGCGGCGAGGCGGAAGGGTTGGGAGCGGATCGGGCAGGTGTATTTGTAGACGGTCAGCAGCGGATGTTCGAACTCCATCAGGTTGAAGGAATTTTCTTCGCCGCGTTCGCGGTTGGAGATCGCGGTACCGGCCTGGATGATAAGTGCCGAGTATCCGTCGTCGAGTTTGTATCGACGGGCCGAGTGGCCGATATGTGATTTGTGAAGGTGGCCCGAGAGAAAAACGTCGGCGCCGGATTCGGCGATGATCGGCAGCGATTCCCTTGCCCGGCCGACGATGTCGTCTTCATCCTCGCCGTCGGGCACGTCGAACGGATGATGTGTGACGATGATCTTCAGCATCGAGTCGGGAAAGGTCGCCATCTTGTCGCGGAGACGTTCGACCTGTTCGCGGCTGATGCGTCCGCCTTTGATCGTGAGCGAGCGGGCGGTATTGATGCCCGCGACCGCGATCTCATCGTCGGAGATGAACGGTTCCAGTT
>JBEBGW010000055.1:0-16410 GCA_040081025.1 Pyrinomonadaceae bacterium | reverse complement strand
TCCCCCGTTTTCTACCAAATGATCTCAATGGCCATTCGTGCCACTCGAAGAGGTAGATATCAATAGGCGTGCCATGAACTCTAACTTCCAATTGGTCAATACTTTAAGGGAATTCCGGATCAAACCCGTTTGGGCCGGTGTGGACGATATAGAGTGCGGATTCGCGGAAATGGTGAGCCTAAATGGAATCGGACACGACCTTAAAAAGACCGTGTCCGTATTTCCCTTCCCCCGTTCGCTAATGGCTAGACTTGAGGCCACATTATGGCTTTCGAAAATGGGGTTTCCGAAAGTTCTAAGCTTGGTTCGGGCCACCATATCGTTTGCACGACCCACGCTTTACCCGGCTCATTCACCGGCTGAACGAACCGGAATCGGTGTGGGTGGTACCCTTACGAGAGATAAGGTAACAGTAATCGGGACGGGATTAAATACGCATAACTACGTAATTTCGCGGGTCAGGATGACCGATTTTCGAATAATGAGAGGGCGTATTTCATAAGGGCGTGCCTGCCCTGAAGTCCAAGCTTGGTGCAGATGTTCGTGCGATGCGTTTCGACGGTCCGCGGGCTTATATAGAGCGTGTCCGCGATCTCTCGGCTGGTCTTGTATTCGGCTATCAGCGACAGGATCCGCATTTCCGAGGCAGAAAGCTGTTGTTCGGTAGCCCTTCTTTCACCTGACTTTGTACGGCTCTCGGTGAAATGCGAAAGAAGCTCGGGGCTGATGAACTTCTCGCCTGCTGCAACGGTGCGGATAGCCTCAATAAGGTCGTCCGATGCACTGTCCTTTAGGACATATCCTCGCAGGCCTAACTCGATCCCACGGTCGTAGAGTTTTCGTTCCCGATACATCGTCATGAAGATCACGGATACCGGCAAACGTTGTCGCTGGATCTCTGTGAGCAGTCCGATGCCGTCAACCTTCGGCATTCCGATATCGAGCACAGCAACATCCGGACGAAGTTCCTGCAGCATCCGAAGAGCCTGTTCACCATCAGCGGCCTGGCCTACGATCTCGATGTCGGCCTCGGATTCCACCACAGTCCGTAGGCCCGCGAGAAACACGGGATGGTCGTCGGCAATGATGATCCTGATTATTGACATCTATCCTTGCTTCGCTTCGACCCACAAGTCGATCAAGGTCCCTTTCCCTTTTGCCGATCGGATGTCGACACTCCCGCCGATCATTCGGGCACGCTCTTCGATACCCGAAAGCCCAAATCCCATACGCATTCCTTTCGGCCGTTCGTCAAAGCCGATACCGTCATCTGCGATCGAGACTTGAACCCCGCCGTCAACCGCCTTGATCAACACCGACGCTGAAGTCGCATTGGAATGGTCGAGAATATTGTGGAGAGCCTCTTGGACGACTCGGTAAATATTCGTCTCCGAACGTTCATCCAGAAGCCCCGACACATCGTCAAGACCGGTGTGTATTCGGACGGTTGAGGTTTCCGCGATCGCTTCGATCATCGACTCGATCGCATTCTTCAGCCCAAGCCGGTCCAGTTCGTAGGGCCGCAGACCGTATGCGATCTCACGAACTTCGTCTATAGCAGTCGAAACGGCTTCGCCGATCTCTTCGAGCTGGTCGACAACCTGTGTCGAACTATCGACTTCGTCAAGGCAACGCTTCACCCGGTTGCGAATGATCGCCAGGCTCTGGCCGATGCCATCGTGAAGTTCTGCGGCAACTCGGGCACGCTCCTCTTCCTGAAGCGTTATCAGCCGGGCCGCAAGCCGCTGGATCTCATCCCGGCTCGTTCGCAGCTCTTCTCGATTGTCGACCAATGCCGCTTCCGCGGTCTTTCGCTGAGTCACGTCGATGTGCGATACAACAGCACCGCCCTCAGGCAGACGCAGCGGAGTCACGGAAAGCACGAACCACCTTTCCCCTGTTGGAGTATCGCAACTGTACTCCTCCCGGTATTGGGGCGACCCTTCATTCAGAACTGACAGGATTCCGCCTAAACTCTTTCCGGCATCCGGGGAGCTCGAGGCGGCATTTCTGCTAACGTCGACATAGTTGGTTCCCACCCCTACGCCTCTTCCGCGATTCTCTTCAGCGAACCGTGTCCAACCGTCATTCACCGCAATTATTTCGCCATTGCGATCGAGCACCGCGATCTGATCACGAAGTGAACCGAGCACCGCCCGGTTCAACTCCTCGCTCTTCTGTAATGCCGCTTCGGTACGTTTTCGTTCTGTTATATCCCGTCCGACACTCTGAAACTCGGTTAGAACTCCTGATTCGTCGTAGATCGCCCGGTCGGTCCACTGATGCCAGCCTTCGGAACCGTCGCTGCGGATCACTCTGTGCTCGACCGTTTCGACAGGGCGTTCAGGAACAAACGCGGCGAGAAACCTTCGCATTTCCATCGCATCCGATTCAGGAAGAAAGTCGATGAACTTATTCCCCAAAAGTTCGGCCGGAG
The DNA here is from genome assembly GCA_040081025.1 of Pyrinomonadaceae bacterium. Classification (GTDB taxonomy): domain Bacteria; phylum Acidobacteriota; class Blastocatellia; order Pyrinomonadales; family Pyrinomonadaceae; genus OLB17. The sequence goes on along the minus strand of JBEBGW010000055.1, from coordinate 13,973 downwards.
CTTTCCCGAAATAGCGTGCGTAAGAATCGTTAACAAATGTCAACGTAGTGTCAGGCAGAAAGCGGCAGATCATCTCCGTTTGATCTTCGACGATCGCACGGTAACGCTCCTCGCTCTGGCGGAGACTTTTGATTAGCTCCCGAAGCTGTTCATTTTCGTAGGACATTCACTTGGCCGGAAAGACCTTTTCGAAGAGATAGTTCTTCACCTCTTCATCCAGTCGATGTGTCGTTGCTTCAGGGTTGGCCGTCGTTCCGTAGGTCCAGGTATTAAACGCAAGGATGTAGGCACTGCGTGTCGACGGATTGATAAAGAAATGGGTCCTGAATCCGTTTTGGGTTCCGCTGTGACCTATGAAGTGCTGATCGAAATTGTCCTCGATAAAGAAGAGCAGACCCATATGGTCGCGTCTTCCCTTCCCATTTGCGGGCTGGCCCGATACCTCGATGACAGGCTTGAACATCTCTTCAAGACTCGATCGCTTGAGTACGATGTCGTACTCTGTCTGCCGTTTCGGATCGCCGATCAGGAAGTTAATATACTTGATCATGTCCGGGAACGGAGCGTTCAGCCCGCCGTTCGAAACGGTGATCCCGGTATCCATATCGAACCGGCCTTCGGTCGTCTTTCCCTCACGTGAGATCCAGTAGCTGTGCGATCGGTTTTTCACGAGGTGTGGCGGTGACTTGTCGTAGTAAGAGCTGTACATTCCGAGGGGCCGCAGTACATTCTTGTCCATATAGACCTCGAAGTCTTCGCCTGAAACGACCTCGATCACTCGACCGAGAAACACGATACCGGGATTCGAATAGCTATATTTACTTCCCGGCTTAAACTCGATCTCTGTGTAAGGCATCATCGCAACGAGGCTCGCCCAATCCTTCGGTTCCGCCGGATGCCACGGCTCGTCACCGCCCCAAGGCCATGTGCCGGCACGGAATCCCGCCGAATGCGACATCAACTGTGCGATCGTGATCTCGTCCATGCTGCCAAATTCGTTGTGCACCCTTCGCAGTTCGGGAACGTACTTCGTGATCGGGTCACTCAGCTTGATCTCGCCGCGGTCGCGAAGCTGCATTATGGCGATCCCCGTAAGCGTTTTTGTGATCGATGCCCAATGGAAGATCGTCTCTTCACCAACCTTTCGATTTTCGCCGACATGAGCCAGCCCAACGGTCTTTCGGCCAAGAACCTTGCTGTCGCGAATGAACGCAAAGCTGCTGCCAGCGATCTTGTATCGGCCAAGAGCACGTTCGTAAAACGAATAGAATCCGTCGAGCTGCTTATCAAGCGACGAAGGCGTTTGGGCGGTAGAACTCTGCATAGCGAAGAAAAAGGTGAAGCAAAGGAACGCGAACGTAAATTTCATTTACCAGCCTCTATGTATCTGCCATTTATCGACGATCTTACCGTTTTCAAGAACGTTGTAATGAGTATGCTGTGCAGCGGATATGCACGAATGATTCGCCAACACCCGTACCCTATCGCCCACCTTCAATTTCTCTAGCAGACTTTTGTCGGCTACCCGAATAACGCCGTGTTCCTGCGATACGCCAGCGACCCGCAGTCCGAGATCATTTCCGGTGAGATCGAGCACACGCCCGTATCCGCAGTCAGCATCTCTATCGACCGGCCCTCGATCTTTAGACAGTGCGATCGCACCGGCGTCGACGATGATCTTGTCACTACCTCGATGAACTATCGCGGCCAGAATAGTAAGAGCGCAATCGTCGAACGAACAGCTCCCGATCGTAGCCTGAAACGCGTCGTAAAGGATGTAATTGCCCGGTCGAACTTCATCGATCCCGCTCAGATCGTCAGCGTGCGTAATGGTCGGAGTCGAACCGATACTTATGGTCGGGAGTTCTATTCCGTCGGCCCGCAGGCGTTCGGCCAGCTCGACCATTACATCCCGTTCCTGACGAGCAATCGCCTTGATCTCGTCGAGAGTTGTCGTATCGTACGAATGCCCGCCATGCGTGAGAATGCCCGCGAAGTCGAGATTAGAAGCGTCCGAGATTAAGCGGGGAATTGAAGCTGCCGCCGCAGAATTCGGATCGACACCGCTGCGATGGTCGCCGCAATCGACTTCCAGAAAAACGCTGACCGAAACTCTCGCCGCATTCGCCGCTCTATTCAGCAGATCCGGAATGTCGGGATCATCCGTGACGACATTCACCTTCACCCCCGACCTTAGCAGCTCGAACACTTCGGAGAACTTCCCAGGTTCGATCGGTACCGAATAGGTAAAGTCACTGAATCCTGCAGCCGCAAACGCCTTTGCCTCGGCAAGTGTCGAAACCGTCACCGCACCGCTGTGCCCTTCGGTCTGGATCTTCGCTATCTCGACGCTCTTGTGCGTCTTGATATGCGGCCTCAGCCGAACGCCGTGCTTCTCAACTATCGCCGACACCCGCGCCGCATTAGACCGCACGCGTGCAACGTCAAGAATCAGGCCGGGTGTTTTGAGATCTTCAATTTGGCTGGAAACCATCCACGTAAAGATACCCGAATTTGCTGACAAAAATCGAGTAGGAACGGTCAAATAGAACGGCACCCCAAAAAGGATGCCGTTCATCTTCACCTGGATCTCCCCAAATTAGCGTGTACTGACAAAGTCCAATCCAGCAACATCGCCGTCCAAATTTATGGCCTGTGTCGGATTGGCAAAAGTGTGCCGTCTGGCCTCTATCGTCAACACATAGAATTGACCGACCGCCAGATCGTCTATTTTGTAATAACCAAACACATTCGTCTTGGCGTATCGCGGTTGTGTGAGATCTCCGCCGGTTAGCGTCAAGAGCGCATTGCTAATAGCCTGCCCAGATGGAGTGACGGCCCGACCCGAAACAGAAACCTTCGCCGCAGTCGTAGGAAACGATGCCAACGTCAAAGTCCAACTAGCAAAAGTTCCGGTGTCAGCGGCAGCGGCATCGCCAATACACAACTGCCAATTACCTCGCGCATCTTGACCGTCGAAACCAGCGAAACCAGTTAAACCAACAACGGTACCCGGTGCGGGCCGATAGATACAAGGCGTACCGCCGTCTACACAAATAGTTTGACCGGTCGCCAGATCGATCGGAACCTTACCCATTTGTTCAGAGAGCACCGTTGCAGAATCCGAATATGTCAACGGGTTTGGCACCAGGAGATTGCTATTCTCACCAAATCCGGCGGTATCGTTCCCATTGTCGGCGGTTTCAACGACACCGGGACGACTTACTAAGCCGAGTATCGAGCCAGCCGGACTTACAAGTTTGATCGTCAGATCACAAACAAACGTGTGTGACATTGCGATCTGAACTTGTGCCGCTCCGACAAAGCTACTGACAGGCAGACTCAATGTGCTGATCGTAGAACACGCCATCGATCCCAACGCACCGTTATAGGTGTTGTCCGGAATCGCCACATTTGGCGTGGCAGTAAACGAGTCCAAGGCAACAGGGCTAGCCTGCTGAGCGACGGAAATCTCCTCCCCGACCAGCCCAACCGAGATGGCCTCTCGCCCATCATCCGCTGAAACCGATTGCATGATGCAGAAGGAGCCTATCGTCAAAACAAAACAGGCTGAAAGCAAGACAACTTTGTGTTTCATGTATTCGTTCCCCCGATAGTAAGATCATTGGAAGATCTTCAGTTGTGAATGGACTGCGGGCGACACCGTTCGTCCGCAACAGATTTTCGGCCGATTTCAAGGCCATATTATCACACCCTGTGACTTGAATTGATCCTTTCTGTTCTAGGCGTGACAGGCCTTCCCACTGGCCGACAAAACAAAAACGCATTCCGAAGAATGCGTTTTGGGGAATTTTGGTGATCCGAGCAGGACTCGAACCTGCGACCCAGTGGTTAAAAGCCACTTGCTCTACCGACTGAGCTATCGGACCACGCGACCCGGGCTGAGCCGTGTCGAATTGGATATTTTACTGATTAGGTTGCGATATCGCAAGTTCCATTCGGATATTGGCGCGAACGAAATGGGAGTTCGGATCAAGCGTGATCTCCTTGAATCCGAACTTGCGATAAAGGCGGATCGCTGCCTCTTGTTTTGTGTTCGATTCGAGAATGATGCTTTTCAAGCCGCTAGACTGCGCGAATTCAACGCAAGCAGCCATCAACTTATCACCGACTCCATGACCGCGTGCTTCCGGTGCGACCGCCATCTTTGCGAGTTCAAAAGCACCGTCGCCCAAAGGTATCATCGCCACCGTCCCGATCGCGACGCCCTCTTTGACCGCAAAGAATATCTGCCCGCCCGACTCGATGACGCTCTTCACTGGATGATCCAAGACCTCGTGATCATGTTCTTCAACACCGTACGACCGCTCGATCCATTCGTAGTTGAGGCGACCAAAAGCCTCGGCAAACTGATCCTGAAATCCTACTATCGCTACTTCCGACATACCGGCATCATTCTGTAAACCAGCCTTCCATAACCGAATCCTTGAGGATAACCGTCTGATCGCGTTCCGGGCCGGTTGAGATCAACCCGATCTCGACGCCGATCTGATCCGACAGGAAACGTACGTAATCCTGAGCGAGTTCCGGCAGCTTATCGAATTCCGTAACACCAACCGTATCGCTCTGCCAGCCCGCAAGTGTTTCGTAAACGGGTTTGATCTGACGCAGGTCGTGCGAGACGGCGGGAAACGTATCGACGCGTTCGCCGTCGATCTCGTATCCGACGCAGACCTTGATCTCTTCGAGAGCGTCGAGCACGTCAAGCTTGGTCAAAGCGATCGAATCGAAGCCGTTCAGTTCCGCCGCGTATCGCGTCGCAATGGCGTCGAACCAGCCGCAACGTCGCGGGCGACGAGTAACCGAGCCGTACTCATTACCGCGTTCGCGAATGAGATTCGCCATCGATTCTTCTTCGTCCAGCATCTCGGTCGGAAACGGACCTTCGCCTACACGCGTCGCATAAGTACGAACGATCCCAAGGACTCCCGTGATGTGGTGCGGCGGAATCCCCGCTCCGACCGACGCTCCACCAGCGGTCGGATTCGAAGAAGTTACATAAGGGTAAGTCCCATGATCCACGTCAAGGAGAGTCGCCTGAGCGCCTTCGAGAAGGATCTTCTTGTTGGCTTTTTTTGCTTCAGAAAGGAAATGCGAGGTCTCGGTTACAAACGGTCGGAGGCGTTCGATCAGCGGCGTGATCTCTTCGAGTATCTCATCGGCTCGAAGCGGCTGATTTCCGAACAGGGCGATTATCCGGTTAGCTTCCTCTAGATTCCGCTCAACCCGCAGCTTCAAGATGTCCGGTGACAACGCATCGGCGACGCGAATCCCACGGCGGCCAGCCTTGTCCTCATAGGCAGGGCCGATACCTCGCAGCGTCGTACCGATCTTCTCGTTGCCAAGCCGCTCTTCAGATGTATGATCAAGCGCTCGGTGATAGGGCATTATCAGGTGTGCACGCGATGATACCTTCAGTCGCTCCGGCGTGACCTCGATTCCTTGCTGAGCGATCTGGTCAACCTCTTCAAAGAACGCCTTCGGGTCTATGACCATTCCGTTTCCGAGAACGCACGTCTTGTCGGGATGAATTATCCCCGACGGAAGCAGACGAAGTACAAAGGCCTTGTCGCCGACGTAAACGCTATGCCCGGCGTTGTGGCCGCCCTGATATCGAGAAACGATATCGAAACGATCAGCCAAAAGATCGACAACCTTACCCTTTCCCTCGTCGCCCCATTGGGCCCCGATTATCACACTGATCATAGATTGTTGTATGTAATCGCCAGTCCGGACTTGGAGGTCGGGTAATACGTTGCGGATTACGGCTTATTCTACCAAAGGCGTTCGTCTTCCGCGAGTAGGCCGAAAATGTAGAAATCGTGGGGTCGGCCATTGAGCACTTCAGCTTGGCGCAGAGTTCCTTCTAGTCTAAATCCGAGGCGTTCGGGAATCGCCGCACTCCGAAAATTCTCAGTCGAACATCGTATCTCGACACGGTTCATTTTGAGTTCGTCGAACGCGTAATCGATCATCGCCCGGCAGGCCTTACTAATGACCCCATTCCCTTCTGCCTGACGATCGATCCAATAACCGATCTCGCAAACGCGAGCCGTCCAGTCGAGCCGATTAAATCCGGTCGACCCTATCAGCTTGCCGTCCTGAACGAGAGCAAGGCCGAGGTTGTTCTTGTCCAGTCGATTCTTTATTCCCTCAACGATAAATTTCCGAGCCGATTCGATCGAGTAATCGGGTGTCATCCATTGCATGTACGTCTGCAGGTGCTCGCGATTCCGAAGCACGATCTCGAGAGCCGCGTCAATGTCGTCTTCTCGCCACGCTCGCATCTCGAAATCGCCTAACTGGAATTCAGTTCTTAACTCCTTGTCCATTCGTAAAGCTCGACGTATTTCCGGGCCGCATTCTCCCACGAATTGTCGACGGACATTCCGTTGCGTTGGATCTTTCGCCAGGTGTCTTTATCCGCGTGGGCAAACAACGCTTCATATATCTTTTCAAGGAAACGATCCGCCCGATACGGACCGAACTTGAATCCGTTACCATTGCCCGTCGCGGCATCCCAATTCTGCACCGTGTCATCGAGTCCGCCGACAGCACGCACGATCGGGACAGTGCCATAGCGCAGCGAGTACATCTGATTCAATCCGCACGGCTCGAACTTGGACGGCATCATAAACATATCCGCCCCGGCCTCGATCAAATGGGCGAGCGGCTCGCTGTATCCGCGATAGATCCCGACCCTGTTCGGAGCCAAGTCGTGAAGCCTTTGCCAAAACTCTTCATATTTCTTTTCCCCTGAACCGAGCGAGACGATGAAGGCTCCAGCGGCAAGCACCTCGCCCGCGACCTGCATCATCAGGTCGATTCCCTTTTGCCCCGTCAGGCGGGTGATATTCGCAATGACCGGTCGATCGAGTTCGATCGGAAGTAAAAACCTCTCGAGCATCGCTCGCTTACACTCACGTTTTCCTGAAAGATCGTCGATCGAGAAATGAGCAGGAAGTTCCGGATCAGTCGCCGGGTTCCATACTTCGTAATCAACGCCGTTCGTGATTCCGACCAGCCGATTCGAGCGCATTCGCGTAAGCCACTCAAGTCCGTATCCATACTCCGAGGTCTGGATCTCGTGGCCGTAGCGACGCGACACCGTAGAAAGAACATCCGCCGTTTCGAGTCCCGCCTTCATGGCCGATGCGAACCCGTCAAACGAGAATGCGTTACGCGCAAACTCCGATCCAAAGCCGAACTTCCACAATTCGCTAGCACTGAATCCGCCCTGATAGGCCATGTTGTGGATCGAGAATACGGTCCGGGTGTTGAGCCAGTAATCATCCCATCGGCGACGTTCTGCGATCTCGACCGCCGCGAATCCGCAGTGCCAGTCGTTCAGATGAACAATGTCCGGTGCCGCGCCTATCCGCTGGAGCAAGAGCAGGGCAGCGTGGTTGAAGAATGCGAATCGCTCGTGATCTTCGCTGTAGCCATAGATCGAATCGCGGTGAAACAGCGAAGGAGCGTCGATCAAAAACGTCGGCGAACCGTTCGCCTCGCTATAGAACGCCTTCGCCGGATAGACCCCGCCTCGCCAATCAACGTTCAGGTCCTCGATCGCCGTATCCCAAAGATACTCGCCCTTCGTTTGCCAATAGCACGGCGTTATCAACACAGAATCTACACCGACGGCCTTCAACGCCTTAGGCAATGCTCCTGCAACGTCTCCTAATCCTCCGGTCTTAGAGTAAGGAACGGCTTCAGCTGATATCACTGCTACACGCATATTGGGTTCGGAACAGGCTAGAGTTTACAGGCAATCACCCCATGGACACAAAAAAGGCCGGAAAGCTAAGCTCTCCGGCCAGTCTAAGGTCAACTTCAAGACAGGTTAGAAGTTGAACCTGAACATAAGGTCGATCTGACGCCCGCCGAGGTCGTTGGTCGTGGATACGTCCTGATAGGCCGAACCATTGCCTAACTGACCAAACGTCGAACCACCGACACCCGCCGTCACTACGTCAGCACCGAAACCGCCAACGCGGAAGTTCGGAGCGTTCAGCACATCGAGAGCCGTGACACGAAATTCAACGCTGCGGCGTTCGCCCCACTTGAATCGTTTCGCGACCGTTGCATCGAACTTGAAGAAACCCGGGCCATAGACGATCAGATTATTGAATCCGCAATCGCCCGCTGTACGCGAAATACAGTTGCCATAACCTGCCGGAGCAAGGAATCGTCCTGCGGGTCCGCCGGTTCCGAAGGTCGTTCCATATCCACTGTTTGCGGTATTGCTGACGTCGATATTAAACGCCTTCTGAGTGTTCAGAATGATGTCGTCCGGAAGGAACGTGACGACATTTGCTCCCTTGTACACGCCGATCGACTTCTGCAAGTCCTTAACCGTCATGCCGACCAACTGGACATTACCAAACGCAAACGGAGAACCGCTCTGCCATTTGATAGTGGGTAGGATCGTCCATCCACCGACAATTCCGTTCACGAACCAGTTCGAGTTCGAAAGGAACGGCTGTCCTTTGCCAAATGGAACGTCCCAGGTCGCGTCGAACTTGAACTGGTGACGAATATCGAACGCCTGAACGTTCTTCGCCAGGTCGAATCCGTTTGCACGCAGCGAATTGGTGGCTCCGACCACGCTGCTCGAAGCATAGGCATTTGCCTGAGCTTTTGAGAAAACGTAGTTCGCACTGATACGGAGCCCCTGAGACATCCTGCGGCGAACCTCGATCACGCCCGAGTCGTACCAGGTCTTGCTGCTGTTATCAACGAGCCACGATCCGCCGCCAATTGTATGGGGATTCACGTAGAAGAAGTTGATCGGAAGTGCCTGAGCTCCCGGATACGACATCGCATTCGCCCGTCGACCTGCATTGTTCTCGAAACTCGTCCCGTTGAAGGCAAAGACGCTGGGAGCATTGCGAGAGAGGGCTGCAACCAGCGTCGAATTCGCGAAGTTGGTTGCGGTGTAGGGCGATCCGGCGGTTCCCTGCGGAATCGTCCACGCATTCGGGAAGGTTGCATTGTATGCGGCAAAGTACTTAACCATTATCGGGAGGGGTGAGGTGTTCGTATTAGCCCCGAAATAGGCGAACGAAGCTCCCCGACCTGCCGCAATATTCGCGTACAGATTATCCTGGGCGAGCTTAAACTCATCTGCAAACCCGTTCTCTATCGTGTTGAACTCGTTGACATTGTATTGCCGCTGCAGATCAACTCCGCGATTGCCAACATATCGAAACTCGACAACCGTGTTCCGGTCGATCTCCCGCTGATAGCCGAAGCTCATTGAATGAACCACGCCCGTCTTTAGGTCTGGAATGAACGCATTCGTAGAGTTCGCGGTAACCAGAGCGATCGGAAAACTCGGAGTTGAACCTACGATCGGGTTTCCATTCGTGAATGTCGCCGGCGTAAGGTTTGGATTGTTCGGATCCCGGAGATTCGTTCCGAGCGTAAGGTTTCCGTTCGCGGTGCTTCGCGATAGTGAAAGTGATTCACCCGGATTTGCACCATAGATGCTCTCGAGCAGATCGAACCCTTCGCGAACGAATGCTTGAGAATAGCCCCCCCGAATCACGCTCTTTCCATTGGATCCGAATATCTTTCCGAACCAGGAATCGCCGAAATTCGGGCTCCAGACAACGCCAACCGACGGCGCGAAGTTATTAATATCGTCCTCGTAGGCTTTCTCACCGATCTCAAGCGGCACCACACGAGGAGCCGATCCAGTAAGCGTTCCGGGTTTAAAGACGTTTCCGTACCCGGAAATACCGTAGACCTGCTCCCAGTTCTCGAGCTTAGTATAGATACCTTCACTCAACGCGACAAAAGCTGACTGGGGCTGCCATCGAACTCCATAGTTGATCGTAAAGTTGGGCGCCAGCTTCCAGCTATCTTGCACGTAGAGTCCATACGTATTCTGCTTCGCAAGACGCGCCTGATTGGAATTCTCCCGATAAGTTCCGTCGGGACTTAGATAGGCGGTCGAGGTAAAACCGGTAATGCGGCCAATTAACGTCGCATAGTGATTTCTTGCCGCGGTAAGTTGGGTTGCCGACGCTCCGGGAAGGGTCGCGACCGGGCACTGTGTCGATGTTGTCGCACAGAACATATTAAATGCAATGGAATCACCTGACTCAATTCCAAAGCCCACCGTCGGCACTATGCGTCCGATGCCAGCACCTTCGCGTCTGATCAACTTCCACTGACCGCCAAAGCCGATGCTGTGGTTTCCTTTGATCCACGTAACGTTGTCCGTCAAGTCGAACGTCGGAGTATTTCGATCGCTATAAGAGTTTCGCGAATACGGGGTTGTGAGACCCGCTGCATCGACGCCCAGCTGATATCCGCCCGAAAAATCAAAGTCTGCGGCCGAGATCCCGTCGCTGAACGTTGAGAGTCCTGTAGACATCGCAAACCTGGCCTCGTTGGTCACGCTCTTTCCAAAGGCCGAGCGAAGAGCGGTCGAATAGGAATCTCGTACTGATCCCTGCGTATACCACGGGAAGCCAGGAAAGCGCTCGTCCTGAGAGTTCAAGAAGTCCTTTGAGGGAACGAATTCCTGCTGGTTCGTTACGAATTCAAGACTGTTGGTTTTCCCAAGATTGAAGTCCAATCTTACCGCGAGAAACTTTCGAGTCGAGTCTCCAGCTGGCGAGAAGTTGTAGTTCATGTAGTTCGGAGAGTTCGTGACGGGTGTCAACGTCCCTTCGGAACTGAGGGCTGACCGGATCTGACCCAGCACAGCTGTGATCGTTGGATCCGGCGTCGATAGTTGCGGCGTCACGACACCTTGCGCGTTGCGTGCATTCTGAGCGATCGTCAAGAGGTTCGCCGTCCTCGTCTGTCCACCAACGACGTAAGAATAAATGCCTGCCTGCGCGTCCGGCGTAAATACGGTGCGCGTACGAGCCTGAGCTGCCGGAAGTCGGAACTCTTCGTAGTTCACGAAGAAGAATCGCTTGTCCTTGCCTGAGTCCCACCAGCCGTTGTCGCCGTCACCGAACCGCAAGAACGGTATGGGGCCGCCGTAGCTGCCGCCATATTGATTGAGGCGGATCTTCTGGCGATAAGCTTCGCCGTTCTGATCGCGCTGGCCATCACGGTTCTGATACCAGTAGTTTCCGTTCAGACTCTCGTCGCGATGCTGCCAGAACAGGCTACCGGCATAGCCGTTATTACCACGCTTTGTAACGAATTTGATTTGCACTGCACCGTCGCCGCCGCCTTCCGAACCCGGATTGGACGAGGAAACGGTCACCTCTTCAATGGCGTCGAGACGCGGACGAACATACGTGAAGTAACCGTCCGATGAACGAAGCAGGTTGTCCTGAACGTCAACGCCGTCGATGGTGATGCTCAGCGATCCCTTCGGAAGGCCATTGATCGACGAACGGCGAGGAGCACCGACCGAGGCGGTACCCGGAAGCAGCCCGATCAGATCAAGCGCATCGCGGGATGCAACGGGGGTTTCGATGATCTGTCTGCCTGTGATGGTGCTTCCGACGGTCGCGGTTTGGGTCTGCAGGACCTCACCGCCGCCGGTTACGACCACGGTTTCCGAGACTTCACCGGTCTGCAGGGTAACATTGACCGTGCTGGGCAGGCCAACGTCGACTTTGACGTCCTCGACTCCCGAGCTTTTGAAGTTCGGGGCCGTCGTCGCAACCGAATAAACGCCGGACGCAACCGACGGTACGCGGTAAATCCCATTGTCATTAGTCACGACAGTGAATTCCTGGCCTCCCGTGCCTTTGACGATAACGGTAGCGTTCGGGACCGCCGCCCCATTCGCATCAACCACTGCTCCCGTGATCGACCCCGTCGTCTGCGCGAAAACAAAAGCCTGGCAGGCAAATAGCACAAAAAGTGCGCCTACAAGGCTCATTGCGAGTCTTTTCATTTGTTTCCTCCAAGATGTAGCAATATCTACCGATCAATATTCAAAGAATGAATAAAGGCAATACCCGCTTGATCTGAATACTGCGGAGTAACCAAAATGGTGATATTTGGTTGAATTATATAACCGGGAACTATATAACCTAAGGCAATCTACGTGCCGCCCTTGGACTCACGTTAAATGGTTGGCTTTGTTTGGGTGGCGGTCAGAATAAGTCACAATCTCCAATTTCTAAATTGAAGAATCCGAATAAGATTCAAAATTTTGAATTTCTCAGAAAGACAAAACGCCGGATCAAATCGATCCGGCGTTCACCTCAAATAGGTTGTGATCGAAATCAGGTCTGCATCGAAGCAAGGAACTCGGCGTTGTTATTTGTCTTGCTAAGTCGCTCGAGCACGACTTCCATCTGTTCGACGGGCGAAAGTGGATTAAGTACACGGCGCATGACCCAGATACGATTGAGGTCTTCCTTGCTGATAAGCAATTCTTCCTTACGCGTACCGGACCTCTGAAGATCGATCGCCGGAAAGAGGCGTTTGTCGGATAGACGTCGGTCGAGGTGAATTTCGGAGTTACCGGTTCCCTTGAACTCTTCGAAGATCACGTCGTCCATACGCGATCCTGTGTCGATCAGAGCTGTTGCGATGATTGTCAACGATCCGCCTTCTTCAATGTTTCGAGCTGCTCCAAAGAAACGCTTTGGACGCTGCAATGCATTGGAGTCGATACCACCCGAAAGGATCTTGCCCGACGGAGGTACAACAGCGTTATGCGCACGGGCCAGTCGCGTGATCGAGTCAAGCAGGATAACAACGTCTCGCTTGTGTTCGACAAGCCGTTTGGCTTTTTCGATCACCATGTCGGCTACTTGGACGTGACGTGTCGGCGGTTCGTCGAATGTCGATGAGATAACCTCGCCCCGAACCGACCGCTGCATATCGGTAACTTCTTCCGGTCGCTCATCAATGAGCAGCACGATCAGCGTCGTTTCCGGATGATTCTCCGTGATCGAGTTTGCGATCGTCTGGAGAAGCATTGTTTTACCGGTTCGCGGCGGAGCGACGATAAGTGCACGCTGTCCCTTGCCGATCGGGGTGACGAGGTCCATCACGCGGGCCGCAATGTTGTCGGACCCGATCTCCATCTTCAACTGCTCGTCGGGATAGAGAGGCGTAAGATTGTCGAAGAAGATCTTCTCGCGCGATTGCTCGGGAGCCTCAAAGTTGATGGCCTCGACCTTGATCAACGCGAAGTAACGCTCGCCTTCTTTCGGCGGTCGGATCTGGCCAGAAACGGTGTCGCCCGTACGAAGATCAAATTTACGGATCTGCGAGGGGCTAACGTAAATATCGTCCGGACCCGGAAGATAATTGTATTCCGGAGCACGTAGGAAACCGAAGCCATCTGGGAGAGTTTCAAGAACGCCCTCGCTGAAGATCAGTCCACTCTTTTCGGTCTGAGCGGCAAGGACCTTAAAGATGAGTTCCTGCTTGCGAAGCCCGGTCGCTCCCTCTATACCCATTTCCTTTGCGATATGCATCAGCTCACTGATGGACATATCTTTGAGGCCGGCAAGGTTGAGAAGCTCTTGCTTGTCGCCGTTCTGCTTCTGCTCGCGGCGATTATTGTCGCCCTTCGGCGACTCCTTCCCGTTGCTGGATTCGGCCTGAGCGGCCTCACCGTTGTCTGATTGAACGGCTGCGGTTTCTTCGCCGTCCACGGTGTTTTCGATGTCGTCTCCGGCTTGGCCGTCGTCAGAACTAACTGCCTTCGGCTTGCGGCTTGATGTGGTTTTGGTTGCCATGATTGTGCGCTTAGATGTTGATAATGGTTGATTCCACGTTACAGTTTCAAATGTTCGGCAGGCGCTGCTTAGAAGGTTTGAAAGCCAAAAGTGGAGTTAATCGTATGGATTAAGTTTGTAGTAATTACAAATGAAAACAAGCCTTGAGTTTCCTCAAGAACCCTTGAAGTTTTAGGGATGATTACTTTCTACTACAAAAAAAGGATTAAAGCAACTAGATTTTCAAGAATTTAGGGCCAATTAGCGTTCGCTGTTTGAATCGATTTCCAGACA
>JBEBGW010000002.1:0-53283 GCA_040081025.1 Pyrinomonadaceae bacterium | reverse complement strand
CTCCCGCCCCTTAATCTTCTTCTTCGACATTCCGTTCCTTCTCGTCTTGGTCGTAGGCGTCGGAGAGTTCCTTCGACAGCTTAACGAAGCCGCCCTCGACCGCCGCGTCGAAGTCGATGATAACGAGGGCCGAATCCTCGAAGAGGGCCTGAATGTCGGCCTCGGCGTGAGCGTAGAACTCCGCGATCTCCTCGTAGTCGAACACGGTATGCCGGGCCGCCGCCGCCCGTAGGAAGTCTCGCACGTTCTCCGGGATCTCGGCCCCTTCGATCCTTTCGAGGAGTTCCCGGGTCTTCGTCTCGTCGTAGAGGATCTCGACCGGAGGAGGGGTCTCCGACTTCGGTTCGTAGACGGGAGCCTCGACCTTCCGTTCGTAGTTCGGGTCGGTATCCTCGGGTTCGCCCCCTCCGCCCGCGCCCGCGCCCATCCCCGCGAGGAGATCCGCGAACTCTTCGTCGGAGTAGCCCGTTCCTTCGAGGCCGTCGAGCCCGGAGAGGAGTTCCTTAAGGACGTCTTCGTCCCGTTCCCCGAACTCCGCGATCCGGTTATCCGCGATCATGATTCGGATAGCCCGGTCGTCGTCGATATCGAGGTAGGTTACGGGGACCTCTAACAGCCCCGCCGCTTTCGCCGCCCGGTAGGTGTGGTTACCTTTAACGATATATCCCGTCGACCGCTGAACGACAATCGTCCCGTAAAAGCCGTTCTCTTCGATAGAGTCGACGATCCTGGAGATCTCCGCCCGGTTAGGGTTCTCGGGGTGGGTGGTAATGTCTTCGACGGAGACGAGCCTCGTCTCTTGGTTTATAATCGTGGGTTCCGACATAACTCATTTTATCCCTTACTCTTCGTCTTCCGCATCGTTCTCGGCCTTCGGCTTCGTCGTCCCCGCGCCGGGGTTCATTAGCTTAAGGCGTTCGGTTTGGTCGAGCCGTCGACTTTCCGCTTCCTCTTCGAGTTCGCCTAGGAAGGCGTCCATATCCCGTTCAGGGAGCCCGACCATTCCGTCGGCCCCCGCGACCTGCGAAGAGTGGAGGAACTTGGACGTCCACAGCTTCGAGATAGCGTCCGCCGCCTTCGAGAAGTCCTGCTTCGGCATAGACTTAAGCGTAACGTCCGGCGTGTATTCGTCCGCGATCTCCGGCCCGAAGTTAATCTCGACGAGGACCCGAGCGACGTCGCGAGTAAAGGCCTGCCCGAGGATCTCTCGAAGGGAAGCGACGAAGACGTCGGTAATATCCGCCGCCGACTCCGAGTCCGCCTTCGAGGAGTGCCTCGATTCGAGTAGCGTTCGGTGGGTCTTTAGAATCGCCATAGCGATCTGTCGGTCGAAGAGGTCGACAGCCGCCGAGAAGGCCTCTCCCTGCCCCTCCGACTTAAGGAGTTCGAGTTTCGAGCCGCCTTTAAGGACCGCGACCGTCCCGTTCTGAAAGCCGAGGAGCGTCGCGAGCATATCCTCCTCCGCCGAGATCGTCTGCATGGTCCCGTCGGCGTTTAGGAGCGGGGTTCCGTTATCGTCGAGGACCTCGACCTCCTCCGCGTTGTCGGGGGTGAAGCCGACGATAGAAGGCGAAGCGAACTGAACGAGGAACTTAAGGTAGGCGGGCCAGACTTGGGTCTTAAGGTAGTAGGCGTTCCAAGCGGGCCGGATTAGCGATACCCCGCGAGGATCCGAGTTCTTCGTAATAAGAGCGACGAGGAGGAACTTCTCCCTCGGGATAACCTTATCCGGGTCGGGTTTCGTCGAGCCCGTATAGACCCCGGAGGCCTGAAAGCCCATCTCGGTCGGAATAGCCCCGAGGACGTTATAGAATCGGTCGACGACGAGAGCGTAGTTCGAGCGGGACCGAGTCTTTAGATCCTTAAGCCGGAGAACCGGGACCCCGTCCTCGACCGCGTCCTCGAACACGGTCTCGACGAGCGAAGATCCGTAGGCGATAGCGTCGAGGGCCTCCCAGAGGATAGCTTGCGTCGACCGCCCCATCTTCCGTAGGTTCTTCGAGACGAAGTCCGCGACCTTCTTCGAGATCTCGTAGTCCGCCGCCTTCTTATCCTGAACCCGAGCCTCGACTCGTAGGGGTTCCGATAGGATTAGCGACTTAAGGATATCGACCGAGGCCGCGACCGCCGGATCCTTAAGCATATCGTCGTAGGCCCGGTCCGTAAACTCTCGGTTTAGGTCGTCCTGAAAGCGAGCTAAGACCTGAACAGCGTTTCCGAGTAGAGGGGAGAGCGTCCGAAGCGAACCCCCGGAGAGATACTCCTTCTTTCGGTTCTTCGGCGGGAGTTCGGTTAATGCTTCGAGGTTCATAGTCTTCTCCTGATTATGGCTACTTCGGAGGAGAAGACGAACGAAGAGGCCCCGGAGGTTCCTCCGAGGCCTCTTTCAGGCGTTGGCGGGCGATTCTCGGCCTATCTTCGTGCGAGTTGAAACTCGATCCTCTTAGCGTTTGGTAGGTTCACTGTTCCGACGAGGACCCCGCCCGCGATCCGGACCGCCCCGGAGAACTTCCCGAGAGAGCCGAGGTCGCCGGAGATAGCCCCGGATTCGGGGTTTATCCAGCCGTCGCCGGAGAAGGGGCCGACCCCGTTCGCTGTTCCGGATAGGTCCACCGTTCCCGAGGGTTCGACGACCGCCGTTATAGTTCCCGCGAGGTCGCCGGAGAAGGGGCCCGCCCACGTCCCGGAGTAGTCGACCGGGCCACCTCCGCCGGAGCTTGTTCCGCCGCCCCCGCATCCGACGAGGACGAAGAGGACGAGAGTTACGATTAGTGTTAGTAGGTTTTTCATTTTTTTTTGTTCCTTAGTTTTGTGCTCGGGTAGAAAATCTTGTTTCACGGGGTTGTTTCGCGTGAAACATTTAAGGGGTCGACAGTAAAATCTTGCGGTATCGCCGGAATGTAATCTCGCTGAACTGCTACCTCTAAGAGGTTTAGTTCCTGTCGAAGGGCCTCGACGAGGGAGTCGGCGTCGAAGCGGTGAATAAGCGGAGTAGCGACCCCCTCGACACGGGATCCGCAGGCCGTCCTCCTCGACCTCGATCTGGATAGCCTCGTTATAGTCGGTCGGGACCCGAACGATTCTCACCGGGGGGCCTCCGCCTCTTCGACGTCCGGAGCGAAGTCGAAACAGTGCCGTTCTTCGCCGTTGTGGATAACGATAACCCCGGTCAGGCGGAAGAGGCCGCCCAAAGTGTAGTCGCAACGGCTTTCGGGGGTCCCGCTTAAGTTCTTCCCCGCTGTCTCCTGTTGGTATCTTCCAAGGCAGTTATACCGGGCAGAGTCGGGAGTAGCCCCCCGGTCTTTGTATTGACGAAAATCTTCCGGGCATTGGATACCCTTACAGATAGGACACTGAAAATACCAGAAGGCCGGGTTATCCCCGAATCTTCGCCGGGCTTCGTCCTGCCAATCTTGATAGCTCATCATTCTCACTTCGAGAACCCCGCGAGGATCCCGGGGAGGGGAGCTTCTTCCCAAGCCGCGATTCGGGTCCGGTAGTATTCGATGTTCGACTTAATCTGTCGGACCTGATATTCTCGATCTCGGACGAGGGAGTCGAAAGCGTAGGCGAACTCCGGGGTCCCCGGGTAGGCGTATTCTCTCTTGTGCTCGACCCAAACCTTCGGGAGCCCGTTCACCTTCCACCCTTCGAGTTCTTGGCTAAGGAATGTAAGGTGGACGTCGAGAGCGTCGGAGTAATCCTCCGCGCCCTTCGGGGATAGTTCCCAAGGAAGGTAGCCGATTCCAGGGCATCCGCCGTGAAAAGCCTGGTATTCGACCGTGTATCCGTGATTGACTAGGAACCCGTCGTCGTTCCGCTTAAAGTTCCCGTTACAGACTCCGCAGGTCCCCGTGTTCTCTCGGGTTCGCTTCTCGGAGTCGTCGACGTCGGTCGAAGGTCGACGGCCCTTTACAATCATGGTCTTAGCGACCGCGAAGAGTTCGTTAACGGGGAGCCAGAAGGCGAAGAAGGCGTCCGCTGTCTCTTGGACGTTCGGAGGGCAAGTCGACCGGAGCTTAGCGTACTTCTTAGCCGAGGAAGCGACTTCGTGGACGTTCGACGGGAGGGCCCAGTAGAGGCCGGAGATCCCGGGATAGCCTTCGTGCGAAGCCCGCGAGCCCTTTCCGTCGCCGGAGTTTAGGAGGAGGTCTCGGAGATCTTTGTCGCGATAGACCGCCCAGTTTAAGGTCTGCTTCGCGTCCTCGAAGTCGGCGTTCCATACCTTACCTGTCGCGACCTCGTTTCGGAGGGATTCGATTCTTTTGTTAGTCTGTTCGGTAACCACGAATGTAATATACCTTATCGGTAACGATAATGGGAGGATTGGGGAGACTTTTTTTAGATTTTCTCCCCGTCGAGCTTATTTAGCCTCTAACTGCCAGCCCCAAGTGTGGCGGTCCAAGGGGAACTTCGGCGGTCGGATTTCGACATAGTTGGATTGGGTAAGGCAGGGTTCAAAGGTCGACGGGCCCCGATAAGCGTCCGAGATCCGTCCGACCTTATCTCCGGCGTGGTTATAGCAAACCAAGTCGAACAGCCCCGCCGAAAATCCGTCGTCGTATACTTCCTTTACTCGTCCGAATATCGGTTGATTATAGAACCCCCTTTCGTCGCCCCTCTCCGCGACCCAATCCCCCACCTTCATTTATCGACCTTCCTCCACTCCCCGCGAAGGATCCCGCGAGAGGCCGGAGCCCCGAAGAGGAGCCACGTCCCTTTCGGTAGGTCGGCCCGGCCCCCGAACCGTTTCGCTGTCTTATCCCGAACGGTTAGGAGAAGGGTCTTCCCCTTATACCGGATCTCGACGACGGAGCCGAGAGGAAAGGCCCGAGTCGCGACCCAGCGACCGTTCGTCGACATACGGGTTCCGTCCGCTGTTCTCTTCCCCATCGTATAGAACGAGATATCGACGGGCCGCCACGATCCCGGGCCGAGGACGAGGGCCGCGAGGAGGGCCGTCATTCGACCTTCCCGAATCGTTCTTCGTCTTCGGCCCCGGCGATAGCCTTCCCGCGATCCGTCGCCCGGTAGTAGCCCGGCTTGAACTCCTCCATTAGGCCGCGACCGACGAGACCCGCGACAGCTTCTCCGTCGAGCCCTTCGAGGGAGTCGATCTGGTAGTAGTTCCGCCAGCCGAGGGTCGGGGTCTCGGTCGATAAGTGGGAATATCCGAGCGTATGCCGGAGGATCTCGAACTCGGGGAGGGAGACCGCGCCGATATTCGCGTTAACGACCCGAGAGAGGACCGCCTCTACATTCGCGTGAAAGGACCGGAGAGATCCAGAGGAGGGAGCCCGGGATCCGTCGAGGTTCCCGTTCGTCGATTTCGCGTAAGCTATTGCGAGGACCTCCATATTTGCGTGAACGGTTATAAGACTCGACCGTCCCGGAATCGGCTGACCGGGAGAGATAAGGTAGGCCTTCCGGGCCGAAGCGTAGATAGCCGGGGTCCGGCCCTTGTGCTTCACGCGCCACTCCGAACGTCGAGCCCGTCTTCCTTCGCTTCGTCCCGTAGCCCCTTAACCGCGCCCGCGAGCCCCGCGACCTCTTCGATAGGGGTCTTCTTCCAGTCGGGAGGGAGTTCCCTCTGCTTCGAGCCGGAGATCGTCGCCTCGTCCGTAACGCATCGTTCGTCGAAGCCGATCTCGATTCGCTGAGAGACGCACCAGAGGTGGTACTGATTCGCCGCGTCGACGAGCCGGGATTCCGCCGGATAGAGTTCGAGCCCCTCCCACTCCGGCCCCGCGAGTTCGTTCTTAATCCGCTGAAAGTCTCGCCAGTCCTTAGCCGCCTCCCGGTCGTTCCTTCGGATAGAGAGGTGAACAGCCCCGGGAGAGATCTCCCGCCGGAAGACCGTGTAAAGGTCGTTCTTAAAGCAATCGCCGTCGAGGGCCGGGTCGTAGAGGGCGTGGTTCGTTACCGTAGCGAGCCGAAGCGGAGACCAGTTCGAGTTCCTTCCCTCCGAGAGGTGGGCCCGATTTCGAGAGGCCTTAGCGCGTCGAGCGTTCATTCGACCTCCAAGGATATTCCCTGTAACTCTTCGATAACAGCCGTCCGGGCCTCTTCCCGCCTCTCCTCGACTACCCCAGCGAGCCGCTGAACGAAGTCGGGTCGATCCTCGTCCTCTTCCTTCTCGACGTCGAGCTTCTCCGCGAGAGCTTCGAGTTCGGAGTCTTCCCAATCCTCGTCGGGGTCGACTTCCGGAAGTTCGACGACTGCCTCGTCGTAGGTCGATTGCAGGTCGAGAGCGTCGAGTTCGTCCGCGATCTCTTCGCACTTCGAGACCCGTTCTTCGAGCATCTGACCCGTGTCGCCTTGCTGAAGACCCTCGGGCATATTGTCGAAGGATTCCTGAGCCTCTTCCCCGAGTTCCCGGAAGCCGGAAGCTGTCTCCTCGACCGCGCCGAGAAGGGATCCGAGGTCGTTCGAGGTTTCGTACTCCGCGACCGCGTCTTCGAGGCCTTCCCCGAGTTCCGCCGCCCGGGAGAGGAAGGGAGAGTTAATAAGTTCCGAGGGTCGAGGGTAACAAGCCGAGAGTGTACAACGGGACCGCTTCCCGCCGTAGCGGAAGGCCCACCAAATATAGGGAGATCCGACAGCGATATCCGTCCCGCACTTTCCGCACTTTCGAGGCTTTTTAGCCGATTTTACTTGGGTTACTTTCATGGTTTTTTAGGTTCCTGTTTGAAACGAGAATGGGCCCGGGAAGATCCCGAGCCCGGTTCCGAAGGGGGTTAGGCTTCGACGGCCTCCTTAACGTAGGTCGTAGCGAACCAGAGGCCGTCTTCGACCTCCGCGCCGCCCGCCCTTAGTTGGTCGACGAGAGTGTTAACGAGGGCGTCGTCTTGGGTCGACGAACACCAACCGACGAGCCCATTCTCGGTCGCCCGCTTTCGCCTTAGACCAAGCCTCGGCGTCGTCCCGCTTCTCGAAGTAGGCGAAGGGAGTGGAGGACGTTAAGCCAACGTCGGGGATATTGAGTCGGAGGACGGCCTTCTTATCGAGGGCTTCGAGTTCGCGGACCGTCGCCGTCGATTCCTCGTAAGTCGCCAAGCCGGAAGCGAGCCCCGCGTCGAGGAGGTCGTGGGCCTTGAGCTTAACGTCCTCGTCGAGGAAGTCGTTCGTCGAGACGACGTACTTCCCTTGCGAAGTGGAGTATCGGACCGAGCCGACAAGGAGACCCCAGCCGACAGCTTCTCCGTCGAAGGTCGTTAGCGCGGTGTGGCCCTCCCCGTCCTTAAGGAGGAAGACGTTCGCCCGGCGGGCCTCTCGACGGCCTACTGCGGCCCCCGCGTTCGTTAGGGCGTTGGAGAGATTATCGAGGTCCATCTGAGAGAGGACGATAGCTACTATTCTTGACATTTTGAGTTTACTCCTCGGGGGTTCTTCCCCCGGTCGGGCCCTTGTTCGGGCCTCGACTTACATAGTATACCTTATCGGTAACGATTATTGCTCACGGGCTTTTGCGCGGTCGATCCGGAGTCGACGGTCGAGTAGCCGTTGGGCCCGCGTCCTCGGGTGCTTCACGCGAAGGGCCTCCGTCGGCCCGGCTTCTTCGGAGCGATAAGGGAATGAGACGGAAGCCGCTTCAGCCCTTTCGGTTCGCCCGCCGAGGAGGCAGGTCGAGCGTTCCCGGATCTCGTCGCCCGGGTCGTTACAGCCTGCGGGGAGAAGGAGAGGACGAGGGCCTCGGCTACGTCGGGAGAAGCGACTCCGCGTTCGGAGAGTTGCTTCTTCGACTCGACGATAATCTTCCCCGTCTCGGTCTCGAAGTAGCGGACCCCCGAGGCCTGAGCGATAAGGAGTTCGGTATTCGTCCCCGGAGGGAGGGAGAGGAGATCCTCCGGCGGATGCCCGATTCCTAGGACGACGTACTGGTAGGTTCTCTCCGCCCGTGTTCGGAGCCTCCACCAGAGTTCGGCCTTAAGGTTCGCGAACTTCTCCTTCGACTTCATTCGGTCGGGCCAGATCGTATCTGTCGGGCTTTCGCCTACGTTAACCCCGGTCCAAGAGAACCCGAGCTTCCGTCTCGCGAGCTTAAAGGCCGGAGCCGCGCCGGAGCCGACCCCGATAACGTCGAAGAAGACCTTCGCCATACCCTCCTCCTCCGCCATACGGAGAACTCGGACCGCCGCGTCGAAGGCCGCCGTCTGAGGATCCCCGATCTCTTTCCAGACGTGAATCTTCTCGACGACCGGGCCCCTTCGAGCGATATAGGCGTTCGACGCGGACCCGCCCGCCGCAACGTCGAAGCCCGCGACCGGGAGCCCCTTCGGGAGGACGAGGTCGACGCAAGCCCTTAACCACTTCGCCGGGATAATAACCCCTTCGAGGGAGGCCGAGTAGTCGATATCGTATTCCTGCGCGATGGTTACCGGATCCTCTTTAAGGCAGAGTTCGGCGTACCAAGGGTAGACGACCCGATAGCCGTCGGGAGGTTCGGGGGCCGGGCCGAGGCCGTAGTCGATAACCGAATCCCCGAGTTCGAGTTCTCCGTCGGGGTCGATAACCCCTTCCCAGCCGAGAGGGACGATAATCCAGTGAGTCTTCCTCGGATCCCCGCGCCAGTGAAGGGTACAGATAGGATACTTACCCGAGAGCCGCTTAACCGCGAACGTGTTATTCGCGCCGCGAGGGGTCGAGACCGAGATCTTACAGCGAGAGTTCGCCGTAAGGGCTTGGTCGACGAGAAGGGGCCGTAGAATGTGAGCCGCCTCGTCGATAAAGTAGACCGTCGTTCGACCTCCGCGCCCGATCTCGTCGCCGCCCTCTCCCGTTATCGTCGCCCCGTTCGAGGGGTTGATAATCTTACAGTAGTTGTCGTGTTTCGTCGGGTCGAAGCCGGGAGCCTTTAACTTCATGATCCAAGGCGGGAGGTTCCGGATTATGAATCGGATCTTCTCGAAGATGCACTTCGGATCTCCGATCTTGTCGACGAGTTCGAGCTTCCTCGACCCGAAGCCGATAGCTGTTCCGGGCCGGAAGAGCCACGCCCAGACAGCGAAGGCCGTCGTCAGCCAGGTAGCCCCCATGTCGCGACTCTTTTCGAGGATCCCGTCCTTACCTCTCGTCATTAGGTCGAGGAGGAAAGCGAGAGCCTTCTCTTGGTCCTCGTAGAGGTCGAAGGGGATAAAGGGGCTTGGTTCCCGGGGGTCGTAGGTCCATACGAACTCGGAGACGAAGAAGGCCGGATCTCTCTCCGCGAGGATTAGGGCCGTAAGTTTCGCCGTCGGGTCGCTATCCCAGTTCCGAGCTAAGGCCAGCCGACGCACGATAGCGTCGGAGCAGTTCTTCGGGGGGAAGAGTTCGGAGGTTCTCATCGTTCAAGTCCTTACTTAGAGGGTCTTCGGCTAATAGTAGCCGTTTTACCTCGGGTGCGTCGAGACCGAGGAGTTCTCGGATCTCCTTAGAGGCCCGGAGAGCCCGGTCGATAAAGGCCACGTCGCCTAGGACCTCTTCTTCCGTCTGAGACGACTTCTTCTTCGTTTCGGTCGCCGGGAGGCCCTTCCCGCCGACAGCTAGATCCTTCGTTTCGACCCCGGCGGTCTTCGTCTTCTTCGTCCGCTTAGACTTCTCCCAGCGTTCGAGCATCTCCTCTAAGACGTGGTTTAAGACCGCGAACTGCCTCATTACCCCCGCCCGGCCTTCGAGCCGTCGGAGTTCGGTCGTCTGCCTCTCCCTCCCCTTAAGGAGGTAGTCGCGAACGGTCCGGTCCGCTACCCCCATGATCTCGGAGATCTCCTCCGGCGTCTTCCCGAGTAGGTGTAATCGGTAGGCCGTGTCCTGCCTTCGAGCGACCGACTCGTCGGAGGCCCTAGGTCGACCTGTTCGGACGGGGTTTACGTCGACCTCGACCGAGACCGTAGATTTTCGGGCCCGAGATTTTCGAGGGGTCGCCTCTGTCGGGGGTGGGGAAACGACGGGGGTCTCCCCTTTAACGGGGATCTCTGTCGCAGGTTTCGGGTTCCTTTTCGGCATATTCGGGTTTAGGGTCGGAGCCTTCCCTCCGGTCGAATGACGAGAGGAAAGGGTCCGGATAGGGTCTTAAGGGGTGTAATATAGCGACCCGTAAAGGTCGAGTTCTACCCCTTTATAGATCTTGGACCGCCAGTCGAGGACGTGTAAGTCGTCGAAGTCGGGAATCGTAAACGTGTACCCCCAGCCCGGGAGCGTGTATCCCTCGAAGAGGACGGAAGCCCGAACGAGCGGTTCGACGTTACTCGAACTCATCCGCTTAATGAGAATCGAGAACCCCGCCGGGAGCTTAACCTCGACCCCTCCGTCGGGGATATCGAATCCGGTGTGAAAGTAGAGCGGGAACTCGGCGTCGATCCGGTCGATCTTCGTTCCGAACTCTCTTCGCTCGAAGACGAGTCGCCAGCGTCGGAATACAGGGACGTGA
Source organism: Pyrinomonadaceae bacterium (assembly GCA_040081025.1). GTDB lineage: Bacteria > Acidobacteriota > Blastocatellia > Pyrinomonadales > Pyrinomonadaceae > OLB17. Next base: position 42,878 of record JBEBGW010000002.1, on the reverse strand, counting down.
AAGGCCCGTTTCGAGGTTATCGTTCCTGTTAGCTTCAGGCTATACATTATTCTTCCTCCTTCGGTTCTACCGCCGAAGCTGTCGCGACGTCGACCGCGATATTAGCGGCTTTAACAGAAGCGACCGCCGCCGCCTCCGACTTCTCCGCCGCCTTAACGGAAGCGACCGCCGCTTCGACTACTTCGTCCGAGCCTTCGGAGAAGGTTCCTAGGAGCTTTTTAAGGACCGCGAACCTACCGAGACCGAGAGCGTCGGCGTTCTCTAAGATAGAGAGGCCCTCCGTAGCGATAACGAGCCAGAGGACGGCGTCGACGATAGGAAGGGTTAGCCCGGGGACGGCCTTAGAGCAGACAGCCGCGACCGCTACGACCGAGAGATAGCCGAAGAGCTTTGTTAGGACCCTCGACAGCTTAGCGGAGGACCTCGGCTTTCGCTTCTTAACGGCGACCATAATCCCCGTTATCGTGTCGACGAGAACGAGTAGCCCGGCCCCGAGAGCGTTCTGAATCTCCGAGGGAGAGTCGAAGAGGTAGGTCGACGCCATTCCGAACGCGACGATAGCGACCTTTATAACCCCGGTTCCTTCCTCTACGGCGAAGAGGCTTGTCATGAAGTGTGGGGTATCCGATACGATTCTATCCATAGCCATTTCCCTCTTTACTTCGCCCCTGTTAGGATAGTAAGCCGCCCGGCCTCGAATCGGAAGCCCCAGTCGAGGACCCGGTTTAGGTCCGCGAACTTAGCGAAGCCGATTCCGTCTCGGATCGTTCCCGGGACCGTTACCTTCTCGTCGTGAAGTTCGACCGAGAAGTTCGTTCCGTTTACGTCGAGGACCTCTCCGCCGAAGTGATGAACGAAGAGCCGGACCGCGACCCAGACGCGCCCGTCGTCGAGGAAGGCCTCTATCGGGGTTAGGGCTTCTCCGTCGTAGACCTCGACCTTATCCGAGGGAGGAGGGAGAGCGGAGCCGCCGTAAGGAGGAACCGGGATCTCTTTCCCTTGTAGGACCCGGGCCCGCAGGCCGGAGGTCGAGAGCCCGGTCTTTACTCCGTAGTGAGGGAGATCCTTAAACGATTTCCAATACGCGCCACAATCGAGCCCGAGTTCCGCGCCGACGGAAGCGATCTCGGAATAGAGAGGGGAGTTCCCGAGGTAGTTCCCCTTCGCGTCGAAGATCCCGAGGTCCCACGCGATTCCGAAGTTATGGTTCGATTGACCCCCGCGAGCGTTCGTTACCACGTTCCCCGGCTTCGTCCGGCCCTGAGCGTAGAGTTCGTCCTGTTCGGCCCATGTCCGGTTCCCCGAGATAATCTTAACGGCGTAGCCCTTCGGGATCTTGCCCGAGGCCTCTATCGCCGCGAGGTGGGCCCGAGCCCAGTCTTGGGCGTTCGGGTGAAGCGATTCGATATTCTTCTTAGTTCGGCTATCCATGTTTTTTTACCTACTTCCTACGGACGGTTCGGGTCGGGGGTTCGATTGCGGCCGCCGGAGTAAAGCGAACCCCGCAGACGATAACCTTCGACCGCGCCCGGTTCGACAGCGTAAACATAGGCGGGGAGTTCTGAGCGATAGCGATTCGTAAGGTCGCCCCGATTTTAGGGGAGGGCAGGTCGAAGGTAGCCTCTCCGGTCGAGATCCAGCGTCCGGTCTTCGTTACTGTCGTCGTTTCCTTTACGGGATCCCAGACCGCCGCGTGATTCTCTTGATAAGCCTCCGTAAAGATCTGTTGCCTCTTCGGCCCCCAGCGGAGTTTGACGCGCCAGTAACGGGCCGGACGAGCTAGAAACTTAGCGACAGAGCCGAAGCGGATCCCCTTATCGAAAACCCCGAGATGAACCCCGTAAGGGTTATTCGTGTCGGACCATCGAGAGAACTCGGCGTCGATCTCCTGGTTCCCCTTCGTCGAGGCGTCGAGGTCGTCGTAGAGCCAGACAGCCGTGTTCGTCGTCGGGTCGAGGGCCGCGAGGTTAGCGGAGAACCAAACCTCGTAGTCGCCGTAGCCCAGACTCTTGTTTAGCTTAATCCCGCAGGAAGCGGATTCTCCGTCGAGCCCGATCCGTCGCGTAAACGGGCAGTCGGGGAATCCGGAGGACGTGTAACGGGTGACGGTTCCCCCGAACGGGGATCCGAGCCCGAAGTTAGTTCCGAGCCGACGTTCCCAGGGGAAGCCGTACTCCGTAAAGTCGAGGGGCCCGAAGGTCGAGGACGATAAAGCGAGAGTCGAGATAAGCGCGGAAAGTAGCCTCATTCCGATATGCTACCCCGAGACCAGAGCCGACCGTGAGCGAGTTCGAGGAGCCGGATCCGGAAGGTCGAGCCCGTCTTCTCGACCCCGGGTAGATTCTTCGCCCGGCGGACGACGGTAGCGATAGGCCTCTCGTAGGTCCCGACCTTCTCGGAGTTAATGACGATAATCCCGGCGTAGTCGGGGAAGTCCTCCGGCTTTAGCTTCTCGTAGACGTCGTAGGGAACAGCGAAGAAGAACTTCTGAACATAGCGATTCTTTATCGTAAGGGGATAGCTTCGAGGCCCTCGAAACAGCACGATGCTACCGTTCTCTAGGGCCTTGTGCTTGTGAGACTTCGTCCGGAACTCCCGCCGGAAGTCGGAGACCGAGACCTTAATCTCGACCTCCCAGACCCAGCCCGACGGGTGAAGCAGGAGGAGGTCGGCCTCCCACCCCGCGATTGTCGTCGTATTCGGAACAGCGACGAGGCGGAGCGGAGACCAGAGGCAGTTCGACGTTAACCCACAGAGGGAGCCGAGGACCTCCTTCGAGTTCACTTCCGGGCCTCCTCGTAGACGATCTCGTCGCCTACCTTAATCCGAACCAAAAAGGCCCCATCCCCACAGGAAAGGTCGGGATCCTCTTCGCCTCGGGCGATAGCGAACTCTTCCGCCCGAACGCAGTCGCAGGAAGCGTTCCCCTCAGACCAATAGAAAAGTAAAGAGTCTCTCTCTTCCCATTCATCGGTTATCTCCGCTGTCTCTCCGTCGGAGGCCCGGATTAGTGTTATCCGAACCTCCATTTATCGTTCCTTCCGAACGAGACCCTCGACCTTCTCGACGTAGACCTTCGCCTTCCCGTCGTGCCGGGAGAGGATGGTCGACTTAGAGGAGTCGTTCGGTTCGTCGACCCACTCCGCCAACTGGCGAGCGAGGAAGAGCAGTTCTTCGATATCGTCCCTCCAAGCCCGGACCTGAGCCAAGACCTCGTCGAGGGTCGGAGATCCGGAGACCCCCGCGCTATCCGCGATCCGGCCTAGGAAGTGTTGGTAGCCTTCGAGTTTATGTTCGGGGACCACCTCGGGGGTCGGAGCTACCTCCAAGACCTTAAGAGCGACCGAGGAGAGATTGTAGACCTCCCCGTCCGGCCCGATCATGCGCCCGCTACGAAGCCACTCGACAGCTTCGGCCTCATCGAACTTCGTAGCGTAGCCCTCGTTCTTAGACGTCCAATGCGGGAGCGACAGCCCCTCCGGAGACGGATCCCCCGCGACGAGGTAGAAGCCGACTCCGACGTCCCAGAATATCACGAACTTTTTATCGGACGATGATCGTTCGATAATCGTCCGTTTATCGCCCGATAGCTTTTTAGGTTCAAGTTTTCGGGAATAATCGCGAACTCGAACGACGTTCCATTTATTTTCGAGGATCTCGCGGAAATCGGCCCCGAGGTAGTGCGCCATTCGGACGAGGACGAAGACGTTATCCGCGATCTCGTTTAGGATATCGAGCCGTCGAGAATCCCCGATCCTGGTAGCGTTTTCCGGATAGAACGGGCCGTCGAGATCCGACCAAGGCCCGAGGTAGGCCGAGATAGCCTCGGAGAGTTCCTTGAACTCCTCGTCGAGCTTGGTAAGCATCGGTTCGAGCCCGTCGTCGGGGAAGGTTGCCTCGGACCATTCCGAGACCTCCTCCGCGATCTGTTCGATAGCCTTCGGGAGTGGCCTTAGCGTACGGTCGCACCTGTCGCATTTCACTACCCCGCCGGGCCGGATAAGATCTACCGCGAGCTTACAGGAATCGCAGATCCACCAGTGGCCTTTCATTCGTCCGCGAACGGGTCGTACTCGTCGACAGCCCCGCCTCCCGTTTTAGTTTGTTGGGCCGCTTTCGGAGCCGCCCCGGATCCGTCGTCGTCCTTCGGTCGATCTAGGCCGGAGACGTTGTCCGCCACGACTTCGATAATCTCTCGATTGGTCCCGTCCGCCGCCGTATACTTCCGTGTTTCGAGCCGACCGTCGACGGATACAAGCCGCCCCTTCGAGAGGTAGTTCGAGACGAACTCGGCGGTCTGCCCCCACGCCTTAACCCGGAACCAATCCGCGTCGGGCCCTCCGTCGGTCGGCTTGAACTTCTTCGCGACCGCGAGGGAGAACTCGACCACCGACTTACCCGTCGTCGTCGTTCGGAGTTCGGGATCCTTTCCCATCCTCCCGATAAGACAGACTCGGTTAAGGCTCATTTCACCCTCCCCGGTAACGTCTTAGCGAAGGCCGCCTTTACCCTTTCGTGAAGAGCGAAGAAGGCCCGGCAGTGGTTCGTCTCCCGGGCCGCGAAGGCGGGGTCGAGCGTAACGACGAGTTCCGGCCCGCCGCCGAAGGTCATCGCCCCGTCCCCGTTCGAGTCGACCGAGAGAGCGTCGGCCTCTCGGTTATTCGCTTCGTCGACGAGGCGTCGGAGTCTGTTCGAGTTGAACGGCGTCATAACCCCTCCTTCGCTTCGTCGTTCGCGTCGACGACCCACTTCTCCGAGGCCATAGGCATAACGACCGAGAGCCAGCGTCCGTTCTCCGGACCCTCCCCGGGGATGAACATAATCGGCTTACTCGATGCGTTCTCGGAGACCATCGTTATCCGGAAGGCCCCGTTCGAGGAAAGGAGCGTAGCCTCCGTGAGATACTTCGAGTTTAGCGAGAATAACTCCGCGACGGGCCGCTTCGTATCCGGGATAACCCTTCCGAAGTTCGGGTAAGGGCCGACGACCGTATCGAGAACAGGAGCGTGAATCCGGGTCGAGGTCTCGACTTTTCCACTCCGGGGAGCCGTCTTCTCTACGAGGACCGCCGAGAGGTCCGATTCGATCTTAACTTGATTCGCCTTCGCGAACCGGGCCTCGAAGAGGATCCGGCGGAAGTCGACCGTAGCCGACTTAAACTCCGCTTCGACCGGGCCGAGCCGGAGGACGTGGAGTCTATGCGTGTCGGTCGCGACGAGGACCGCCGAGCCCTTGTAGTAGGCTAAACAGCCGACGGTTAGTATTAGTCGGTAGCTGTCGGTCGATAGGGCCTTAGCGAGCCAGTCGACCTCCTTCGTCGTTAGTATGAAAGGTTCTTTTCGTAAGTTCATTTTGGGTTCCTTTTAATGTTTCGGTTCTGGTGTTCGACCGCCAGTTCCGAGAGAGCCGAGAGAGCCTTCTCATTCCCGCGAAGGGGAAGGGAGGCGTCCCATAGTGTCGAAGCGACGATGGTCCAACCGCTTTCCCGAACTTCTTCGAGAGCGTTCTCGAATCCGGGGTCGGTCGGGTCGGTCTCTAGGTCGAGGACCCAGAGCTTATCGTCGGGTAGATAGATTCGTCGTTCCCGGGCCTTAACCCAGTCGAGAGCGTCCGCGAAGCGGTCCCGCGACAGGAAAGACTTTAGGAAGACGAGGGTCGTCTGCGTCATTTATAGGCCTCCGGATTCGACGAGGCGTCCCATTCCCAGAAGGAGGGGACGACGTTAACCTTAAGCCAACAGCGCCGCATTTCGAGCCGGGCCGACTCGGGGTTCGATAGGTTCTCCTCCGCGATTCGGACCGCGCCCGCCATGCCCATTTGCTTTCGCTTAGCGAGGACCTTCTCCGCGTCCGCCCGCCAAGATTCCTCGAAACCCGGTTCCGAGATCCCGGCCTCGACGAGGGCCTCGACGAAGGCCTCGTAGTTTCCTTGGTGTTTCGCTTGGTGTGCCGACTTCTCTTCGCGTGATTGCGCGTCCTTAGACGCCTGAATAAGGCGTCCTTCCTCCGAAGAGGGGTCGATATCGTAAGATTCCTCCCAACGGCGTTGGTTTAGCCAGGTCGTCATCATCGCGACGTACTTCCGCTTTCCGAGGAGGTCGATCCACTGTCGATAAGCGACAGCCCTTTCGATAACCGCCGAGATCTCTTCGCCGCCTTCGACGAGGAGGTCCCAGATAAGTCGAGCCTCGGCCCGTTCGAGCTTTCGCCCGTTATCCGGCCTCGGGTAGACGTTGTCGAAGGCCTTCCAGCTTTCCTCGTTCGCAGGATCCCCTTTCGAGAGAGCTTTCGACCCCGGCTTCCTCGTCCCCGAGGAAGAAGGATCCTTCTCTTTATCTTTCTCTTTCTCTTTCTCTTTGGATAATCGTCCGATAATCGTCGGATCATCGTCCGATAGAGGTTTAGGTTCGAGTTGTCGGTATTTTTCGGCCTTTAGCCTTTCGCGAGCTTCGACTGCCGCCCTTCCCAGTTGAGATTTTTTGATAATCTTCGCCCGGGCCTCGTCGACGATAGGGGAATATAGGCGTCCGTCCTCCTCCTCGAAAAGGGAGAGGATAGCCTTCGAGAAGTGAGCCCAGGAAGCCTTACCCATCCTAGCGAGGAGGGCCAGATCTTCGGAAGCGACAGGAAGCGACCCCGACGGGTCGAGCCAAGCCTCCATCAGAAGCGAACAGTAACCACCGAAGGCCTCCGCGTTCATCCGCCGAACGGCGGGATCTCGAAGAAGGCGGTCGGGGGCCCAAGAGCAGTACCTCGGGCCGTCCAACGTCACTTACTCCGCTTCTCGAACTCTTCGAGGACGACGATAAGGGCCGGGAGACTCGTTCTCGGGTTCCTCGAAGCTGTCTCCGCGATAAGGTCGTCGACCGAGATCCCGAGGGCCTCTAGCCTCTTCTCGACGAGGGCCCGGTCGGGATACTTCTCGAAGGCCTTCTTCAGACGAGCCTCCGTCTCGGAGTTCGGGGAAGAGGTCTTCGACCCCGAGTCGACCGCCCCGGCCTTCTCCGACTCGTCGGAACTCCCGGTAGCTTCTCCGCTTTCGTTCGAGGTCTTCGGCTTTTCGCTCGAAGTCGGAGAGGCCCCGTCGCCGGAGGATCTCTCTAACTTTCCCTCGGTTTCGTTCTTAGCCTTAACGTACTCGTCGAGGATAACCTGAAACTCCTTCCACGTCTTTAGCCCGTCCCGCTTCTTCGAGAACTCCCAGAACAGTTCGAGAGCGTCGAGGCCCGCTTCCTTCGCCTTACCCGAGAAGGCCTTCAAGCCCTCTTTATCGGCGTCGAGCCCGAGTTCCTTAATCTTCGCGTTCGCCTCTCTCTGCTTCTGTCGGAGGAGTTCGACCGCCTTCTTCGCGAGATCCTCGTCGGACGCGCCCTCGGTTCCTACCCCGAGCTTCTCGGCCTCGGAGAGGGCCCGCTGTGAGTCTTCGCTGTTAAGGGCCCCGGACCACTCGGAAGAGAGTTCGCCCGCGCCCTCGTTTAGCCACGCCCAGAGCGTTTTACCCGTCGTCGGGGACGGAGTAAAGGGAGCCGCGATATCGAATCTCTCCGTTCGGTCCTTGACCGCCGTCGCGAGGTGCGAGCGTTCGATCCGAAGAGCGAGCGTAAACTCGTATTCGAGGTCGGGTTCCGCGATAGGTTTCGTCCCGACCTTCTCGAACTTTTTGTTCCCCTTAACGTCGAACGATTCGGCGTATTCGGAGCCCGCCCGAAGAGTGCAAATGACGTGCGCGGGGCATTGCAGGAGGGCCGTCTTAACCTCGTCGAAGAGGAGCTTAGCTTTCGCCCAGTTCGTAAAGCCCGCCCTCGGGTTCGCCGCGTCGAGACTTTCCTTATAGGAGAGAATATACTTCCAGCAATGGGTCAGCGAGTCGATTATTATGACCGTGTTCCCGTTCGCGATAGCCGCTTCGATAGCCTCGACGTACTTCGCCGGGGAGAAGGGAGGGAGGATCCGAATATAATCGTAATCCCCGAGGTGAGAGTAGAGTTCGCCGGAGCCGTTCTCGGTGTCGATAAGGATAGGTTTCGGGTCGGGCCCGATTCCTTTCGCTATCTGAATCGCGGAGTAGGTCTTGCCCGCCCCCGAGACTCCGTCGATAACTAGTTTAAGCCACGCCTTAGAGCGTTGGGCTTTTCGGATATGGACAGCCATTTAGAATCGGCCTCCGGTCGTGTTAAAGAGGGCCGCGAGGCCGCGTTGTCGATGTTTGTTCATTAGGTTTGCTCCTTGCCTTTAGCGGGGTCGCCCCCGCCGGTTGGGTAACTATACCCATTATCTGTAACGAAAAGTTTACACTGTCGCCGTCTTCTTCCGGACCGACTTCTTCCTCGGCGTTGGCGGAGTCGTTCGCCCGTGTTCGAGGATCATAGCCGCGTCCGCTTCGTCGGAGGTCTCGACCTCCCAGCCGTAGGCCTTACGGGCCAGCCAGAGGGAGTAATCCTTCGTCGAGGTCCCTTCCGCCCGGCCCCGATAGGAGAAGGTCTTCTGCCATTCGTTCGGGTCGATCTTCCGGACCTCGACCTTGCGCGGGAAGAGATCTCGAACGAGCCGGACCCAGACGTTCGCCGCCGCCCGGACGGTCTGAGCCGCCCCCGCGTTCCACTTCGGATATTCGACGAGGAGGACGATCTTCGAGAAGACGAGGCCCTCCGAGATCTCGACGAGCCGGGCCTCGACCGTCGAGGCGTACCGGATATCGTCGACGCGGAAGACTCCCCGCTTCCGATTCCCTTCGCTGTCGATTCCCGAGTAGGCGAAGGCCGATTTCAGTTGAGCCGGATCCACCGCGAGGTAGAGGACGTCGACTTCCCACGGGAAGACGGGTTTAAGTGGTTTCACGCGCCCGCCGGAAGTCGTCGAGCCAAGCGTTCCCGCCTCGAAGCATCGAAGCCCGGACCTCCTCCGAGTAAGGGAGCGACGGGATCCGAGCGATAAAGTCTTCGTGCATAGCGATAACCTTCTTCCTGTTCTCGGTCGACTCCGCCTTTCGTTTAGCTTCTTCGTCGACCTTCTTCGGGGATCTCAAGACCTGTTCTTCCTTAAAAGGGCCTCAATCACGCGCCGGAGGCCCCGGACGGCCCCGATAGCGAGCGACAGGAAGAAGGACGGAGGACGAGGAGTAGGCCGGAGCCCGTAGATATCGTCCTCCCTCTTGACGACGTTCTCCTCCTTAACGACGAAAGGAGTTCCGCCGCTGACGATCCGGAAGTAGCCCGGGGTCGGGTAACGAACGGGTTCTCTCATGCGTCCCGCCGGGTCTCGGGGTCGAGCTTAAGATACTCGTAGACGGTGTGAAGGCCGATTCGGAAGTGGGCCGCGAGGTCATTCGCGGTTTGGCCCGCCGCCTTTCGACGGATTAGGTCTCGGTGGTCGTTGATCGTGATTTTATAGGGTCTTCCGTTCTTCTTTTTTGTCATAGTCGTTTCCTGTTATATAGTCGGGGTCGAGGGAGCCGTCTTCGTTAAAAGCCTCCGGAGGGTAGGACGCGAAGAACGAATCGAGTTCGGGATGCTCCAAGTAGCTTCGGCGTCGCCGGGGTCCGATCCCGTAAAATCGACCCATTCCTAGATCCGCCAGAATCCCCCAAACGCGGGAGAGGAGGCCCTTAAGTTTCGGATCCTTTACCGAGTCCTTAAAGTTCGGGTAGTCGATCTTTAGGACCTGCGAGTAAAGGAGATCCGCGAAGTCGACCCGAGACAGCCGGACCCGATTCGGATAGTCGGCGGTATCGTCCCGCCAGACTTCGGCTTCGAGTTCGGCTTCGTTTAACAGCGTTTCGAGTAGGCCGTCCTGACGAGCCCGGACGATAATAGTCGCCCGGTCGCCTCGGTCCTCGACCGCCGAGAGTAGCCCTCGGTTCGTAATAATCCACATAACGGCCTAGTATACCTTATCGGTAACGATTATGTTCCGCCCTGCCTCTTATACTCAGCCCAAGAGACCCCATTCGGGCCGTTCGTCGACCCCGTCGAACCCCGGGCCCGGTGGATAGTGTGAAGATCTCGAAGACTGTTCCCCTCTATCCCCCGGTGGGCCTTGTTCTCCCGAACCCGTCGTCGGATCTCGTCCCATTCGGCCTCGGAGACGATCCCGGCCTCGTCGAGCGACAGCCGAATATTAGTCGGTATCGGCTTTATCCCTAGGGCCCTTCTCATAAGGCCGTTAACTCCGCCGTCCGGAAGAACCCGGCTAGGTCGGGTTCCTGCTCCATTATCAGCCGGGAGTATCGACTCCGATAGTTGTTCGCCAGCTTAAACGGTTTCCCGTCGGTCTTAAGGAATCTGTCGTATCGAAGGACCTCGTATAGGCCGACGATCCCGTAAGTCGTAACCCCGGTCGATTTGATCCGTCGAGCCAGCCGAACGAGGGCCTCGTAGACCTCCGGGTTCGCTTCGTGAAACTCCCGGAACCGAGCCTGGATAGAGTCCGCCTCCGTAGTCTTCGGGCCGAGCCGCTTCCGCTTCTTCTCGACCTGATTTTGCGTGTTCATTCGGGCCGCCTCCGCGACGATCCCGTCGGTGTTACTCAACCTGGGCCCCCTTTGTCGAGATCCGGAGTCTTCCGGTTAGGCCAATGTCGGAACTTCCGAGCTTGTTCCCTAGTAGCCGCCGCGACCTCCGCGAGGTTATTGGCTACCTCGGAGTCGACGAAGGCCTCGTCTAAACTCCGAACCTCGGCCTCTAAGATAGAGGCGTAATGGTCCAGAACTTTAGCGGCAAAGCGATCTTGAGCCCTGAACAGGAATACGGGTTCGTCCTCGGGTATTAGACCCGCCGGATCTTGGATTCGATTGTAGTCTTTTCTTGCGTGTTTCATAGGTTTTAGGTTCCTCCGAGGAAGCGTTTCGCCTCCTCTGTTTCGAGTATGGTTACGACGACCTCTTGAGAGTCGCCTTCGAGGACGTGCGAGACCGCGCCGACGAAGCCGCGAAACCCGTCGATAATAACCCCCTCCCCCATCCTAGGGACGAGAGAGAGAGTTCGTTGGTCGAATACGGAGCCGTCTTTCCAGACGAAGCGGACGGAGATCATACGTTCCCCTCCCCGTGTATTAGCGGAAGGGGCCTATCGTCGTGGGTTCGCCCGTCGAGGATCCGCCCGGCGGTCTTAACTCCGACCCGGATCCCGGCCTCGTTATACTCCCCCCACTGCTTAAAGTGAAACGGAATCGAGTTCGCCTTCGCGAAGGACCGCGCCGACCTATACCAGTCGGGGTTAGCTGTTCGAGCTTCCGGGCCGGATTCCCCTCCGGCGATTAGCCAGTCTAGGAACCCCCAGCCCGACCAATCGACCGGGCCCGTAGCGGGTTCGTAGGAGACGAAGCGTCGAGCCGGGATCCTCCGCATCGCCCGGAGCCGGATATCGGCGTACTTCTGATTCTCCGCCGAGCATCCGATTAGCACGTTCGGCGGGAACAGATGGACGAGCCAGTTCTCGGGGACCATCTTCAGGACGTTCTCGGGCCGCTTCGTTAGGAGGAGCCAGTCGAGGTTCGGGGTCGCCTCGATCATCTTCCAGAGCCGCTTCCGGATAGCGTCGAGCGAAGTATCCCCGAGGTTAAACTTCGGTTGGTCGATATCGCCTTTCCAGTTCTCGAAGACGTCCGCGAGCGACGCGCAGAAGACGAAGTAGCGTCGACCCTTCTCCGCCGCCTCGGCGTTCCAGACAGCGGGCTTAAGCCAGTAGGAGGTCCCGGTCGCGAGCCGCGTTCCCTTCGGCCCCCAAGCGACTTTACCGTAGCGGTGATCCATGTCCCGTTCGGCGTAGCAGTTGTCACAGGCCGGAGAGACCTTCGTACAGCCCATCCAAGGGTTAAAGGTATGGTCGGTCCAGGAGATCCCGGAGTTCTCCGCCATTTACTTAACCCCCGTTCGGACGTCGAACTTATCGCCGGGGAGCGTAACCTTAAGCGGGCAGGGCCCGTTCCAGCCGACTTCGACGAAAGACTTCTCCTCCGCCGTTACGGCTTGAATCGTCGCCCGGTCCTCTTCGGAGAGCTTATCGAGGTCGAGTACCCAGACCGAGCGGAGAGCGTGAGGGTAGTTCTCCTTAACCCACTCGACCGCCGCGTCGACAGCCCGGGCCCCGCCCTCGGGGGTGGCTATGCTTACCTGATTGACGGCCCGGAAAGCGAGCGTCCCCTTCGGTAGCTTAACCGACTTCTCGGGCTTCGCTACGGGGGTTCCGTCGGCCTTGGTGTTCTTCGCCGCGAGGACCCTCTCGGCGTATCGCTGAAGTTGAGGCTTGACCCATGTAAGGAAGCTGTTCTTCGCGCCGACGAGTCGGTTTACCGTCGGCTTGTAGTTCTTCGTTATCGCGTCGAGTTCCGCCTTAAGCCGGGCCTCGGAAGCTACGATATCCCCGTCGAGCCGGAAGAGCTTGCTAAGGGCCCATTCGACGTCGTTCTCGTCGAACTCGTTCGTCGATTCCATGGCCCCGTTCGGGATATCGCCCTCCATCGTTACGAGTTCGCCCGTCTCGGCGTCGACGTAGCCGAAGCCTTCGATATAGACGGTCTGACTGTCGACGAGTTCTTCGCTCATTCCGTCCCCCGATTTTCGAGCATCTTCGAGACGAAGGCGGTCGCGATAATCGCCACGATAACGATAGCGAAGAGGTAAAGATCCGAGATTGGCATTTCGTAAGTTTTCATTTTTTTGGGTTCCTTTTTCGGTATGCGTCCCCGTTCGCGAGAACGTGGAGCCAGACAAGTTGGGTGTTTGAAAATCGTTTAAGGGGCCGGGAGACGAGGTCCCGCGCTAGATCGTCGTCGAGCTTAGAGACAGCCTCGAAGGCCGCCTCGTCGGTCATCGTCGTAACGACCGTTCGACCGCGCCGCGAGGTTATAGTTCGAGGCCGCCAAGGGAGGCCGAAGCTCAACTCCGACCCCCGAGCGTTCGCGTTCGGGTTACCCCGAAGCCGGAGGCCTTACCGTCCGCCCGCCCTTCCGAGTAGGCCCCGGAGGTCGAGACCCGAGTCCGCCCAGCCGACCCTAGCTTAACGCCCTGAGAGCGAAGCCAAGAAGACCCGTTCGCCCGCTTCTCCGCGAGGACCGAAGCGACGGGGACGATCTCCCGCGAGGATCCGGGGAGGGGTTTAGTCGTCGGCCCCTGATAGAGAGTTCCGGCGATCTCGTAAAGAGCGGAGGCGAACCCCATCGCGTAGGCCCGGCCTTCGCCCGTGAATATCGCGCCGTATCGCCCGAGTGTTATCGTGGCTATGCTGTGAAGCCATTCCCCGAAGAGGGCCCGAGCGAGAGCGACGTCTCCCTCCGGCCCGTAGAATACGACCCCGGCCTCGATCTCGGGCCGAGCGAAGACTCCCTTCGCGACGGATTGCTTCGACGAGTAGCATTGAACGGATCCGACAGCCCGGGCAATCGCCATAGCTAAGGTTCCCATCCAAGGGGAAGACCGTTTCGCATTAAACGAGGCGAAGTCCGATCCGTAAACGTCGGCCTCGGGTTCCTCGGTCTTCTCGATCTCGACTCGGTCGATTTGATACTGCGAGATAAGGTTCGCCGCCGCCTCCATCGCGTTTCGGATCTCCCCGTCCGCCGCCGCGTCGTTCTCCGACAGGCGAAGAAGTTTACGAACCCGTTCGAGGACCTTAGCCCTTTCGACGGAGTTGCTCATCGTGTTCCTCGGGCCTCTCGGGCCGCGTCCGCCGACTGCCCCGCCGCGACGAGTTCGTCTTCCGACCGGAAGTATGGAACCCGCCAGTTATCCCCGCATAGATGCGCGAGTTTTGAGCAAAGGAAGGAAACCTCGGCGTAGGCCTTAGCTGTCGCCTCCCAGTTGGTAGAGCCGCCGTATCGAGCCAGCCATCTAAGTTTAGTGTCGAGTTCGGTCCTTACGGATTTGATTTGGTTGATTCGTTCGGTAAACATCGAAAGTAGCATACCGCATAATATCGGTAACGATAACCAGATTCGAGGCACTTTTTTCAAAAAAAGTAAAGGGGCCCGATTCCGCCGAACACGGATGGACCCCCTTCTTTGCCTTGATTTTACCGATTGCTAGAGGGATAAGGCTGACCTCTCTTTCACCGTATCGGCTTGATCTAACGCTATCCGGGCTTACGTTAGGGACCTTGTCCCCCCAGAATCCCGGGAGGTCCGGCGGTCGAATCGTTTATCTGAAGTAGGCGTCGAGCCTCTTCCGAATAGACTCGAAGTTTACCTCGTCGGCGTCCGTCCTCTCCCCTAGCGATTCGAGGAGGGATTGAACTGCGTCGAGGTGCGATAGGGCCGCCCGAGCGTCGGTCTTCGTCTTCTCCCCCGGCCCGAAGATTAGGTCGGAGAGGGAAGCTGTCTTCTCCTCCCGCCGGACCCGCTTAGCTTCCGAGACGTCCTTAAGGGTTAGACGGTCGTCCTTCGCAAAGACGTCGAGGAGGCCCTCCTGAAGAGCGACCGGGAGCTTCGCCGCCGCCTCTCCGACCGAGACCCCGATAAGGCCCGATTCGAGGAGGTCGTAAAGGGTCGGGATTAGCTTCGCGAGGAGAAGCCGCTGAGCTAGGACCGCCGCCTTTATCCCGAGGGTCTTAACGATCTCCTTCTCCCCGTACCCCTTCGCGATTAGATCCCGGATAGCGACGTACTCCGAGACCGGGTTCGCCCGTCGAGTCATGTTAGCCTGAAGTGTGAAGGCCTCGGGGTTGTCGACGTCCTCGGGTAGGATCCGGGCCGGGATAAAGTCGAGGCCCGCGTCCTGCGCCGCTTTGAGGCGTCTTCGCCCGTCGACGAGGGTAAAGGCCTCTTTCCCCTTCGCAACGCGTTGTACGATGACAGGGACGAGGATTCCGACCCGCTTAACGGAAGCGACGAGATCCGCCCCGGGGTCGGCCCCGAACATGGCGCACTCGATTAGGCCGATGGGTAAGTTCTCCGCCTCGACTTCGGGAGCCGTTTCGGGGAAGAGTGCCGCTGGCGTTGGTTCTGGTTTCGTTTTAGGTTTAGGCATTTTCGTTTTACTCCTCGTCGAGCGTTACAGGAACACTCGACTTGTTAGCCGCTTCCATAGCGGAGCGTAGGTTCTCGGGATCGTCGGGGTCGTTTACGACCGCGAGTCGTTCTATCGGAGCGATCATAACGATACCGGGAGAGAGCTTGACTCCCTTCGGTCGGACCGCGAGGTTATACTCGAATGCGGGCATCTTACGGACCCCGGGAGTTCCTTCCTCTTCAAAGAGAGGGTAAGGGGCCCACTCGGGGAAAGGCCCGCATTTAGATATATTGGGGTCGACCGTGTCCTCATCGCCAACAAGCCAAAGACGGCCCGCTTCCTGGATGGAGAGTCGGTCGACTATGTTCGGGTGATTTCCCGTAACACACGGGACGGGAACCCCTAAAGGATAGCCTTCGATAAAGCCTTCGATAAAGGCCTTCGGGTGAACGAGGATAAGCCGAGACTCCGCCGTTAGCTTCGAGAGGTCCTCGGTCTTCGATATCCGGCGGGAGAGGCCGAGCCGAACAGCTTCTTCGAGGAAGTCCGCCGCGTTCGGGTAGTGCTTCGCCCCGACCCAGTCGAAGACGTGCCAGACCCCGTCGATCTCCGCGAGCTTAACCCCGACCGGAGATAGCCCGACCGATTCCCGGTCGAAGGCCGTTATCGGGTCTTTGATAAGGTGGAACATGGGGAGCCCACCGCCGCCAGCGGAGCCACATTCTAGGTAGATCCCGCCCTTCTCGCGAGAGTCGCCGCAACCTCGTTCGGAGCCGCCGTTCATCGTCCGGCCTCCGCCGCTAGGGCCGCCTCGTCGCGCAACGAGTCGAGATCGAACTTAGAGAGCGGGATAATCGAGAAGGTCCCGACGCGTAAGTTCTCGGCCTTCTCTAAGGCGTCCGCCCGGGAGTAGAGAACAGCGTCTCCGAGCGTCGTCCGCACCCATCTTCTCCCGAGGAAGGTCCCGTCCGCGAAGGCGATAACGTGGACCTCGTTAACGGTAGGGGTCTTGTATTCAACTCCCGGTGTAGAGAACTCGGGAGCGAAGTCGAATAAGGTCGTCTGACCGCACGTTCGACAGATAGCCGTCTGAGAGCCGTTCCCGACCGAGAAGCCGGAGGGGCAAACGGAGAGAGGGTCGGTCTTTAGGACGCGGCAGGAGGAGCAATCCGGAGCCGAGCCGACGGGGATAACAGGGAAGGTGAATCTCATCTCGAAACCCCGAGAACAGCAACAGCCGCGTGGATTATCCCGACATAGGCCGCGCCCTTATCGTCCGGATACTTCGAGTTTATAGCGGCCTCCGCTTCTCCTACTGTTCCCCAGAAGCAACCGAGTTGGACCAAGATTCCGGCTTCGGATTTTACGACATAGCCGATTCTTCCGCTACCTGGACACGGCCCGAAAGAGACGATATCCTTCGCCCCGGAGAGATTCGCCCCGGAGAGATTCGCCCCGGAGAGATTCGCCCCGGAGAGATCCGCCCCGGAGAGATTCGCCCCGTAGAGATTCGCCGCGTAGAGATTCGCCCCGGAGAGATCCGCCCCGGAGAGATTCGCCCGGGAGAGATTCGCCCGGGAGAGATTCGCCCCGGAGAGATTCGCCCCGGAGAGATCCGCCCTCGCCGCGACAACAGCGGCCCTTAGCGTTTCGTAATCTCCCTCGAATAAGGTCTCGTTGGTAATAATCTTTTTGATCGTTATGTTCATTTATTTGGTCTCCTTCGAGGCCTTCGGGTCGACGTCGAAGTAGGTCGTCTTCCCGCAGTTCGGGCAATCGACCTTCCGAGCCCCGCGCCCGACTGTAAAGCCCGACGCCTCCTCGGAGTCTTCGGCGGTCGGACGACGGCAGGAATAGCAGGCCGGAACTGTTCCGGCGGGGACGATAGGGAATAGGTGGGGGTTGGACATTAAGAGGCCTCCTGAACGAGAAGAATAGGGTCGCCGGATTCGTAGTCGATGGTCACGACGTACCCCTCGGCGGAGTAGACAGCCATCGTCGACGAAGCCGGGTTTAGTCGAGTCGATCTCGAATCCTTCGCGAGGAAGAAGAGGAAGTTCGCTTGCCTTCGCGAGATTTCGACGGGGTCGCCGGAGCCCCGGCGAAACATGGAGCGAGCGGTTTCGATAAAGCGAGATTTGGTAGCGGTCATCTCGGAGCCCCTTCGATCTTCTCGCAGGAAACGACGACGTAGCGAGAGCCCGTCCAGCCGCCGCCGTAGGTCTTGCCGACCTCGAACGGAACCGGGGAGTTATCGAGGATCTCTGTTCCCTCCTGAAACCCTTCGAGAAACCGCTTCCCGACGGTATACCGGGGAGCGTTTAAGAAGTCGACGAGAGCCCCGAGAGAACGAGTAGATCGTCCCGTTCGGGGGTTTTGGGTGAAGCGTTCGGTTTTCACAATAGGAGTATAACTTATCGGTAACGATTATTGCTTAGCTGTTCGGAACTTTTTGTGAAAATACTTTTCGGGGTCCGCGTCGTTCCTTAGAATCGCCGGAGAATCTAGGACCCCCCAACAGTTCCGGAGGAGGATCCACGCCCGGAACCATTCCGTATCGAGCGGGATCCCGAGGTATTCCGCGCCGGGGGTCTCCCAAGTTACTTCGAGGGCCCGGTCCTCCTTAAGGTCGTAAACCCAAGCGTGGGCGATAGAGAGCGGGATCCCCGCCAAGACAGCGAACCCCTCGACGTAAACGAAGCGGGCCGGGTCGTCGAAGAGAGCGAAGGATCCCGCGTTCTTATAACATTGCTTCGCCATGCCCCGTAGAGAGGGGTCGACGAGATCCGGGGAGAAGGAGACTCCCTCGGCGTCGACGAGATCTAGGGCAGTCCGGTAGCGGACGTGATAGCCCTTCTCCGCGCCGCCCTCGTCGAACAGCCCGCGTATAACCTCGGCCTCTTCTCGGATAACGCTCATCGAGGGGTCCTCCAAACGACCCCGAGGTAGTTTAGCTGGTAGGTCTTCGCGTCCTCCTCCGACAGCTTCTCCGGATAATCGAGGACCCCGAACCGCCGACGGGGATTCTCCTCGTCGGGAGTAAAGCGAACGAGGGTCGGGTCGATTATAAAGCCCGAGGGTTGAGCCCCAACCCCGCAGGGCCGAAACTCTAGGCCGTAGCGATAGGCTAACTCCGCCCTCTCGAAGCGAGTCGGAACCGCCGACCTCGTCATAAAGAGCCGTTCCGGGGAACACGGGCCGCCGTAGGGAGGGCAGACGTCGAGGAAGGAGACGAAGGCGAACTTCTCGTTCCAGTTAACGAGGACGACCGGACCCGACGTCCCGTCCTCGTCGGTCGCCGTAACGATCCGACCTCGGTTAGAGCCGAAAGGTCGATCATCGAGTAACCTTTCGGAAGGTCTCCCCGAGCTTATCGGCGTAGACCGTCGACTCCTCGGCGTAGACCGAGACCTTTGCGCCCCGGATCCGATAGAAGCGGAGGGTGTAAGTATCATCCGAATCGAGGACGATCCGGAGCCGATTCGCCTTCGGAAACATTCGGAATCGGAACTCTAAGAAGGAGAGGCCGCCCTCGTTCCCGCAGGTTAGATTAGTCGCGCCAACCATGACGGTAAAAGCCCGCCCGAGTTGGGATTGGATAGTTCGAGCGACTTCTAGGTCGCGCTTGGCTTGATCTGTTCGGATAACCATCCGACCAAGTATACGCTTATAGGTAACGAAAAGTAAAGGGCCTGGTTAGGGGACGAGAAGAACTCCGCCGATATAGAGCCGAAAGTCGCCTAGCCGAGCGTCGCCCGCGCCGCCTTCGTCTCCCGGATCTCGGTTTACCACGCGCCAGTATCGGTAAGGGGTCGCCGTTATCGAGGTTAGGTCGATCTCGGACCGCCAAGTATGAGTAGGCCCGGAGACTTCGCCGGGAGGAGCCGAGCCCGTGTTCGCGTTTACCCACGTCGTTCCGTCGTTCGAGGCCTCGACCGCGTTCGGGTAATCGTTCCCGCCCGTGTTTCCGTGTCGTTTCCGGACCCGAGTAACGACCCGAGCGGAACCGAGGTCGTAGAGACCGACGACGATAGAGGGAGGGCCGCCCGTCTGTCTCTCGTAGGTCGAGTTATCTCCGACCGATCCGTCTGTTAGAAGCGTCGACGCGGAACCGTCGGCCCAGTTCAGACCCCCGGCGATGGTCGTTATCTTCCGGACGAGAGTAGTAGCCCCGCCGCCGCTTCCTCCTCGACCGCCGCGAGTGTTAGTCTGCCCCGCGACCGAACCTAGGACCCCGCTTCGAGGCATTAGATTCCGCCGAGGATCCCGGTCGCCGTCGTTCCGGTCGCGAGGACCCGCTTCGGAGCGATAGGATGCCAGCCCGCCGCGAGAGCGACCGTAACGCTGACCCCGTCGAGGAGCATGAAGGCTACGTTACCCGCGACTCCGACGTAGATAGCCCGAGTTCCGGTCGCGAGATCCACCGAGTCGGAAGGCGTAATCGCGAACGGTTTCGTTATCGGGCCGGAGGGGAACTGGACCAACTCCGGTACAAACGGTGCTTGGGTATGCGGATTGTCGATAGCGATAGCCATGTTTCCTTATAGACGATCTTAGCGGACCCTTCGCATCCGGAACCCGACCTGAAGCCGCTGTAAAGTATCCGAACCGAACTGTATTCCCGTTGTCGGAGACGCGCCGAAGGCGTATCCCCAAGCCTGAGCCCCCGCCGAGAGCTTGCGGACCTGATAGCCCATCGAGACCCGAGTTACTTCGCATCCGACCCCCGCCGAGAACGTCGGTTCGAGGTGATAGGCGAAGTAGTAGAGTTTTCCCGCCTTAAAGACCCGTCGAGCCGCGAGCGTAGCGATCCCGAGGCTTGTCGTAAGGGATCCTATATCCCCGATAAAAGTCGGGGTCGTCGTCCGAACGTGGCTTGCCCCTTGTAATATCGTATCCTCTGTCGACCACAATAGGTTAGCCGGGAGGTGCGCCGAGGAGTCGTAAAAGCCGAACCTCATTCGAGCGGTCGTAGCGTCGGACGAAGGCCCCGACGACCCGAAAGGAAAGATCACCTGATCTATTCCGACGTCCCTCGAAGGCGTAAACGGGATGTAGCCCGGAACATGGTTCGAGGCCGTAGGGAGGGTCACGGCGTTGTTTGTTTGACTCGTCGGAGAGCCCATCCATTCCGTAATGTTTACGTACTCGTCGTCCGCCATTAGAAGGCCCTTTCCGTCGACTATAAAGTAGCCGAGAGCGTCGGATACGAAGACGACCTCGACCCAGCCCTTATCGGAGTAGATAACCGCCGTTCCGTTCGTTACCCCGTCGAGTTCGTTCCCGGACGGAACAGCGATCGTAATCGGGTAGGTTCCCGCGCCCGCCGCCGAGACGTCCATAACCCGGAACCTCTGACCGACGTAAGGAGCCGCGAGTCCCGTCGTCGCCGGGAGCGTGTAAGTTACCGCCGCCGTATGAGCCGAAAGGAAGAGGCCGTCGGTCTTCGTCCAAGAAGCGGTCGTCGTCTTCGTCGCGACAGCGAGATCCCGTCCGATAGCCCCGTCGAGCGTCTGAAGTGCGAGGTTAATCGTTACGTGCTTATTGGCTTGGCTTTCGGTTAGTTCGGTGATTCCTAAAATAGGGGTAGTGGGCATAGGTTTTTTACTCCTCGGCTAAGGTTACCAGCTTCGGTATCGAGGGATGCCCTCGACCGATCCCCGGTTCGCTAGAGACTTGATAGATAACGACTTGAAACTCCGTGTCGAAGACCCCGTCCGTCGTCTGATCCGCGATATCGTAGGTCCAAGGGGAGGAGGTTATTCCCGTGTACGTCGCGATAGGAGTAAGCCCAACGAGGGCCGAATCCCAAATCTCGATCTCGTATTCCTCCGTCGTTTCGTCGAGGGGAGCGTCGGCGTAGTCCATTAGATCCCCGCGTTTCCGGACCCGCCTCGTAAAGGAGATCTCGACGTCCGCCGAGCCCGCCGTTCGATCTCCCGTATAAGAGATCTCGCAGGGGCCGTAAGGCTTTCGAGCCGCCCCGGTTAGGACGAGGGGTTCCGCGAAGGATGGTAGGCCGCCCGAATAGTCCTTCCCGGTTTCGATTAGTCGGAAGTTAAAGGTCGAGTCGATATATCGGGGTTCGTAGCCGAAGGCCATAGCCTTGTTCGTTAAGAGAACGAAGGCCTCCGATTGAGCATGAATAGTGCCTCCGAAGAGCAGTTCCGAGTAGAGGAAGTCGGTCCCGCGAGCGAACCGGATAAGGTTCGAGAGCGTATACGTCGACCCCGAAACGAGGGTAGCTGTCTGAAACTGAAAGATCTCCCGGCCCAAAACGCAGAGATTCCGCATTTCCGTTATCATCTCGTCGAGGGTACAGGAAGAGAGATCCCCGTTCGTCATCGTTACCCGGACCGTGTTCGTAACGTCGAGCCCGCCGAGGAGTTCGTAGTCCGGGCCCGCCGAGCCGAGAACCCCGTTTGCGTCCGCCGTCGAATAGCCGAAGGAGGAGGACGAGCCGAAGGAAGCGAGAGTTACCGCCGGGCCGTACCCGGACCGTGTAATCCGAGGGTCGATCTGAGCGTCGCCCCCTTTCCATCCCGCCGCCGTTCGGCCCGCGACGAGCCCGAGGGTCGGAGAATCCGCGAGGAAGTCGTAGGCCGCGTTCGTCTCGAAGACGACGAGATCCGCGACGGATCCGGAATCCACGCTGGCCCCTCCGCCCGTAGGAATCGAGGCCGGGAGCCCGGGGTCGACGTAGATAATCGGGTCGTCGTCGACGGCGAAGATCTCGATTTGAGCGATCATTCCCATCGACATTTCGACGATCCGGACCGTCCGCGTTCCGCCCCCTTCGTCGGGGATGGTTATGACGTCGCCGGGGTCGAGCCGAAGATACTTGTAAGGGACCGTTAGCTTATGGCGCGACCGAGAGGCCCAGGCCTCCATTAGGAAAGCGTCCGCGAGGTATCGAGCGTAGGCGTCGGCTAACGACATAGGGAAGGAGACCTGCTCCTGATTCTCCGACCATCGAACAGTTCGCCTAGCGGTTTGGGTCCATTGTAGGAAGTCGAGGGCCTCGGATTGGTAGGAGACCGTAAACTCGCGAGGGAGTTCGGTCTCTTCGGATCTCGTAGTCTCGACGAAGCGGGCCGTCTCCGTGTCCCCGTACTCCGCCGCGCCGATATCGTCCGACGGGATAGTTAAGACCGAGGTCCCGTTCCGAAGAACAGCCTTTATAACCCCCTGAGATTCGACGATCTCGAAGAAGTTCGCCCTGGCGAAGGCCTCCATAACCCGCCCCGCTTCGGTCCGGGCCCCGATTATCATTCCCCGCGTCGGATAGGCTACGACCGCCGAGAAGTCGTACTCGGTCGACGTTAGGCCGACCCGACCCGCTACGTCTTCGAGAGCGATCTTTAGGTTCGCGTGATCCGTTTCGACCTCGAAGGTTAGGCTAGGGATTTGGTTCCCGAACTCCGCGAGCGGGAGATCCTCGAAGACGGCGTAGGCCATACCCTTGTGCGCCGGAACATTCCCGGCCCCTTTATCCGCCTCTATCGCCGCGTCCGCCGTCGTCTGCGTTCCGAGGTAGACCCGAATCTTAGAGGAGTCGAGGTACGGAGCTAGGGTCGGGGATCCGCCGGACCTCCAATCGTAGATGACCTTCTCGTTCGCCCAGATCCGCCGAACCTTCGATAGCGTCCCTTCGCAGATTAGGACCGCGAACGACGTCGAGTAGCTGTAATCGGTCGTAGAGACGCCGCCGCCGCCGCCTTTCCCGCCGGAGGTCGAAGTCGTCGTCGATTCGATTAGGCCTGTCGCCCAGATAATCGTCCCCGCCGTTCGGTTGCGGCCGTAGACGATAGGAATAGGCGAGCCTTGTTGGGCCCCCTGAAGTCGGATCTCGTCGACCCGGCCTCGTTCGAGCTTCGGCCCTTCCGGAGGGAACAGAAGCGAGCCGAGCGTAACCCCGATATTGAAACCGACCATCCAGCCGACCCCCGGGATTAGGGATCCCGCCGCCGCGCCGATTCCGCCTAGGACGAGTTCCGCCATTAGCGAAGCCTCCACAGTTCGATCATGCGCCGGACCCAGCGTTCGTCGAGGTTATGTTCTACGACCTTCCGAGCGGGGTTGTAGGCGTGAATAAGCCCGGGGAAAGTCCCGGAGACCCCGTAGTCGATCTCGGAGACAAAAGCCGTGTGCTGAGGGAGCCCCGTAACCTTAAAGACCGCGATATCCCCGGGCCGGAGAACGGAGATCCAGAAGTCGAGATCCCGGGGTTCGTCGGTAAAGGCTACAATCTCGGCCCAGCGAGAGAGTTCCTCCCGAAGTTGAGATCCGTCCGTTTCCCAGGAGTAGCCCGTCGGGTCGTAGCCGGGGTCGAGGACCCCGAGTTCGACCGAGACCCCGATAAGGAGGCCGACGCAGTCACAGCCACCCTCCGGCCCCTTCGGCCCCCGGGCTTGGTGTACGTAAGGGGTCCCGAGCCAGCTTCGGGCCGCCGCGACGATCTCGTTCGGGGTGGGTTTCCTCATCATTGCGCGATAATCCTTAAGACGGCGTCGGTCCCGGGGATGTACGGTTCGCCGCGAAAGTTTAAGACGTTCGAGAACCTATCCCGGCACGATTCGAGCCGTCGGTCGCACCCCGCTATAATCGTGAAGGCGTCCCCGATCTGAATATCGTAGGGCATTATCTCCGCTAGGGTAAGGAGACACGGGGACGACGTATTATGGCTTCGGACCTCGACCGCCTTCCCGCTGTTCGCCCCGGATGTCCACGTTAGTTTCCCGTAGGCGAAGTAGTAGGCCGCCTTTCCGACGACCCCCGCCGAAGCTGTCGAGAACTGAGATCTCGAAGTTACCGCCGAGACGGTCTGACCCGCGAAGGTAAACGAGGTTAGGTTAACCGTACATTCCGAGTCGCCTAGGACCTTAACTCGGCACAGGGGAGAACAGACCTTCCCGATAGCTTGATTCGCCCGGACGAGGAGGGTCCGAACCTCGGTCTCGAAAGCCTTCCTCCCGATCTTTACCTCCCCGAGGAACCCGGTCGCGACGACGATGAAGTTAGCCGGGGTGACGTAGTTAACGATAGCGATAACCACCTGAGCGTCGTCGTAGAGGCCTTTAAGGAGATCCGCTTCCGAGATATCCCCCGAGTTAATAACCCCGTAGGCCGAGAGGTTGTCGATCCCGCGCCCGGCGGAAGTCTGAAGGTTCGAGACTGTAGTTCCGGTCGCCGCCTTAAAGGTCACTTTCCCGGCCCCGGTTAGAGTAGCCGCTACGTCGACGACGTTCGAGGTAAAGCCCTTAACCGTCCCGTCCCTTCGAGTAATAAGCCAGCAGAGACAGAAGGTCGAAGACTCCGCCGCGATATCCGCGAGCGGGCCCGCGCCGAGTGTTTTCACTCGCGAACCTCGACGATAGGGAGAGCGACGTCGCCTACGGTCGGGCTTAAGTATTCGATCTGAAGTTGATCCGTATCGAACCGAACGGGGACGTAAAACTCCCCGCCCCACCCGATAACCGTTCCGCCCGCCGGAGCCGAGACGAAGGTTATAATCCCGGTCGTAAGACTTACCGAACATTGGCCCGGCTGAGTCTGCTCGACCCCGTCCTTATAGACCTTTATCGGATCCTTTAATCGGGTTATCTTCCGCCGTTCCGTGTACCCGCCGCTGTCGTAGACGCGATAGACCTGAAAGGCCACTGTCGACCCGTCCCCGGATCCGAAGTTATGGGATCCGGAATGGTCGAGCGTCTTCGTCGTCGAGTTCCACGCCATTCCGACGTAGTAGTCGGCCCAGTCCTTAAAGAGGAAGGTATGAGCCCGACCCTGTCGAGCCCGGAAGAAGGCGATAGTCGCGTCGCGAGCGGTAGGGTCGTAGAGGAGCCGGGAAAGATCCCACCGAGCCCGAGCGGTCGCCCAGTCGGCGTTACGCTGTTCGTAGCCGGAACCCGTGGCCACTACCGTTGTGCGGAACTCCGGCCCCCCTACTACCCCCCGAGAATAGTCCTCGGGGAAAATCACATTATGAAACGCCATTTCTTCTTACCTTCCCTCTCTCTGTTTAGCCCGGCCCGCCCGAGCGAAGACGAGGGCCGCCGATTGTGCTTCCGACCGCTTAAAGGCCGCGTAGTTCGGGACCTGAAGGTTTACGACGATACTCGTTCCGCCGCCGCCGCCTCCCGCGCCCGCCGCCGCCGGAGAAGCCATTCCCTTTCGTCCGTCGCCGCCTATAAGCGTTCCGCCTTCGCCGCTAGGGATAAAGGCCGCCGGGCCGCCCGAAGACCGCATATAAGGGGACCCGCCGAAGCCGGGAGCCATTCCCTTTTTAGCTGTCGTCTTGTTGTCGATCCCGAGGAAGCCGCCGACGATACTTCCGGCCCCGCCCTTTCCGCCGCCGAAGATCTGACCCGCCCCCCAGAGGAGGGCCTTCATTAGCTGGATCTTAAGGAACTCCGCCGCCATTTTGCGAGCTAGATCTCGGAAGCCCTCGACGACCGAAGCGAAGAAGCCCTTAAAGCCGTTCTCGAAGAGGTTATCGAGCGACTTCTTAAAGATATCCTCGATCTGATCCGCGATCTCTTGAATCTGCGCGATCTTAGCCTTCGCGTCGGTTAGGATCTTAACCCGAGCGATAATATCGTCGACCTTCTCCTTAACACGGGCCGCGCCCTCCTCCGCCGTCTTCGCCCCCGCCGCGAAGCCCTTGAACTGTTCGGTTAGGTCGTTTCGGAGGACCTGTTCTTGAGCCCCCGCGAGCTTAAGCATATCCTCGGTTAGCCGCTTAATATACTCCTCGTAGCGTTCGTTCGCGGTCCCGGTTTGTTCCGCGAGCCACTCTTTATGCTTCGCGATTAGACCCGTCCAGAACTCCTTCCACTTCTCCCCGGCCTCCTTCGCCTTTCGAGCTTGGTCGAGCAGTTTAGCTTGCGCGAGATAGAGAATCTTCGCCCACCCGTCGGCCTCCCGGTAGCCGCCCTTCGTAACTTCCCAGCGAGCCCGTTCTTCCTCCGTCGTAAAGTAAAGTTGCTCCCGTTCCTTAGCGAAGGCCGCCCCCGAATCGAGGACCGCCCGATTCAGGTCGACGCGGGCCTTTAGGGCCGCCTTAAGCCGTTCGGCCTCTTCCTCCGCCGCCTTAACCCGTTCTTCCTGTTCCTTCTTAAAAGTCTCTAAGGCCGCCATAGCGTCGATCTTCGCCTTCCGATAGGAGGTCGAGAGGTCGTCGTACTTCTTCCCGTATTCCTCCATCGCGAGAACGTCCCTAAGCGTCGCGCCCGCCGCCTTTAGCTTCTCGGCGTTTAGTTCGGCCTGAAGTTTAAGTATGTCCGCGAGGATCCCCTTCTTAAGTCGTTCCTCCTCGGTCTCTTTTTCGGGTTCTATGCTTAGCTTTCCGCCCCCGCCGCCAGCCCCGGGGTTGGGGACCAAGCTTCGGAAGCCGTCCCCCTTTATCGTCGCGTTCGAGGGTCGAGGAACCTTCGGGACGACGATCTTCCTCTCCTTGTCCGCGAGATCCTGATACTTGTCCGCCAGCCAGCCCGCCGCCGCGCCCTCCGAGCGAAGAGCGTCGATCCGGCCTTGGGCCCCTTCGACAATCTTGTCGTAGAAGTCCCCGACCCCGGGTATCATGCTCATCCATCCCGTCATCGCCCGAAAGGCCGAGACGACGAACTGCGCGATATTCGAGAGGATCGTTATAGCGATCCCGCGCATACGGAGGAGGGAGGCCTTCATCGAGTTCGTTAGGTCGCTCCAACCCGCGCCGAAGAGCATTTTCCAGCCCGCGAGGGAGACGTTAATAACGTCGGTTATGAAGCGAAAAGCGACCGTGACCGCCGTCATCATGTTGTTCCAATGCCACTGCAGGTAGTTAACGAAGAAGTCGATAATCGGCTTCGATTTTACGACGACAGTCTTCCATGTAGAGACGATAACGGGCCAGATCTGATCGAATGTCGACTTTATGTTCTCGTATAGATCCGAGACCATCCCCTTAATCTGTTCGACGAAGGGCATAACGACGTCCCGGATCCCGGCGAAGTTGTTCTTCCACGCGAGGTATAGGGCCGTCACCGCCGCGATAGCGATTCCGACCGGACCTGTTAGGGCCGCGAGAGCCACTCGAAGTATCCCCGCCGCCCCGCCGGAGGCCGAGAGGGCCGTCGACAGAAGCCCGCCGATTTTAGCGAGCGTTCCCCATCCCGCGATTAGGCCCGCTACCGCGTTCCCTAGGGAGCCGAGAATCGCGAGGGCCGGACCCGCCGCCGCCACGACAGCTAGGAACACGGTCGCCATTTTCTTCTGTTCCGGCGTGAGTTTCCGGATATGCTCCGCGAGCTTCTCGAAGGCCGGGGTAAGGTATTGAACGACCGTTCGAGCGATAGGGAGGAATACTTCGCCCGCGACGACCTTTAGCTTAAAGAACTCGGTCGAGAGGATCTGAAGTTGAGCGTTATAGGTGTCGGTGTTCGCCTTAAAGCCCCGAGAGTCTATCGCCTTCATTATCCCTTCGAGGGCCTGTCGACCTGTGATCCCGAGCTTCGCGAGGTCCTCCGACTGACTCGTCCCGAAGGCTTGCTTTAAGAGGGAGCGCAGGTTCGGAAGAATCGAAGCCATTTCCCGAAGTTCGTCTCCGGTTAGCCTCGACGCGCCGCCGATTTGCGTAAGGTTTATGACGAGCCTCTCGAAGTCGGTTCGGGAGACCCCCATAACATTCGACAGCGTAGCGAAGCGTTCGAGAACGGCGTTCGAGGCCTTAACGTCGCCGTCGAAGCCCGCGATCAGACCCTTCGAGGCCGTAACGAGAAGATCGTAGGAGGAGGCCGTTCGGCCCGCCATTTTTTCGAGTTCGAGTAGCTGAGCTTGGGCCGCCCCGGCGGAACCCGTGACAGCCGTCATCGAGGCCGTCATCGATTCCATCTTCGCCGCCGCGTCGACCGCGACCTTAGCGAACCCGGCAATCGGAACCGTTAGGCCGAGGGTAAGGGCCGCGCCCGCCATTTGAGCTTTCCGCGAAGCTTTTCCGAGCCCGTCCCCGAAAGCCTTCCAAGCCGCCCGGCTTTCCGCCGAGAACCGAGTAAGGTCGCCCTTCGCCTTGTCCGCGAACTTCTTAACCTGCGCCCCGGCCTCGTTAAGGGGTCGGGTCAGGTTATCCTTTAGGTTTATCTCGGCGTTTATTCGAGCGACGGTCGACATTAGGGTTCCTCTCTAGGATTATGACGGAAAAGGGCCCCTTAAAGGAGCCCTCTCCGGTTAGCCCGAAGGCTTGCTTCGATTCTTAGACGACGAGGCGTCCGCTTGTCCGTTAGCTTCCGCCGCCTCCGCGAGGAGAGCGACCTGCTTCCAGTAAAGGGGCTTCTTCGCGAGATCCCAGGGAGCTACCCCGAGATATCGCGCCGCCCGGATTAGACCGTACCAATCGGGGACGGAGCCGAGCCATCCACCCGTAGCGATGAATCTCCGGAGTTCGGCCCCTTCGGAGGCGGGGGGACGACTGCTTCCTGCACTTTGCTTAGAACTTCTCCGAGCACGTCGTAAGGAATAGATCGAAGGGCCGCGACCGTAATAGGAATCGGCTTCTCGTCGGCGTCGTCGAGCTTAAGATCCCACTCGACGATAACCGAACAGAAGAGGGAGAGGAAGGCCTCGGTCGACTTGTCCTCCGTGTTTAAGGTCTTTAGCTTCTCCTCGAACTCGGGGGTCAGATACTGAGGTCGATAGGTTACTTTAACAGGTTCGGAGCCGAAGAGGATCTCTATAATCCCCATCGGCTTAAGGATGGTTTTTAGGCTAGGCATTTTAAGGTGGGTTCCTTTTGTTTCGTAGGTCGAGGAGGACCCCCAAAGGGGCCCTCGAAGCGTCGATTAGTAGGCCGAAACCCCGTTATCGAGGGTAACGACGAGGTTCGTATTCGTCGAATCGTCTTGGGCCGCCGCGAGTTCGTACTCGAAGGCGTAGACGTCTTGATTCTCCCCGAAGGGCCCGAAGTTCGAGACCTTAACCGGGCAGTCGATTTGGAGGCGGTGAGGATAAGCCGTCGCCCCGATAAGGCCGCCCGTCGCGAGGATCCGAAGATAGAGGATCGTATCGGCCCGGGCTTGCGACAGGAACTGCATGGCGGGAGCGTTCGCCTCCGCCAATAGGTTGAACTTAATGTCGAGGTCGGATCCCTCCGCGTAGTTAAACCAAGACGTCTCCGAGCGGTCGAGATTCCAGACCGGGTTATTCTTGTTCCCTATGCTAAGGCCCGTCGTGAAGACGTTCGAGAGCTTAGACGACGAGATAAGAGAGAGCGTCGGGGTAAGGAAGAGTTCGACGTGTCGGGGGAGAATAACCTGTCCCGGATAGTCGGTATACCCGCCTCGGGTCGTCATCGCGATAGCCGCTACCGGAGATCCCGAAGTCGTCCGGATCTCTAAGAGGGGCTGAGGGAATCCCTGAAAAGGCCCGCCCGCCGCGTTCCCGAACGTAATCGTAAACGGCGTCCCCGCGCCCGTTACCGTTAGCTGAGTCGAAGAAGCGATTCCCGCGAGAGCCCGGAGAGCGGTCTGAACGTCGGAGGACGTCATCGTCGCGACGTTTAGGTCGGCGGTTTCCTGCCCCTTCCAGCGGAGCCGGATATTCCCGGTCCCCGAGAAGGAGAGAGACTGTACCGTCGCCGCGCCGGGGTTCATAACGATACCGTCGTCGATAATCTTTCCGAAGATAGATCCGCCGAGGTCGATTCCGTCCTGCCGAAGTGCTAGGTCGAGGGCGTTAATAACCATTCCCTTAATCCGGTGGGCCCGAGCGAACTGGTCTCCATATTCGGCTTGAAAAGTCGCGATACCGTCCCGCTGTCGGTTATCGAGAGCGAAGACGTGTCGGTAAGCCCCGGAGGCCAATGTCGAAGTATTCGGTCGAGCGATAACTCCGGAGAAGTTCCAGCCCATCTCGTCGTAAGTCGGGACCCCGTCGATGCTTCCTTCCGCGCCCTCCTTAATGACGAGTTCGTGATTCGTCAGCTTTTCGCCCGCCGGACGATGCGACAGGAACTCGGGAGAAGGCTGAAGCTGGATTCGAGAGTGACGGAGCCGGATATTCGGAGTAGCCCCCGCGCCGACCGCCCGAACTCCCGGGGTCGTTTCCGCGATAGCACCCGCCGGAGAAGATCCTCCGGTAAAGGCCGCCGTCGTTACGGTTATAGCGTTTACAGGTTCCGCCGCGAGAGCCCCCTGAAACGTAATCGTGACCGGGGTTCCCGGAAGGGCCCCACCCGCGCACAATACGTTCCCGGCCCCGATAGACGAGATAGCCTCTAAGGCCGCCTGAACCGCCGCCGCCGCCGCGTTGTAGGCGATATTCGCGGTCTCGACTCCGTTAAAGGTTAGACGGAAGGTCCCACCCGTAGGAGTTCCTGTAATAGTGAGGGTCTGAACTTCGTTAGTCCCCGACTCTCTTCCGATTAGGATTTGCTGACGTACCTGTTCTCTAAGCATATTTTGTGGTCCTCCGTAGGAGTTAAAGTAGATTATGACTCGAATCGCGTCGACTTCGACTTTCGATAGCGCGGTCCCTCTTTCGAGGAGGAGAGCGAAGGCCTCCGCCCTGACGTTTTCTACACTCCAAGACGACCCGAAGAGGTCGTTCGAGCTACCGAGAAGGTAGTCCGCGTAGCTTCCGTTCAGGGAGACCGCCTTAGCTATCCCCGCCGTCGTAGTGCCGTTTGCTGATAAAGAGACGTTTATCGAGCCCGAGACGATGCTTCCTCCGACCCAAGTCGTATTGTCGCCGGGAGAGTTATCCTCGAAGAGGAGAGTCTCGGTTCCTTCGGCCCAGTTATGGGGGGTAGACCCGGCCCGGATACCGAACCGCATCTGAGATTGGGTCGCGTTTACTAGGACCCCGCCGACGTAGAGGCGAAAGTCTCCGATCCGAGCGTCCGGATAGACGGCCCCGTCGTCGGTGTCGACATGGTAGGTTCGCCAATATCGGTAAGGTGTCGCCGTTACACTCGTCGAGTCGTACTCCGCGATCCATTGAAAAGCCCCCGACGGGATAACCCCTAAGAAGGGAGGGCCCGTATAAGCGTTAACCCACGTCGTTCCGTCGTTCGAGCCTTCGAGTGTTAGTTCGATAGTGGAACTGTTAACCCAGCCTATCCGCTTCCGGGCCCGGGTCACGGTCATAGCGGAGCCGAGATCGTAGAGGGCCGTAACGATAATCGGGCCGTGTACGGGATCTCCGTCGAGGAGCCGGGCCCGCATCTCGACCTCGAAGCCCGTTATCCCGTCCCGGACCGAGATCTCCTCCCGGGAGTGCATCCGCTTAAGCGAAGCGAGGCCGGAACCCGTGTTGTAGGCCCCGTAGCCGTCGAGTTCGTAGCCGAGAGCGTTCGAGACGTCGAGCCACGATCCGATAGCCACTCCGAGAGTCGGGGTAAGGGTTTTAGAAGGCATTTAGGAGAATCCCGCCTCCCTTAGTTTAGCAGTAACGAACTTCGCCGCGAAGACCTCGACCTCTTCCGCCGCCGGACGAAGGAAGGGCCGAGCGACCATCCCGAGAATCGTTCCCATCTCGACGTAGAGGCCGTACTCGACAGCGAAGAGGACCTGAACTTGACCAAGCCGAGCGGGCCCCGGCGGAGCTTGTCCGAACGTGACCTCGGAGTTCTTAGACGACGCGGAGGAGAGAGCGTCGGCCTCCGACTTCGCGCCGATAGGAAGTTCGCCCGTAAAGGTCCGAAGGTAGCCCGAGTTAACGAGAGCCCCGGTCGGTTCGGGGGTCGACCCCATCTTCTCGGAGGTGACCTGCACGTTAGGCCGGGTATAGACCTGCTGTTCGAGGTAGACCATAGCCCGGCGGAGGACCTCGAACCCGAGTTCCCGGGCCGCCGCGTCGACGATCTCCCGGGCCGCGATCTTAGCGAGTTCGGGGAGCTTGTTCTTCTCGACCGAAACCGAGGCCCCGAAAGACATTAGTCCGCCTCGACATGGAATCGGTAGACTCCGCCGTCGCGCCGGAAGAGCTTCCCTCCGCTTCGTTCGGGGATCCGGACCGCGTATTTTCTCTCTATCGAGTAGACGGTCCCGCCGAGGCCCGCGTCGATAATCGGAGGGGTGTAGTTCTGGAAGAGGTCGTCGATCTGACCGAGAACCGTAAGGAGCGAGACTGTTCCCGCCGCGAGGGCCGGAGGGGCCGTCGCGAACTCCGCGCCGAAGCTGTTCGCGGCATGGAACAGCCCGATCTCGTAGTCGGCCCAGGCGAGGAGTCGAGGTCCGGGCCCGATAGCGTTTCGATCCCCGGTCGCGACGAGGCGAAAGAAGAAGACCGGGGTCGGGTAAGTAGCGATAGCGTCGGCCCCGTCTTGTAGATCGAATGGCGCGATCTGAGGCTTCGCCCACCCGTAGGCGGTCGCGAGGGTCCCGAGCTTCCCGTAGAGATACCGTTCGACGACCGCGAGTTCCTTCATAAGAGTGTTACCGCCCGAGGAACAGTCCCTTCGCTTCGATAGACGGTCGCCTCGTATTCGACGAGATCCGCGACTCCGTTCCGGAAGCTGTCGACGACGACGAACTCCCGCGCCAAACACCCCGATAGGTCGGAGAGCCCGTTCGAGTCGACGACGATCCAGATTCGAGATCCGGAGACGACGAAGTCGACCGAGGAGGCCGATAAAGAGTTAATCTCGGGCCCGAGCTTCTGCGGGTTCCCGGCGTAGTCGCCCTCGGCCTGAGACCAGTCGAAAGGGAGCCAGTAGAGACGGTAGGCCTCCTTATTCGAGAGCCGAACGTCGCCCTCGACCGCGTCCGCCGACATTCGTTCGAGCCGCCCCATCGCGAGGATCCCCGCGCCCGTCGCGAGGTTTACCGAGATCCCGGCGGGGACCGTCGCCTTCTCCGGGCCGTAGGGCGTCTCTGCCTGCCCCATGACGTCTTGCCCGGCGATATCCCGAAGAATAGGCGTCATAAAGGCCCGGGCCGTTGTGCGGGCGTTTCCGATAGCTTTCCGGTGCTGGTAAGTCTTTACGCTCATCGAATGTTACTCTCGGTCGGATTGGTAAGGGATCCGAGCTTCGCCCCCCTCCGTGTTCCGGGCCCGTTCGTCGCCCGGAGCCGCTTAGCGAGTTCTTGCCAAGCCTTTACCCGTTCTTTCCACTTAACCGTATGTCCACCCGGGGTCTCGGTCTCGTCGGGGAACTGCGCGAAGCGTGTCGCGAGACCGTCCGCTAGAACAGCGACAGCCTCGTTAAAGCGGTAAGTCGCGATCTCGGCGTTAATCTCGGCGTCCTGAAGGAGGAAGGTCGACCCGTCGACCCCCGTGTCCCCGAGGAGGCGTCGAGCCCGGTCGAGAGCGGTATCCGTGAAAGTGTACGTCGTAGCCATCTCTTCTTTAGTATGACGAAAGCCCCCCTCGATTAGGAGGAGGGCTTGCTATTTTGGGAGCTACGCAGAGGTGTCGAACCTCTTTCACTAGGGTTATGAGCCCTAGCCGGATACCGACCCGCCGCCAGCTACTTCGGTCTCTTCGACCTTCTCTTCTTCCTTGACTTCGTCCTCTTTGGCGTCGCCTTCGGCCTTATCGGAAGTCTCGACCTCTTCGGTCTCTTCGACCTTCTCTTCTTCCTCGGGTCCCTTAAGATCCCAGTCGTCGAAGTACCCGGCGATAGCATCCCGAAGAGCGTCGAGGAGTTCCGCCTTCTTAGCCTTGCTAGAAGGAGTCTCGAAGCCGAGCCCCTCGATTCGAGCTAGGATCTCCTTACCCGTTAGGGCCGCCGTAGCCTTCTCGTCGAACGGAGCGGGAGCGGTCCCGTCCTGAACAGCGAGGGCCCAAGCGAGTTCCTCTTCCGAGAGTTCGTACTCCGCCGCCGGAGGGATCCCGACGGAGAATAGTTCGATCATACTAGCCGGAGGGGCCGGAGCGTCGTCCTTAGCGGGAGCCTCGGTCTTAGCCGCCTTTGCGGGAGCCTCGGGGGTCGAGACGAAGTTCGCAGAGATAAAGCCTTCGCGGAGCAGTCGGTCGGCGTTCTCTACCCCGACCTGTTCTTCCGTAACGACTTCGTCCTTCTTAGCGCAACCCCCGGCGTATCCGAGAGCGTCGACGAGAACAGTGTAAGTTTTCATTTTCTTGTTTTGTGGTTCCTTTTTTAGGTCTTCGAGGAAAGGAAGGGGCCCGCTACCTTGGCAGAGCGAGCCCGTGTTCTTCCTGTTCTTCTTTTCGGAGGAGAAGAGATCTTAGACGATCATGTTTACGATATCGCCGGGGAAGTGAAGGGCCGGGCCTCCGTTGTGTCCGTCGTGTACCTCGATCCGTCGAGGAGGTCGACCGTCTTCCGCCGCCGAATCCCAGACCCGAGTGTAAGCCCCCGGTTCCATGTTCGGGTTCGTAGCGTTCCGAACCATCTGATACTCCATCGTCGAACCGCTAGAACGAGCCCCGACGACGATAACGCGATTATTCGCGATAAACGGAACCCATGTTCCCGAGTCGTTAAGGTAGCCGTCGTTATAGATAACCGCCTGAGGGAGACCTTCTCCCATTAGGACCCGGTTAATCTCGTCGAGGTTAAGGACCGAGAGGAGCCCGGTAACCCGTCGCCCGGCGAGGTCGTTCGCGTTTAAGTTCGCGACCATGTCGTTAAACGTGCGTCGGTTCATAAAGGCCTTAGCGTTCGAGCCGAACGAGGCCGAACGGCCTTCCTCTAAGAGTTGGACGTTCCGGAAGTCCTGAAGCGGAGTAGCTGTCGCCCGAGTCGCCCAGACGACCGAAGCCGTATAGCGAGAGACGGGATAGGCGTCCGCGTGAACGATCCCTTGTAGACCCGAGACCGCGAAGGATCCCTGAAGGACCGACCAACCGATCTGCCGGATCCGGTCGATCCGACGAGAGAGTAGCTGATCCTGACGATCCACAACGAGATCCGAAATGTCGATAGGAGTCGCGAACGAGCCGTACTGTCGACGAATCGTTAGTTCCTCCTCGTTAATCGCGGAGAACTCTCCGTAGACTCCGGGGGTCATCTGGTATCGTTTCCCGCCGACAGCGTTTACACGCGCCGGAGATCCGTCGAGACCTCGAAGACCTTGCAGGCCCGTGAAGTTATCCTTCTGTTCCCACATAACGATAAAGTTCTCGGAAGTCCGAATAGGCATTACCGTAAAGAGTGGGTCGTTCATCGTTAGAACGGGCAGTTTGACCTGTTCGATCTCGCTGAGTTCCGCCGCCGTTGGAAATACAAAGTTGCTCATAGTTTTAGTTTAGTCCTCCCTTTAGGTTCCTTACAGAGACCCTAGGCGATAGATACCCTCCGCGTCGGAGTAGACTCCCGAAAGGAATCGTCCGAAGTTCGATAGTTGCGGGCCGTTCGTCGAGCTTATCCCGTAAAGGTCGCCCATTCGGAAGATGCCCTCCGCGAAGTATGGAGCCTCCGCGAGAGATTGACCCTGCTCCATTCCGGTCGAGACCTGCCCGAAGGTAACGAGACCCTCGGCGTCGGTCGTGAAGTCCGCCAAAGCGACTCCTCGTAGAATGTGAGATCCGTCCGCCGCCTTGTAGGCCGTGTTAACGGTCTGAGGAGCCTTCGGGACGATTCCGGAGGTCGGCAAGGCGTCGAGGTTAGTCGCGGCAATCGCGCCCGAAGCGACCGCGACCTCCAAGACCATCGCCCCGTTGAGGTAGTAGCGAATCGCCGTCGCCTCGTCGGGAGTGTTCGCCGCGTTAATAGCCGCGAAGACCATTCGGTCGTTAGTGGCGTCCGGAATAATGATCGAAGTCGGAAGACTCGGGAGCGTTTCGCCCGCCGGAGTTACCCACGCCATTTGAGCGAGGTAGGTTCCGACTGGCATCGTTCCTCCGGTCGAGGTCGAGACGGAAGGACCTGTCGTCGGATCCGCGAGGAGTGTTCCGTCCCAAGCCTTTAAGGCCCCCGCCGCTACACCCTTCGTGGTTACAGCGACCGCGCCCGTAGGCGAAGTGCCGCCCGTGAAGGCGTTGTCGGTAGTCTCGAAGACTACGACGGGTTGAGGACCCGCCGCTAGAGCCCCTTGGAACGTAATCGTTACAGGGGTCCCGGGGAGCGCACCGCCGCCGCAGGATACGTTTCCGGTTCCTACGGAGATAAGAGCTTCGAGTGCCGCCTGAACGGTAGCCGCCGCCGCGTTGTAGGCGAGAGCCGCCGTCTTTATCCCCTTAAAGGAGAGCTTAAAAGTTCCCCCGGTCGGAGTTCCGGTAACGGTAAAGGTCTGAACCTCGTTAACCCCGGTCGTAGTCTGACCGAGACCTTGGCCCTTGTAGACCGTCGTGTTCGCCTGAAACCGCCGAGTAAGGATTAGAGCCCATTCCGGCTTAAGGAGCGGGGTTAGCTTGTTGAGTGTGAAAGTAAGTTCTTGCGTAAATGGCATGGTAGTTCTCCGGTAAGGGATTAGAGGAGGCCCCGCTTCCGAGGGGCCTCCGGATTAGTTCTTCGAGGCGACCTCCACCGCCTTTTGGCCCAGGGGAGACATATTTAAGAGCTTCGCCTTTCGGTCCGCGCTTACAGCATCTCCGCCCCGGTTCCCAAAGAGTAGGACCGCCGAGTCGTCGACGAAGGCCTCTCCCGAAAAGTGATGAGTAGGGGCCGACGCGAAGAAGGAGCGCAAGGCCTTAACCTGCGTCCCCTCGACGATAGCGTTCGTCCCGGAAGAGAACAGAGCCCCGCCGACCGCGTCGTTTCGGACCGCTTGCGAGAACATGGTCGCGATCTGTTCGCGTTGGTTCGGAAGAGACTTCTTACTTCGGATAACCTCGTCCGCGAAGGAGTAGGCCTTCTCCCGTAGGAGTTGATTCTCCATCGCCGCGATTCGAGCGTCGACTTCCTTCGAGAAGGTCGGATCCGCCGGGGTTTCTGCCGGGGTTTCTGCCGGGGTTTCCGCCGGGGTTTCTGCCGGGGTTTCCGCCGGAGCCTCCGGAGTTTCGGGGGTCGTTGGACTCGTAGTCGCCGGATCCGAGGGAAGGGTAACTTCCACGTCGAGGTCGTCGACCTTATCGAGCCCGAAGATATGCTTAATGGCGTCTTTGAGTTTCATAGGTTTATTTTCCTCGGGCTTATCGCCCTTCGAGATAACTGACGGATGAGAAAGCGAAAAGGCTGACATAATCGCCGCGTCCGCGATCCTAGGCCGAAGAACGAGGGCGTTCCCGACGATCTTCTTAGACCTGTCGAAAGCGAGAGAGACCTTTATAGCCTCGTCCCCGATAGCCTTGTCGAGCCAAGCCGGGAGTTCTACCTCCCCGAAAAGTTCCGACCCCTTCTGCCAAACCCGGGATAGCCGCCCGAGATGCCCGTCGAGGATCGTCGAAGCGTGTTCGAGGTCGTTCGTTACAGGGGTAAAGTTCGCGACCGCTTCCTTAAGGTCGTCGTCGTCGAAAACTACGTTCTTATCGGGGAAGTCTCCGGCCTCGAAGACCTTTCCGCGCCGGACGACGATTCCGTCCTCCCGCGTTTCCTTGAAAGCCGCGAAGAGCCTCTCCTCGGAGAAGACCGCGACGTACTCGACTTCCTCTTCGACCTCGACCGCCGTTCCGAGAACAGCCTTTCCGGCCTCGATCTTGTAAGGGGCCTTGAATAGCTTAGCCCCTTTGTTATAGACGACCTCGTCGTCGAAGACCTCCTTAATCCAACAGGAGATCTCGGTCGACCCCTTGGGCCGAATAACGTCGTATATTAGACTTCGGATCTTGTCGAACGATAGCTTCATTAGGGGTTTACCTTTGTCAGGAGCAGAGAATACCTGAAGGAAGAGACGGGAGGACGCGACGGTAAGCACCGGAGGCCCCGAGATTTTCTTATCCGTCGAGGCCGAGGGTCTTCTTCGTATTCGAGGAGAAGGTGTAGTAGCCCTCCCTCGAACTGTAATGGACCCAGAGCGGGCAGAAGGATATTAGGTCGAAGGGGTAGGTCCGACCGAAGTCGAGGGCCGACGGCGTCTTAACGGTTAGCCAGAGCCCGCGAACGACTTCCCCCCTCGGGCCCGCCGCTGTTAATCGACAAGTCCAATCCTCGTCGCCCCGCCTCCTCTCGATGTGTTCGGCCTCGAAGGAGAAGGCCGCGAGATTCTCGAACAGCTTCTTCCGGATCTCCTGTTTTCGGGTCGCTTCGAGCCGCCGTTCCGCTTGCGCTTCGATAGACTTGTCCCCCGGATGATACTCTCTCGAACTCATTAGAGTAAGTCGATCTCCTCGTCGAGCGTTCGGGGTTCGTAGACGAGGCCGAGGTCGCCCGGGATCTCGAATCGGTGGTCCAACTCCCCGACGAGGATCCCGACGGGAATCCCTTCCGGATAGGCGTCGCAGGTCGGAGCCCCGGCGAACTTCCTCGAACAGTTCGCGCATAAGGAGTGCCGGAGCGTCGTTACCGGATCCGCCTCTCTCGGTTCGTCTCGAACGACTGTTCGGGCCGGGTCGACGACTTCCTTCTTCTTCGAGAAGAGCCGGGTTAAGGCGTACTTGATAACCGTCCCCTTCGGGACCGTGTAACCTTCCGGGATAGCCTCGACGTGGAGCCTTACGCGACCGTTTCCGAGTTGCTCCACCTTCTTTACGATTAGGAGGATATCCGTATCGAAGAGGAGTTCGAGTTCCCCGAAGTGAGCCGTAGTAAAACGTCGTTCCCCCTTCCGGTAGGTTATGAACAGCTGAAGGTCGCCTCCGGTCGGGTTTATCGACGGTCGAACGGATGTCGACTTAAAGGCCGAGTCGGAGATAACCGTTCCGACGTCGAGGTCCGTAAACTTATGCCATTGAGCTTCCGTCGTAGATCCCCTTAACCACCGGGAGACGAGGACGTCCTCGGTTATCCCCTTTTTGTTCTCCGCGATAGCATCCTTTAGAGAGTTAATCAGTTCTCGACTGTAAGAATCTATCGGGGTCCCGTGTTTACGGATCTGACGCAGTGGATTATTGAAGGTCGTATTGTAGGAGCTTCCCGCGTAAGTTACCCGAGCGGAGAGGGCCTTGGCCCCTTTCGGCCCCGCCTGGCGGAGGCGTTCGAGAGATTCGTCGATATCGGTAACCCGGGTTATCCAGTTAGAGAACTCCGTCGTATTAGAGTTTTGGATAGCCCAAGTAGCTTGCTTAGACTTTAGGATCTTCTCGTAGGCCGCTTGAGTTAGGGGCTTCTTCCCCTTCTGAAGGAGGGCCTCTCGCGTCGCCTTATCCTTCCCGATATTCTTCGCCGCCGCCGCCGCCGCCTTAGCGTTCGCCGCCGCTTGTTTCGCCGCTAGAATAGCCTGAGCCGCCGCCCCCTTCGACTTCGCCTCGATCTCTAGGATCTTATCGGAGATTAGGGCCCGTCGTTTTAGCATCATCGCCGCCATGCGCTTCTTCGAGACGTCCGACAGCCCGGGAGAGGTCGCGTCGAAGAACTTAAGCCAGTCGGCCTCGGTCTTAGCTATCTTGTCGAGGGTGGTCGCGAGGGCCTTGGCTTGGGCTGTGAGTGGTTTTACCGCCTCCTCGACCGAGTTATAGCCGAGACGAGCCAATATCGGCTTAAACTGCCCGTCGTAGCCCTTCGACGACTTCCCGCCGAGGGAGAAGAACTCCTCGAAGGCCTGAAGAGCGGAGTCGGGCTTATCCGTACCCTGCGCCCGGAAGATAAAGGTCCCGCCGTTGTCGATCCGGATAACCTTCCCGCCCGAGACGATCATGTTATCCGCCGAGAGGCCGACGACGTCCCAGTTCGCGAGGAAGGCGTCTAGCATATAGCCGCCGAAGGCATCTTCGAGAACAGCTTTATCGACCGAGTTAATCCCGCCGAGGGCCTGAATCGTCTTCCCCTCGACGACCTCGGTCGCGAAGACGGTCTTCCCGCCCCGCTTAAAGGTAATCGACTTCGGAACCGCGATTCCGTGTTTCGCGTAGATAGCGTTCGCGATATTCTCGACCATCCCTCGTTCTTCGTTAGCGTAGAACTTGACGTACCGCTTAACCCCGTCCATCCCGAGGTACATTCCGCCGGGATTAGATCCTCCCTGCCCCGCCGTCTGCTGAAAGAGATAGATCTCCTCGTCGGAGTAGGCGTCGAGGACCTTCCGTTTCCCGAGGAGGGTATCGGCTTGCTTAAGGAAAGACTTCTCTATCGACTCCGGAAGGGATCCGCGCCGATATTCCCCGCGACGGTAGAGGATAATCGCCTCTTCGAGGGCGTCCTCGATCTGCCCGTTCTCGAAGGCCCGAAGGGAGATTAGGTTATATCTCGTCTCCCCCCATTCCGTTAACAGCTTCGAGGTCGCCGCCGACGTGTCGTAGTCGAACCCCGTCCGGCGGAGCCCGGCCTCGACGTTCTCGATCCGGTCGAGGGAGACCCGAACCGCCGCCGCCTTCTTGTCGAGGAACCCCGAGTTCCCTTGTTGAATCGCCTTGTCGACGAGGGACGAGTTATTTATCGACTGCATTAGGTCGTCGACGACGATATCGGAGAGGTCGGTCCCGACGACGAACTCTCCCGACG
The DNA here is from genome assembly GCA_040081025.1 of Pyrinomonadaceae bacterium. Taxonomy (GTDB): domain Bacteria; phylum Acidobacteriota; class Blastocatellia; order Pyrinomonadales; family Pyrinomonadaceae; genus OLB17. The sequence continues at coordinate 2,521 of JBEBGW010000002.1, read as the reverse complement.
GCGTAATCGCCCCGCCCGCGCCCTTCGCGACGAGGACCTCCTTCGGGACGACCCCGGTTCCCTCGATCCGATCCTTCGCCCACGCTAGGGCCCGGAGAACCTCGGCCTCGTCGCCGTTAATAACCTTAACTGTCTTTACCCCGAGATCCTTAATGGCTTCGATAGCTTCCTCGACCGGGGTCTTAGAGACCGCGAGGAGATCCGCGTCGAAGATCCGGACGGTCGTCTTCGTCTGCCCGAGCATCGCCTTAGCCTGAAGCCGGGCCAGCCCTTCGCCGTTGTGGATATAAAGCGTCGAGCCCTGCCGGAATACGACGGGGAGATCGTAGCCGTCGCCTAGATTCTTAATCGCCGCCCGGACCTTATCGTCGCCTATCCAGCGAACGGTCGAGACGAGGGAGGATAGGTCGACTTCTTCGAGGGTCGATTCGAGGTCGTCGAGCTTCCCCTTAACTAGCTTTTTATAGGGAGCGTCCTTCGTCGTCTTAAACGTCGGCTTCTTATCGCCGGAGGAGTAGGCCGGGACCTTCCCCCAAGCGTCGAGGGCCTTCTCGACGGGATCCGAGGCCTTCTTCTCCGCTTCGATTAGGAGGTCGGAGAGTTTTCGGGCCGGGAGAGCCTCGAAGGGAGACAGCTTCGTAAAGCCGCGTTGCGACGGGAGGTAGTTCTTCGCGTGAAGGGTCCGGAGATCCGCGAGGGGCCTCGGGGTCGGTTGTCGGCCCCAGTCGGCGTGGTCTCGGAAGCGGACGTTATCCTTAAGTGTTATCTTCCCCTCCCGGTACATTTTCCCCTTACCCTTCCCGAGCGTCCGATCTTGTTCGGCCTCGGAGAGCTTGTCGAAGTAGTCCGCCCCCGAAGCGGGCTGAGGGCCGCCGAAGTCGGTATTCGGAAGAGGGAGCATCGAGCAACGGCAAGCGGGATGAGAAGAGAGCGTCTCCTCGACGGGGAAGATCTCTCCGTCGAGAGCTAAGCACATAGCACAGGTAGCCGGGGTCTTCGCCGCCATCCACCGCCAGCCTCGAAGGACGTCGGAGTTCCGCTTATAGACGTCCCGGTTCGCCATTCGATAGGCCCGTATCTGTTCGGTTCGAGCGATTAGAACGGCCCGCCGCTTCGTTAGATCCTCGACTTCGCCCGCGAGGATCCGGCCCATCTTGCGAGGGTTCCAGCCCTCCGCGATTCCTTGAGCGAAGATCTCCCGGGCCTTAACCGTAGCCGTCGGCCCGATCTCGTCGAAGAGAGCCTTAAGCGGAGAGTCCGCCGAGAGGAGAGCTTGCGCGTTCGCGAAGGCCCCCGCGTGTAAGCCCGCGATATCGCCGTAGACCTGAGCCTCCGCGAGCCGGAGAGCGTGGACCGCCCCGAGTTCGTAGGCGTCGGCCCGGCCCTTCGACGAGAACTCTAAGGCATCCTTCGAGAAGTCGTCGAGATGCATCCGGATCTCGCGGAGGACGTTCTCTAAGCGGGCCTCTTGGTAATACCAAGCGAGCGAAGGTTTAAGCCCCGCCGCTTGCGCCGCCTTAATCTTGGCTTGAAACTGCCGAATGGAGGTCTCGACCCGACGTTCCGCGACTTCGTAGGCCCGGACGATTCCCTTAACGGCCTGATACTCCCTAGCGAGGAGGGCCGCCCGTTGTTTCTCTACTACGTCGTAGATACTCACCGAGGCCGCCGGACCTCCTCCCGAAGGATCTTCGGAACAGCGTTTCGCCAGCTTACGCGGTGATGCCAACGCGGGAACTTGGATATCAGGGGAGCCACCTTAACGCAGGAGGGAGCCCCGAGAACAGTAAAGAACGACTTAACGTAGGTTCCGGAGTCGCGATAGAGTTCGGTTAGCCCGCCCGTATTCGTCTGCGTCTGGTATTGGGTAACCCGAGCGTAGTTCGTCGTAAAGAACAGCCCGCCGACCGCGCCGAGGAAGATATAGGCGTTTACGTCCTCGTTAATCCGGCCCGAGAACCGGATAGGTCGGTCGACCCGACATACGAAGGTGTTCATCGCCTTCCGCTTTCCCCGCGTTCCGAGGTCGATGGTTTCGAGGTTCCCCGAGTCCTGCCCGCCGATAAGGTCCCCGGCTTGCGAGAGGCAGATCGTTAGGGCCGGAGTCGAGTCGAGGAAGCGAACGAGGGAGTCGAAGATCCGGTCGAGGGAGACGACGGTCGGATGGTGATAGCGTCGGTCGGATCCGAAGCACCATCGCCAGTCGATATAATCGTCGTCGAGCATTATAAAGTGGGTCCAGCCGAGTTCCTTAGCGACCTCGAAGGAAGCGTTCCGAGCGTAGACGACCCCGCGAAGGGTTCCCGCGTTGTCCATAACGTCGACGTTCTCCGCCGCCTTAACCTTATCGAAGACGACGACGTTCTCGGCCCCGAACTTCTCCCGGTAGAGGCCGACGGTCTCGTCCTCGGAGTCGAGGAGGAATCGGATAGGGCCCGAATAACCATGCTTGCGGAGCGTGTCGAGCGTCGCGACCTTATCCGCCCGCCCGTTCGACAGGATTAGGGCCCCGAAGCCCTCC
>JBEBGW010000371.1:0-4388 GCA_040081025.1 Pyrinomonadaceae bacterium | reverse complement strand
ACCCATGACCCGGCCTGGCCCGCCGCCCGGACCTGCACCCGCCGGACGCTGGCCGCCAGGTTGGGCACCTGCCGGAGCTCCGCCCGCCGGGCGAATACCACCCTGGCCGGGCTGGCCTGCTCCGCCGCCCATTGCACCCATTCCAGCCATCCGCTGGGCCATCTCCTCTGGAAAACGCTTCACCGCCGAGTTCGGGGTGATGGCGATCGTCACGTCAGTGGTCGTGCCTGCCTGAGTTACGACGATCTCATTGGCCGTGGCGTCAACCGATTTAACAGTTCCGGCGACGGTCTGGAATGCACCGGTCAAGATCTCTTCGGCGGTAAACGTTGTACCTTCGGTACCTCGATCACCGACAGCCCTGAGCATATCGCCCACCTTGACGTCGCCGATCGTGCTCTCGAGCGCTTCGTTATATTTGACCGAATCCTGTTTGTATCGCTTGAAGATCGCATCGCCCTTCGGGGTAATAACAACCGATGTCGAGTTCATCATCCCGCGAACTTCGATGGTTACCTGATTCGTCGCCGGATTGACCGATGCGACACGTCCGCTGATCCCACGCGTCGCCCAGCGTTCCGTCTCTTTGGCGTTCTTCTGTGCTATGTCGGACTTCGACATAAGATAGACGGCCCGTGCTGGAAGGACTTTCTTGTCGTCACCAAAGACGCCAGTAACCAGAAGCTTGTCGCCCTCGGAGATATCCGAAAGCTGAGCCGCTACTGCAGCCTTCAACACCGGATTCTCGGGCGGCACGCGTTTGAATTCGGTCGAGACGGATAGAGTCGCTTCTACGTTACCGTCTTTCGTCTTCAGCACGATCTTGGAGTTACTGACCGAAACGACATCGCCGGTGACAACTGACGGCTTTGGAGCACCTTGAGCCAAAAGGCTCGAGGCGGCACCGAATAAAGCGATAAAAGCGATTGCAAAAATGGATCTTGACATTATGTTCGCGAAAAAAGAATTGCTTATAAACTTACGCCCTGAGGCACGAAAAGTTGCCCCAAAACTGTAAGACGTAGATTCTATCGCACAGGTTTGGCCAAATCTGTAAAGATTTGTAAGAAAACGTGTTGTCGCGTCAACTGGGACGAACCGACACGTTATTGCGGGCTGTGATGACGAGGCCGACGCCCGCCGCAAAAACGGCGAGTACGGCAAGGATCCAAATGTAGGGGAATGAGAGAAGTATGGTCCACAGAACGACCCCGAAAAGGATCGCGACCGTTTCGTTCGCTTTATAGTTTGGCAAAAGGTGTTTTTGTAGGTATTTTCCGATACTTAATTGCAGCGTGACCCGGCCGAAAAGGTAGGCGAGCATTAGCAGCCCTACGACCATCAGCCAAACGATCACGCTCAAGTATTCCGGGAGTGCGGTGGATGCCGTCGAAACCAACAGGAGCGAGCCGATCAACCCGGCTAGCCCAAATCCGGCGACCTTTGCAGGTGTCAGCTTCGTACGAGCGATCGCGCGGCTAACAGCACCCGGAGCGATGGTCGCGAAGCCAAGCGTAACCACAAACCAAAAGAGCGCCGACAAGATACGTTGAGCAAAGAATGCAGGAGTCAACGATGGAGACAAGATAGATCCGGGGTTGCGACCAAGATTGCGGAGTTCGTCCTCGAGGATACCGAAGACGATCGTCTCCTTCCCCACAGTTCGAAGCGGTGCCTGACCGTCGGGCTTATACGCCCCGCCAATGACGATCACGTCACCGCCGATGAACGCACCTTCTTTTTGAGTGATCGTACCGCCGATAACGCCGACGTCGCCCGAGACATTCCCCTCGATAATGACGTCGCCCCCAAACACGAATACGTCCTTCGCGGACTGCCTGACGATCACGGTCTTCGCCACCGCGATCACGGACATTTCGGGGCTATCGTTGACCTCGAGGTCTTCATTGTCTGCCGAGGTCGTGAATGAAGCGGATGAATACGCGGCCACTGAGAACCCGAGCACAAGGCATACGACGACCGCAGCCCTAAAAAGAGCCGCGCCGATCCTGTTGATATGAAATGTCTGAATGTACTCCAACTTAGCGACCTACGCTCCCGGTGTCCGGAAATAGCGCCTTAACGATTGCGATCCGAAATAGAGGATCAACATAACCGCGAGGCTTATTGCTATATACGTAAGTGCCGTACTAAAGGTTTGCGTTTGTAGGATGGATCGAAGCATTGCGGCGATCGCGTACAGCAGATCTGCAGCAACCTGAAGTATCGCTCCGCCGAGGGCGAGAAGCTTGTCGAGCGCGGTCGCGAGAGGTGAGAAAACCCCTGTCAGACTCCCCACGGCAGCCGCGGCAAGAAGCAGCAAAACCGCTCCGATCAAGAAGGCTGAGCTTCTCTGCTTGCGGTCGCGAAGGCCTGAGACTTTGCTCTCCGCATTTACTACGACCGATCTCGTGAAATTTTCGGGAAGCTCGATGGGAATTTCGCGTTCGAGGGTGTCGGAGAGTGCGAGTAGAAATCCTTTCTGATCGTTCAGTTCCCGCCGGCAGGTCTCGCAAGTCTGGACATGGCGATCGAGCGCAGTTTCGACCTCCGCCGCGAGTTCCCCATCGATATAGGCCGAGATCTCTTCTGCGGGACAATTGAACGCAAACTCTGGGGCCGATCCTTTCACGTGCGCCAAGTTTGCTTGAAAGTGTTGATTGGGTCTAGATTCCCGTAAATCCGCGGTCGAGGAACATTGTTCGCATCATTTCGCGGGCACGGAACAGGCGGTTTTTGACGGTACCGAGTGGCAATCCGGTCACATCGGCGATCTCCTCGTAACTGAGGTCCTGAGAGTGCCTCAGCAGTATCAGCTCGCGATACGCCGACGGAAGGCAACGGACGACCTTGTCGATCTCAACCCGCCATTCGCTCCGCTCCCGGTCCTTTTCAGGCGACGGATTCGGACTTTCAAGCTGGAGTTGATACGTTCCATCCGCCGATTCGGTTTCGATGCTTTGCTGCACCTGTGGATTGCGGCGCATATGGTCGATCGCAGCGTTGTGGGCGATGCGGTAGATCCAGGTCGAGAACTTGTATTCGGAGCTGTACTTGGTGATCGAGTTGTAGACCTTGATGAAAACTTCCTGCGACACGTCCAAGGCGGAATCGTAGTCGCCGAGCATTCGGAATACATAGCCGGTTATCGGCCGCTGATAGCGGCGGACAAGCTCTTCGAATCCGTCTTCACGGCCAGCGATAGACTTAGCGACCAATTCGAGGTCGGTCATTGCGGCGTGATCTTTTAATGCAAGGGCTGCAGATGGCATCGGTAAAGGGTCCGTACGCCATTCTGTAATGGTTTGTTCCTCGAGCGCAATAGGCTTTTCGTAAAGATTCGTAAACGAAAACGGCTCGTCCCAATTGACGAACCGTTTGTCCCAAAGTGCCTAAAATATTTATGCTAACGCCATCCAAAAGCGGCTAATCCAGCTGGTGCGGCGAGGTCGTCGAAGCTCAATGAGCCCACAGGAACATTTAGACCGACGTCTTCCGAGCGGACGATCACAAGCGTTCGGCCAAACGCATCAGCCGAGATCGCCCGGATCTTTTCCGGCACAAGATCGCGGCCTATGAGAAGCAACCGGCTAAGCAGATTGCCGCCTTGGGCATCGGAGAATCTGTCGTTGTAAAACATCAGAAGGCGATAGATTTCATCGTCGATCTCGTTCGGAGAGCATGTGACCGAACGGACGACGCTGGGTTCGCTACCCCGCAGAAGCACCGCCGTGAAGCCGTCGCTCTGCGAGCTGATCAGAAGCGAATCCATCGCCGTTGATTCATTAAGGAGCCAATTCGATTCTGCCACGGCTCGCGGAAGGATCAATCCGGCCTTCCAACCAAACTGTTCGAAAATGGATTCGTACTCGTCGATGACGGAAAGCTTGATCGCGGTAGCGAAGTAACGCTGCTTCCCTTCGCGGTCGTTGGATATCTGATAGCGGGTGATCCGTAATTGGCCGGCTGGAGCTCCGAAGCTCTGTTCGGCTTTCCATTCGAGGATCTCATCCAGTTCGCCTTTTGCCGCATTATCAAGGGTAAGGATCGCCGAGCGCGCAGTACTGCTCGGCAGCGAAACAGACCAGCTCTTTTGGCTCAGGAGCCCGGCGGATACGACGGCCTCTTCGAGCAGCCCCATGAATTCGGGAGCCGAAGAAATATTGCGATCGGTAAAGCTTGGCGTGAGCAGACTCGCCGGAAGTTCAACTGTCGCGGCACGATCGACACCGAAACGCCCGCGACCTTCGCGTCGAAGTTGGAGCGCCGAGATCGCGTTCTGTTCAATGCCTATCGCTGCTTTCGGATAATTTGGTTGGGTAAGAAAATCTAGCATTGGATCAATATTCGCGATAGTTCTTGCCCTCGCTGTCCGTGGCGTCTACCGT
>JBEBGW010000370.1:0-4396 GCA_040081025.1 Pyrinomonadaceae bacterium | reverse complement strand
TTTTGGATCGTCCTGAGGCAGCGGCAGATGTTTGATCTTGATGTCCTTACCTGTAGCTTTGCCCACTTCCGCGGCAAGCTCACTCATCGTGAATTCACCAGGATTCCCAATATTTACGGGCATGTGCAGGTCGCCGCCTTCGGTATTCATAAGGCGGATGATCCCGTCAACCAGATCGCTAACATAGCAGAAAGAGCGAGTCTGCGATCCGTCGCCGTAGATCGTCAACTCTTCACCGCGGAGAGCCTGAACTACGAAGTTGGACACGACCCGGCCATCGTTCTCGAGCATTCGGTCGCCGTAAGTATTGAATATTCGAACTATACGGGTATCGACTCCGTTCTGGCGGTGATAATCCATCATAAGCGTTTCCGCGACGCGTTTTCCTTCGTCATAGCAGCTTCGAAGGCCGATCGGATTGACGTTGCCGAAGTAGTCCTCGGTCTGCGGATGCACAAGCGGATCGCCGTAGACTTCGCTCGTCGATGCCTGAAGGATTCTGGCCCTGACGCGTTTCGCCATCCCGAGCATATTGATCGCGCCCATAACACTCGTTTTGACGGTCTTAACGGGGTTGTATTGATAATGAATCGGCGACGCCGGGCACGCTAGGTTATAGATCTGGTCAACCTCGAGCAGGATCGGCTCGGTGACATCGTGGCGGACGAGTTCGAATTTATGTTCGTCGAGCAAATGTTCGACGTTAACCTTTCGTCCAGTAAAGAAATTGTCGAGGCAAATGACCTCATTGCCTTCTGACAACAGTCGTTCGCACAAGTGCGATCCGATGAATCCAGCTCCGCCGGTAACAAGAATCCTCATAAATGGCTATCTTGCAATAAATCAGCGACTTTCGATAGTCAGCTTTGTTATTTTTTCGTCCTCGAAGGTGCCGGCGTCTTAAGGTTCGTTTCAAACAGCTTAAAGATCCGCTTGTATTCATCTGCCCAACTGGTCGGCTGCTCAAATCCGTGGTCTTCGACGGGATAACCGGCCAACTCCCAATTTTCCTTTCGCAGCTCGATCAATTTTTGCGCAAGCCGAACACTGTCCTGATAGTGCACGTTGACATCGACCATTCCGTGAGCGATCAAAAGAGCCCCTTTCAATCCTGCGGCGTGATAGATCGGCGAACTTTTGCGATAGGCCTCTTGGTCGCTTTGCGGCAGATTGAGGATGTTAGCCGTGTAGCCGTTGTTGTAATGAGCCCAGTCTGTCACGGGACGCAGTGCCGCACCGGCCGCAAAAACATCGGGAGTCGTGAACATCGCCATCAAAGTGATGAATCCCCCGTAGGACCCACCGTATATCCCGATGCGCTTAGCATCGACGCCGTGTTCTTTTACAAGGTACTGCGCCGCGTCTACGTGGTCGGTCAGGTCTTTGCCGCCCATATGCCGGTAAATACCTGTCCGCCAATCGCGTCCGTACCCCGCCGAACCACGATAGTCGATATCCAAAACCGCGTAGCCTTTCTCCATCAGCAGATGATGAAACATGTATTCGCGGTAATAAGTGCTCCACCAGTTATGCACATTCTGCAGATACCCTGCGCCGTGGACAAAAACGACAGCCGGACCGCCTTTCTTGTAGTTAGCGGGTTTGTACAACCGACCATAAACTGTCGCCCCATCACGAGCCTTGATCGAAACGATCGGCGGGACGATCCAGTTGTAGGATTTCCACTCGTCGGTCGGCGAATTCGTCACCTGTTTTACCTCTGCCTCGGTAACACCTGTCTTGTTTGGAGCGATGTATAGTTCGGGCGGTTTGTTGGCGAAAGAACGAACGATTGCGAGTTTTGACTGGTCGGGCGAAATCGCTGCCTGATTATTGCCCGGCATCGATGTCAGCTTCGTTCGGGCACCGCCATTCAAAGCCATTGAGTAAAGACTGCGTTCGAAAAAGCTGCCTTCGCTCGAAGTGAAATAGAATTTTGTCTTGTCTTCGGAAACGCGTACATCGGAGACCTCAAACTGGCCTGAGGTCAGTTGTTTCGGCTCGTCGCCGTCAATCGAAACCGTGTAGAGGTGTGAAAAGCCGTCGCGTTCCGATTGAAAATAAACACGCTTGTTGTCGGGCATCCAGCCGAACGAGAATCCTCCGGGGCCGCCGACCCAGGCTTCGTCTCGGATCGAGGCCAGGATCTTAGTTTTGCCGGTCGTCGTGTCGAGGTGCATTATCCAGCGGTCTTTATTATCGACGGCCCTCGCCGACAAAACGGCGTTCTTGCCATCATCTGACCACTGCGGCTGCGAAAGCTGTACCTCTCGGTCACGCGGCTGGGCGGGGCCGATAGACCCGAGCCCGGTCCCTTGACCTGCCGCAGGTCGTTCAGTTCGTCGTGGCTGTTCGGTGGGAGTCTCTTCGGCTCCGGCGGCAGGCGCCGCCGCTGGCAGTCGCTGCCCATGAGCGACCCATGTGGATTCGCCCGTTTCGACACTCAATATCGCGATGCGGTTGCGTCCCTGAACATCACCGACCTTTGTCCGACTTGAGATGTCTTCCGTATAGCCCGACTCCGTTACGTAGTTGGGAACTATCGTATTCTTTGAGCCCGTGCCGCTTTCGGTCAGCATGACGATGACGAATTTTCCGTCCGGCGAGAGTGTCATATTTCCCGCATTTTGTACCGCGGTAAGCTGAAAAGGTTTGCGCCGGTCCTTTTCTGATTCCTTGCGTTTCTTTTCGTCGTCTTCGCGCTTCTCGGCCCGCTCGCGGATCGTATCGAGCAGGGCACGCTCTTCTTTCTTAAGAAATTCCTGACTGTCAGTTCCCGTGCGGGCGGCGTCCTGATTCTGCTGGTTTCGACCGCCGCCTCCGCCGAACCCGCCAAGGCCGGCTCCGCCGGCAGGGCCGGAAGCCAGGACCGGAGATCCGGCCGCACGTATGTCGGTCAACTGTTCCAGCAAATTGCTGTCGAGCGAAATGTAATAAAGATTGTTCTGACGAGTGAAAGTGATGCTGCGATGGTCCGCAGTGAATCGGGGATTTCCCTCGACATCAGTCGTTTTGGTTAGCTGCTTTCGTTGTCCGGTACTGATGTCATATAGGAAGATGTCACCGTTATCCGCGAAAACGATGGTTTTCTTATCGTCGGAAACATCCCCGCCGATCGGCGGCAACTGTTTTACTTCATCTTCCGAAAGCTTACGCAAACTTGTCCCATCGGCATTCACAACATATGTCGAAAGCTCCGCTCTTAGCGGTTCGCTCGCCTGCTTCCATCTAAAATAGATCTTCTGACTGTCCGGCGACCAGCGAACACCGGTCGGCTCATAACCGACTAGCCCCGGTCCGCCCATAATGTTGTCGATGGTCAACTCAAATTTCTTGACCGGTGGCGTCTGTGCTGATACCGCGATGGTGTAGAGACAAAAAGCGACTATAAAAATGAATGAAAGGATCGATCTCATTTAGTTTTCCTTTGTTGATCTGGGGTTTTTAGAAAGCTTATTTGCTCGACAAAATAGGCGGTATTTCACTCTTCGTCCGACAAAGAATCCCGCAAAGCGTAAAGTTCGTTCAACCCGGGGATGTCCTTTTGTCGTCCCGCGGTCTCTTTAGCTATTATCAAAGCCTCTATAGACAGAACTCTGACAGGATATCCATCGAAATCAATCATTATCGAGTTTCTTAGTGCGTCTTCGTATGTTCCTACACCCGGCACTTCGCCAAGAAGGTCGAGGTCACACAGAGTCGTCTTGAACGTGAAGTTCGTTCCGTTCTGAAGCGTAGACGAATCCCAAATGAATGGAAGATCATCCGGAAACCCTCTAGGGCGAGGCTTTAGGGGCTGAAGGGCTTGCACAATTCGCTCAAGATTCACACGGCTTCTTGAGTAGCATATATCCAGATCCTGCGTTAAGTAGGCAGACCCGTGACTTCTAAGTGCGACACCACCGATGATGACAAACTCGACTTTAGATTTTGCAAGTAGCTGGACAGCTTCGAATAAATGGATCATTTAACGGGCGATCTTTTCGCTCGGCTCATTGCTTCTTCGAACTTCAGGAGATCATTCACCGCGGCATCATTGTTCTTAATTCTTTGGGCCGGAGTAAGTCTCAGATTTTCGACCAGAAGAGTCAGATCAATACCGTAATCCCTAGCGGCTGCGATCCGACTTCCGGGCGGCGGGTTAAGCAGTAACTTCTCTCGGATCGATCTCATAGCAATATTTTACGGCATTTCTAATGCGGCTGCACGCTTTTCGGCCTTTTTGGGCTTCGGTATGGCAGCCCTATGCGTAAACAACGCATACGAATTTGGTTTCGGATGAAATTGGGATAAATATAAGTTAACTATGTGCGAAAAGCAGACAGAAGAGGTACCGGGAGCCGAGGCGCCTACAAAAGATCGGCAGCGGTCGTACTACTACGATGATGCACATGGG
>JBEBGW010000369.1:0-4409 GCA_040081025.1 Pyrinomonadaceae bacterium | reverse complement strand
CAACACCGCCTCGACATTCCTCAACGCGAGTTCCGTCTGCTCACCTATATCACCAGTAAACGGCTCGCGTGTATCAAGCGACATCGGCAACTGGCCCGAAACAAATATCAAACCGCCGTGCTCAATGCCCAGGGAATAGTGGCCTTTCGGCTGTGGTTGATCTGATGGTTGAATCGTCTTCATTCTTTAGTTATACGCAAGCGCCAGGATCGTCAGGTCGTCATGACGCGGAGCCGATCCGCGGAAACCGTCGATGTGCGAGAGCGAGTGCTTGATCCTTCCCGCCGGAGTCGGATCGTCGCCCGCTCCGATCGCCTCGAACAATCCGCAAGTGCCGTACTCCGCACCATCGATGTTCATTGTTTCCGTAACTCCATCGGTAAATAGCAAGAGGGAATCGCCGGAATCCAGCTTCACCTTGTTCACCTCAAACTCGGCACTGCAGAACATACCGAGCGGCAGGCCTGAATGATTCAGCTCGCCGATCATTCCGTTCTTGATCACCACCGGAGCAAGATGTCCCGCATTCGTCAGCTCAACCTCGCCCTGCCGATTTGCCTTGCCTAGCACGAGCGTCGCGTACTGATTCGCGAGCGAACTTTCGCACAACAGATGATTTGCCCTCGACATCAGCTCATCGAGCGGCATTCCGGTCGGCACCAGCGAATGAAAGATCGCGTGAAGATTCGACATCAGCAGGCTTGCCGCCATGCCCTTGCCCGAAACATCGCCGAGAATGAAAAAGAACTCATCGCCGCGTTCGATGATGTCGACATAATCCCCGCTGACGATACTCGCCGGGTGATACGCAAAATCGACATTCCAGTGGTCGCAGGCAATGCCTGACTTCGGCAGCAATCCCCGCTGAATATCCGCCGCTAACTGGAGATCGTCCTCTAGCGAAGCACGCTGCTTGTCACTCAAACATCCGATGCAAACCGTCATCAGCGGATCGCTCAACAAACGCTCCGGCTCGATCGGGTCATGACAATCTATGCAAACTCCGAATCCGCCCGATTCGAACTTCAGCAACGCAGCGTCTACCTCGCCAAGCAGCCGTGAGAAATCCTCATGCCCGCCGATACTCGTCCGCGCACTCTCCAGCCGCTGCCGCCTATCCAGCAGCTGCTCATGAAGCATTGAATCAAACCCGGCCGCAGCCGTCACCGCTTGCATCTGTGCGCTTTCCATAGAAGCTCCAAGCACGGGAGAACGTACATTGTCGCCATTTGGCGACACAATCACTCGACTCAGTCCAATGAGTCTCTAACTTCAGCCCGAGCCTTTTCAAGCATTTCGGGATAATTAATTATGAACGGTTCAGTAAGAACTTTTTCCAACTCGCAACAAATATTCCAGAGCACTCGCTGCTCAGCCTGATCCTCGATAGTAAGTTGATCCGTGTTCGTATACCTGTCCACAAATTCCGACAGCACAAGAGCTTCGTTCAAACTTAGCTCGATTTTGATATCACCCTCCGACATCTACCCAACACTTCCCTCAAGCTTCAACCCCAACAACTTCGTCGCTTCGACCGCATACTCCATCGGCAGTTCGCGGAACACTTCTTTGCAGAATCCATTGATGATCAGCGACACGGCGTCTTCTTGCGAGATGCCTCGCTGTTGGAGATAGAACAACTGCTCTTCGCTGATCTTCGACGTCGTGGCTTCGTGCTCAACCTTGGCGGTGTTGTTCATCACCTCGATGTACGGAAACGTGTTCGCCTCCGACTTGCCGCCGATCAGCATCGAATCGCACTGCGTGTAATTACGTGCGCCGGTCGCTTTCGGCATCACCTTTACGAGCCCGCGGTACGAATTGTTCGACCGGCCCGCCGAGATACCTTTCGAGATGATCGTCGACTTGGTGTTCTTGCCGAGATGGATCATCTTCGTGCCGGTGTCGGCGATCTGGGCATTGTTGGTCAGCGCGACCGAGTAAAATTCGCCGATCGAGTTATCGCCCTGCAAGATCACGCTCGGATATTTCCAAGTGATCGCCGAACCCGTCTCAACCTGCGTCCAAGAGATCTTCGACCTAACGCCGCGGCATGCACCGCGTTTCGTCACAAAGTTATAAATGCCGCCTTTTCCGTTCTCATCACCGGCGTACCAGTTCTGCACGGTAGAGTATTTGATCTCCGCGTCATCGAGAGCGACGAGTTCAACGACCGCTGCGTGGAGCTGATTCGTATCGAACTGCGGCGCGGTGCAGCCTTCGTTATAGGCGACGTATCCGCCTTCTTCGGCGACGATGAGCGTGCGTTCAAACTGGCCTGAATCCTGCGTGTTGATGCGGAAATAGGTCGAAAGCTCCATCGGGCAGCGAACGCCCTTAGGAATGAAGACGAACGAACCGTCCGAAAATACCGCCGAGTTCAAAGCAGCGTAATAGTTATCGCCGACCGGCACGACAGACCCGAGATACTTCTGGATCAGCTCCGGATAATCGGCCACCGCCTCGGTAAACGAGCAAAAGATAACGCCCGCTTTCTTGAGTTTTTCCTTATAGGTCGTCGCAACCGACACCGAATCGAAAACGGCATCGACCGCCACGTTCGCGAGCATCTTCTGCTCGGTGATCGGTATGCCAAGCTTTTCGAACGTACGAATCAACTCGGGATCCACTTCATCGAGACTCGCCTTTTTTACCTTCTGCTTCGGAGCCGAATAGTAAGAGATATTCTGAAAATCGATGTTCGGGTAGTCGAAATTCGCCCAGTTGTCAGGCGCGGTCATCTTCAGCCACTGGCGATACGCCTTCAGCCGAAACTCGAGCAGCCATTCGGGCTCGTTCTTTTTTGACGAGATCAGCCGGACCGTGTCTTCGGACAAGCCCTTGGCGATCGTCTCGGTCTCGATGTCCGTGACAAAGCCGTATTTATATTCCCGATTTGTAAGTAACTCTGCTGCTGTCGACATAAACTAAGCCTGCTCGACCACCTCGAAAAATCCTTCCTGCACTTCCAACATCAGACCGCCGTTCTTCACCTTAAATCCGGTACACGGCAGGATCTTGCCTTCCACCGTGATCAGCGTCTGATATGCCAATTCGCGCGTTACCGAGTCGAGAGCCTTTACGCTCAAACCGTCGCGGTCGCAGCCCTTCGGCATCGTGATCCTGACCTTCGTCGTCTCAAGGTCGCTGTTTTCGATCGCCGTCTTCATGCAACTCTGTGCGGCTCGATCGTCCGGTGAATTCCCTGGATCTGATGAAACATTGCATCGACCGACTTTTCATCGCCTACCATCGCCGCCAGCGTGATCCGCGACAGAGCGTTCTCGACTATCTCGTGTAGGCCCACAATTACCGGGCGTATACCGCAATCGCCCGTGTGTACGCACTTTTCAAGAATGCCGGTGTAGCTTTCGCAGTGCGAACTCAACACGTCTTCGTCGAGCACCTTAATGATCTCGTTTAGGAAAATATCGCCAGCCGGCCGTGCGAGAAAATAGCCGCCCTTCGTGCCGCGCGTCGAATTAACGAACCCCGCCTTGTTCAGCAGCCACATCAGCTTGCCCGCGTTCGCCGTCGAGATGCCTTCGCGCTCCGCGATCTGTGGAAGCGTAAGAGACTCGCCAGCGTTCAGATTCGCGAGCTGCACAAGGCACCGTAGGCCGTATTCTTCCTGAGCCGATATCTTCATAAGCTAAACACCGATAAAGGGTTTACGTTCGTCTATGGACAAATTATCGCAAATCATTACTTTTTGGTCAAGATTAAAAGTGAGCGCGGACACTCCTGTCCGCAACGCCGCCCCGCGGCGTCACACCTCTAAACAAAAGAGCGACAGCCGTGAACCTGATTCCAAATATCCTGTTCATCCTCTATATCCTGTTTGAATCTCTCTGCGGTTCTTCAGCAGAGACCGATCGGCGAAGACCACCGTCAGCGTCCAGACGGACGCAACGAGGTAGCCGGCAAGTACGTCGCTTGGATAATGGACGCCGAGATAGATGCGCGATAGCCCGATGGATAGGATCAGGAAAGCGGCGGTTAAATAGATCTCGATCTTGCCCATCGTCGACTTGACGTTCCCCGCGAGGAGCCAGGCGAGTATCCCGAAGAAGCAAAACGATCCGAGGGCGTGGCCGCTGGGGAAGCTGTAGGAGTTTGGGACCGCGTATTCAAACAACGCTTCGGGACGCTCTCGCTGATAGATCAGCTTGAGGCTCAGGTTGAGGGTTAGTTCTCCGACATTCGTGATGAAAAAGATCACGGCCTCACGCTTCCATTTGATGTAGAGCAGGAAGCCAAAGATCGCAAAGCCGAGGATCGTCAGAAATGGCCAATCTCCGATGAACGAGAGAAAGATCGCGAGTTGCGTCAGGATCGGTGTCGCGAATGAATTAACACCGTCCCGCACGAAAGCGTCAAACCGGGCCGTATCGCCCTCGCCCATCTCG
>JBEBGW010000368.1:0-4415 GCA_040081025.1 Pyrinomonadaceae bacterium | reverse complement strand
AAACGACTCAAGTTCAAACTTGAGCGTCGTCATGTCTTCCGAATTGTTGCTCGAAACACCCTCGTTTACGAGGGTCCAGGTCAGGGGGTCTTTGACGAAAACCTCTTTTGTCTTCATGTATGGGGTCTCCAACTGATCACTTTTCACAGAGGATCGGAACAGCAAGATAGTTCCAACCTTTGCGCGCGGCGAGAAAGTTGTATGAATTGCCTTCCTTCTCGCCTGGGAAAAACACTAACAGGTATCCCTTGAGATGTTCCTCAAGAACCTCAATCAACTCTGAGACGTGCAACAGATCGTAGAGGTCGATGAGTCCCGTGAGCGCAAATACGGTCCCGCCCGCGTCAGCCGCGGAATCGACTTGCTCGTTGAAAAAGCGGGCCAGCTCATCCTTCCACTCTGTCTTCGCGTAAAGCTCGACGTCGTCGGGGTTTCGGAACCAATCGTCGCGCTCCGCTTCGTCGACGGTTGAAAGCCAACGCGTGAGGCTGCCTTGCAGATCGATACGTACCCAAGAAAGATTTGCCTGAGTTGTACTCAGCTCAAACTCGCCCATCCGTAGGGAGATACGCCTTTCATCCTCGGGTGGGTACACCGCAAACCAGACGCGCTGAGAACGAGGCAGACCCGACCGAAGCGGCATCTGAATATGGGTGCGATAATTATCGAGTAGTTGATCAATTCGATTCATGAATCAATGTCTGTTCCTCGCTGGTCAAGAGATTTGCGAAATCAAATTCGACGATCCCGGCAGCCTGTTTTAACGACATCACACCTTGAGCTGAGGCTAAAGACAGAGCCGATAAGAGTTGAGTTCGATTTGCTCCGATAAGATCAGCAAAAACAGAGCCGAGCAACTGTTCGCCACGAAGTCCCGAAAGGTAACCTACAAACATCGCATAGGCGGCGGTAATTGGTCGCGGCTGCGGTAGAGTTCGAACCTTCTTCACCTTGCCCGTCAGATGCTCGCCAAAGGACCAAGTGGTGTTTACGTTCCGGGCCATCGAGGCCAACATTCCACTGCTAAACCGATTCGGAAATCCTTGAGCCAAGTGCTCCTCCATAAGAGATCTAACAAGAAGTTCGCCAGGTTTCAACGCTCGGATAAAACTAAAGCTGTGGCGAAGTTGGGGATCACGCGAGTATGCACAGATCAAACATAATTGTGGCAACGACGAGGGATCCAGGTGGCCAAACCTCCAGAGAGTGCGAAAGACTGCGGTCGCGGGGTCCAATCCGTAGATCTGGTTTAGCCTCGTCAGACTTTCCTTGCGGCTACTTAGGGTCGGCTTTCCCAATACATTCTCGTCGATGATCGCGCGGACAAAGTCGTCCTTGGTCGCAGTCACACTTAACGCGGCAACTAGAGCGTCCATCTCATTTAGCATCATCGAGCGCCCCATGTGGCCGCCAGTGCTATTAGATGAAAAGCCCAATCGTTCAATCAGGTCAGCATGTGTGCGAGCACCTATCGCCAAAATCTCTCTCCGGAATTCTTATGAAAAGTAACAATCTAACATACTGATCGTGGTTCAGCACCTACACGCTGTATCGTGTAAGGCTCTCTATGAACCATCATGGTTCATAGAGAGTCGTTCATACTTTGAAGGTTAGGAGGATTACTGCGCCCGTCAAAGTAAGTCGGGCCCATCGAGGACAGGTAGTCACCTGGGGCCGGATTCACATCTCCATTCTGTGATAAAATAGCGAGTTTTGATTTTATAAACGAGAATGGGAATTCTTGTGATACCCAAAGTCGATGAATTCAACATCATCGGGCGCCGGGTATTTACGGACGCAGTCCGCCTCGGACGTCGAGAGAGTAGTTGCCGCGACGGCGGACGATTGCAATCAAAGGCCAGTAATCAGGACGTTGGCAATCTGCCGTTGTTTGCAATTAGCTGACCATGGAATTCGAATTTCTTAAAAAGTTGCGACGGCAGGAGCCGACAAGGTATGAATCGCACAGGATGAATCCGCGGGGCTACGTCCATTGAAGTTTCACAAGCGATCGAATTGTACTTCTAAGACTGCCAGTCCATTGTAGGAATATCGACAAACACTAGCGTATTGTGAGGGTGAGTCGCTTTTGTTTACTGCCCCTTTCTTGGAAAGGATTAGACTCGAACTAAATAAAATCAAGGCTACTAAATTTATATTTAGCACCTATTAACTGGAGCTTCTCATGTGGTCGGATAACGAAACAGATATAGATCTTTTGGGGTTCGACTATCTTGCGGACGCTGTTGTTTCCGTGGTTCAGCGGGATGATCTTTTGCCCGCGACAATTGGTGTTTATGGCGACTGGGGAGGGGGTAAATCGAGCCTACTGCGAATCGTCAAAAACAAGCTGGAGAAGGATCCCGATGTCGTGGTCCTTTCCTTCAACGGTTGGCTCTTCGAGGATTACGAGAATGCGAAAACGGCGCTCATGGGATCGATCCTTGAGGAGCTGCAGGATCACCACAAATTAATTCCCGAAGTAAAGGACAAGGTTAAGGGCTTATTAAAGCGGGTCAATGGATTGAAACTTGCGACCGGAATCGGAAAGGTCGCTGTAGGGTTATCGACAGGTATGCTTCCATTAGTTGCTTCCGGAGGTTGGGATTTCTTGTCGATGTTAGCAGCCCTAAAAGAAAATGCGATGGGTGTCGATGTTGGTGAGCTGAAAGGGATTATAGACGAGAAGAAGAAGGAAGAGGACGACGAAGAGGCTAAGCGTCGCAGGCAAATTCGCGAGTTCAGAAAGGATTTTCAAAAGCTACTAGAGGAATCAAACATTAAGAGGCTTGTCGTGATCATTGATGATCTCGATCGATGTCTGCCGGACACAATCATTGACACGCTTGAGGCGATCAAACTCTTCCTCTTTGTCCCGAACACGGCTTTCATTCTTGGAGCCGATGAGTCCCTTGTAAAGTACGCGGTACGGAAACGTTTTCCTGAGCTTCCCGGCGAACGTGCCGAGGTCGGGCGCGACTACCTTGAAAAGCTCGTTCAGTTTCCGCTTAGAGTGCCACCGCTCGGTCCTGCGGCAATGGAAACTTATGTCGGGTTGTTGTTTGTCGACCTCGAGGCCGACCTAACCGCGGAGCAGAAAAAAGAAAGTCGCGATCGGGCCCTTGCGGCAGACGCCGATAACCTTACCACCGTAAACTTCAATCTCCAGGTTGCCGAGGAAATATACGCCGAGAATCTTTCGGAGGAACTGAAAGAACGACTTGGTTTGACGCGACGCATAGCTCCCTTGTTGGCCACGGGTCTAAAAGGTAATCCCCGTCAATGCAAACGATTTCTAAACACACTTCTGCTTCGGCTTTCAATGGCGAAGTCAAGGAACATCACTCTCGAACAACGATACCTTGCGAAATTGATGCTCCTTGAATACTTCCGCCCGGAGTCATTCAGAAGGCTGTCGGAATTACAGTCTGAACAAAGCGGTCGACCCGTCGAACTAGGGTCAATGGAATCGATCGCGAGGGGGCCAGCCGCTGGTGAGTCCGGGGAAGAGGTATCGAAAACACCTGCGACAGAGACTAAAGAGAAGGCAGAAAAATTAGAAGCTCAGGGTGAGAAGAAACTTGACGGCGAATTCCAGCTCTGGCTCGACCAACCGTGGACAGGTAATTGGCTGAAATTGGATCCGCCCTTAAAGGACGTCGACTTACGACCGTATTTCTTCTTCTCGCGCGACGTTTTGGTGTCCGCAATGGGTGCAGAAGTCAGCCGAATGACTCCTCCTGCGCAAGATGTAATTGCAAAACTTCTTAACGAGAGCGAGGCAGTTAGAGCCACCGGCCTGACAAAGCTCGAAGGTCTAAGTGACGGGGACATCTCTGCAATTTTTGAAAGCTTCATTAACCGCGCCCAGCAAGAACAAGAAATTGGAAAGGCTAACGCAGCTTTTCAGCGTTTGATCGATATCGCCGGGAAACGCAAAGAAATGCGCGGTGAGTTGATCATGTTCCTCAACCGCACTCCGGACAGCGAGATTGCTCCCGTCGTTCCGATCCAGCTGGAACAGCTATACAACTACGAGGAATGGGACGTAGCTCTCTTAGAACTCTTCCAAAAATGGGAAAAGTGTACAAATAAGGGCCTTGCGGGAATTGTGTCCAAGCGCCTTCAAATTCATGCGGAGAAGAAATAGCTATGGGAACCTCCAAACCCAATGACGGTCCCTCGGACCGAACCCCGCTATTACCCGACTGGGCACAAAACCCGGACGATGGGCCCCCGGCGCCTGTCCCCCCAGACCCACTTCCCGATGACCCTCGCGAACCGCTGGAGCCGGACGATCCGCCACCCGATCCTGTCCCACGGCCTGAGCGGCCGGATCCTGTGCCTCTTCCGCCCGCCGGGCGGGCTTGGCAGAACGCGAAGTCAGATATTTCCCGTTACGGGAAGTCGGGCTC
>JBEBGW010000054.1:0-16568 GCA_040081025.1 Pyrinomonadaceae bacterium | reverse complement strand
GTGGAGAGAATTCGAAAAGGAACGAGTTCGCGAGCGTCCGCACGTCATTGAAACGCTTCTCGGCTCGCGCTCGTTCGGTTCGGGCGACCTGCATCTGCCAGAGCGTAGCGATGACACCGGCGACGATCGCTATCACTAGAACGACACCCGCTCCAACACCGAACTTATGCCGCCCGACAAATTTCGACGCGCGATACGACAACGTATTCGGCCTCGCCGTCACCGGCAAACCGTTGAGATGCCGTTCGATATCTTCGGCGAATGCACCCGCCGACGCATACCGTCGATCCGGCTCCTTGCGAAGTGCCTTGAGAACTATATTGTCCAGGTCGCCCTTCAAGGTCTGCGGCGATAACTGAAAAACGTGCTGTCCTGTTCGTCGTACACGGCTAAAATCAGTCCCGAGCTTTTCGGTGAGAGCCTCGCCAGATCGATAGTCCGGACGCTCGAACGGATCGGTTCGCTTCGCCGTATTCGCAAGACTCGAAGGGGCCGCGGGCTCTTGCTCGAGAACCGCGCTATAGATCGCCCTCAGATCGCCTTCTTCAGCCTCGAACGGACGGCGGCCGCTGAGCAGCTCAAACAAGATCACACCAAGCGAATAAACATCCGACAACGTCGTCACACTCTCACGCCGCAACTGTTCGGGCGACGCGTACGACGGCGTCATCACGCCCATCTGCGTGATGGTCGCGGCATCCGCCTCGCGATAACCGTCAGTCAGTATCTTCGAGATCCCAAAGTCCAGCAGCTTCGGCACGCCATCATGCGTGACCATGATGTTCGATGGTTTCAGATCTCGATGAACCACGAGATTGCGGTGTGCAAATTCGACGGTCGTGCAGACGGTTTTGAACAATTGGAGACGAGCGTTGAGATCAAGCCCGTGCCGCGCGCAGTATTCGTCGATCGGCGATCCGTCGACATATTCCATCGCAATGAACGGGATCCCGTCAGCGGTCGTCCCCGCGTCGAGCAGCCGGGCGATGTTCGGATGTTCAAGCGACGCGAGTATCTCGCGCTCACGGTCGAAGTGCCGCCGAAGCGCGTTCGTGTTCAGTTCCCGTTTCAGCAGCTTGACCGCGGCCTTCTGCTCAAACTTTCCGTCAGCACGCTCGGCCAGGAAGACGGCTCCCATTCCGCCGTGGCCGAGTTCCGACACGATCTTGTACGGACCGACCAGACTTCCCGCCAATGCTCCCGGCGACTCGACAAAGTCGCGCGCCAGCTCGACCGCCGAAGCCTCGAACATCGATTCGGAATCGGTCTCAAGCTCGACAAGCGATTCGACCTCAGCGCGGCCTTCGGGCGTCAGATCGGCGGCATCCAGGAACGCCAAACGATCCGGCGGTTCGAGCGCAAGCAAGTCGTTAAGGATCTCTTTTACTTTTGACCAGTCATCGGCCATCTTTCTGGTATTTCACTCTCCAAGACTGAAAGCGGAAAATCGAGCAGGAAAACGACAAACTATTTATTCAACTCGCGGTAAAGCCAGAGTTTCGCGACTTTGAGTTCACGCAGGACGGTTCGTTCCGAAATGTCCAACGCCTCCGCGATCTCGGCATTGCTCAGCCCGCCGAAGAACCGCATCTCCACGACCTTCGCCTGCTGCTCGTCGACCTGCGCGAGATGATCGAGCGCCTCGTGCATCGCGATGATCGATTCGGCACGCTCCTCGACCGGGATGTCGACGTCGTCCAGTGAATAATGAATAGGATTGCTGCCGCGTTTGGCCGCCGAGTGAGTTCGGGCGTGGTCGACCAATATTTGCCGCATTAGTCGCGACGAAATGCCGAAAAAATGCGAGCGATTCTGCCAATCGATGCCCGTCTGCTTCGCGAGGCGCATGAATGCCTCGTGAACGAGAGCTGTCGGCTGCAGCGTATGATTCGACCGCTCGCGCGACATCAGATACCTCGCCTGTCGCTTCAATTCATCGTAAACATACGGCAACAGACGCTCGTGCGCATCATCTTTCCCGTCATTCCAGTCCTGCAAGGCCTGGGTGATCTCAGAAACACTCATCTTGATTCGGTTTTTGGGTGAAACTTTTAGAGTCCCTAGATTCTATCCGATTCTCCACAGAGCGCAAGGAAAAATTCGGGATTCCGAATCTCGAGAAAGCAATGGGTCAAAACTCTTACTTAACGCCGGGGCGAAACTTCACGATCGCACCGGCATCGACATCCTTGGAAGTGAACGCGACAGTCTTCTGCTCGCCTTTCGCGAACATCTCGGCCTGGTCGGCATGGTACGGCGATTCCGGCCGGCGGCTCTGGCCGTATGCGAGCACCGAATACGCCCGGGGGACGTCGCCGAACTCTACCGCGATCACCCAGCCGTCGCCGACATTCGCCGCGAATTTTCCGTCATCGGCACGTTGATAGCTGAGGATGCGGAAACAACCGAGTTCGTTCCCGCATCCGCCGACGGGCACGTCGACCTTCCCGCGGCGGACGCGATTCACCTCACCCCACGCTACATCGAACCCTCCATTCCGCTTCTTCGTTTCCTCGACCGCCCAAACAAATGATTCTGCCGCGCGCTTCGCATCCGCCAATCCGCTCGGCGTCTTTAGCGGATCATCCACGCTCCAGACTTTCGCGAATCGCTGCGAATCGGGAAGCAGTACTCGCCGGTCTTCGCGAAATCCCGAGTATTGCAGCCACCAATTCTGAAACAGTACCGACCCGCGGCTCTCCGGCGATGTCGTATTGTCCCAGCGCTCGATCAACGAGATCGCCGCCGCCACATCTCCCGCAGGACCCGTCGCCCGCACCGCCGATATCAGATCGCCCTTCACCCGGTCTGCCAGCAGCGCCCGATAGTTATGCTTCAACTGCCACACATCTTCCAGGCTGTATTTCTCGTCGCCGCCGATCAGTTGGATCGCAAGCTGGGTACGAAGCGACGCCCGCGGCGGTTCAAAATTCGGATATTTGTTCGCCGTCACGATCGGCGCCCGGACGTTCGTGTAATGCGGCGAGCTGTTCTCGTTATGCACATAGCCGCCCGGCGGATTCTCGAACTGCGGCAGATCTTCGAACGGTACAAGCTTCGTCCAAACGTCGGCACTTCCCTTCGCCGGGAGCGCCGTCAGCTCATCGGCCGGAGCATGCGGCAGCAGCGGCAGCGCCGCGTTCCAAATGTAGAAGATATTTCCCGCCCGGTCGGCGTATGTGAAGTTCGACGTCGGTCGTGCCCGCATCCGCATCGCGTCCTTCCATTCGGACAGCGACTTCGCCAGCATCATCTTTAAGAACTGCTCGCCGCCGCGGACCTCCCCTTCACCCGCGTACTTGAATACATAGATCTTTCCGCCGCCTCGATAGATCACCGGCCCGAGATCCGTCGACCAAAACTCGCGCGTCTCGGTCGAGGTCGCATCGCCGTTCTTGAACGGCACAGTCACCAACTCCCGCGTTAACGCAACCGACTTCCTATCAAACAGATAATGATCAGCCTGCTTAGGGTCCGCATCGAGAGCGTAGATCTGATCTAGGTCCTGCGCGTTGTTCGTCGTCGAGAATCCGAGGTCTTTATTGAATCCGCCGATCACCGCAAACGGCCCACCGATCCGAAAATCACCGTAGAAATCCAGCACTCCCGGAACAGTGATATGGCCTTCGTAATAGCCCGCGTTCCACTGCAGATGCGGATTCCGCAGCAGGATCGCCTTACCCGATTTCGTCCGGCTCGGCGCAAACGCCCACGCGTTCGACCCATCATCCGGATGCGGATCGCCTTCAAGTGGACCGCGGACGTCCTCGTCCGCGAGTCCCTCATCATTCCCATCCGGCTGCGGCTGGCCTTGGTTCTGCGGAGGATTGATCTTGTCCAAAAACCGTCGTATCTTCTGCGCACTTGGCCCGCCGGACTCGGTCGACGCGACATCGAACCCTGTGAAGTCAGTCGGCATCCCCGACGGAAACTCCGCCGGATTCATCGCGACGTATCGGTTCACGCCCGCGGCAAACCCTTCATAGATCTCGCGCACATCTCGCGAGAGCGTCGCGTACTTCTTCTCCGTCTTCGCCCTCAGTCTACGGATAGCAAAGTCCGATTCCAGACGTTCAACTCCCGCGACCGACGCCCAACGACCGCTCGCCCGCAGGATCGACATCGGCGTCGTCGTGCCGTAGTCTTCACACTGCATCCACGCCAGCGCGTAGCCCGCCGCGCGCAGATCCTTCGCTCGAATATGCGCCACGCCGTGCGCGGTCCGTATGACTTCGACCCGCGATGCCAATCCGTCGCCGGGCAGCGATTGAGCGAAGACTCCGACCGCCGAAAACAAAAACGCGGTAGCGACCGCGCAAAATATCGTCGAATAGGAAGCTGACTTTCGTTTCATTTGTGTTGATGTTACGCGCTAACGCGCGATCAGGTTTACGGCGAATTATAGCGCGTGCGACCGCAGGCTCATTGACTTGCCGCCGCTTGAGGAACAGTATTGAACTTGGACGGAGTCTCGCTCGCTCGTCCTCAGCCTACCCGAATTCGTCGGATCTATCCTGAAGCACACGGCCAGTTAAGGAGCAATATGTCCGACAAACTAAACCTCATCGAGACGATCGCGGGGCAAGACAAGTTTTCCGAATTCTCGCGTCTGATGGGTTCATCCGGCGCCAATGACGTGTTCAGCCGCGAAGGCGACTTTACCGTTTTCGCACCAACCAACGACGCGTTTCAGCAGATCGCGGATAAAGAAATGAGTTATCTGATGCGCGAGGAGAATCGGCCGCAGCTCAAGGCGATGCTCAAATATCACGTACTGCCGGGACGCGTTCTTGCTGCCGATGCCGGAGCCCTACGCCGCACCGTCAACATCGCAGGGCAAGACGTCCGATTCAGCAACGCCGACTGCGTCCGAATAAACGGCGCCGCCCTTCTCGACCGAAATCTCGAAGCCTCGAACGGCCTGGTCCACGCGATCGACGCGGTCTTAGTTCCGAGCCGCGAGGAAGACTAGAAAAAAAGCGCAGGATCGGGAACGTGTCATTTCGCCGCTTGCGACACCTTCATCCCGTTGCTGTCGAGCTCGGCCGAACATGTCTCGCACGACCAACCACCCCAGAAAGCCTGGCGAAATGACGTCGGCCGCCGATACTCCGGCACCGGCGTATTGCAAACCGGACAGCCCCCGCGAGCATTTATCTCCGCCCGCTTCCTCGCCGCATAAACGAACACCGCCATCACCGCAACAAAGACGCTAATAGTAATGACCATCTGATCAGACCTCCTTATGCCGCATAGACGCTTTCGGTGAAACGGTTTTGCAATCGGTATCTTACGGCCCGAATGCGAGTCACGATCGACCTTCTCTTTTGCATACGGGCAAAAAAGAGGGTTAGTATTCCTTGGCCCTTTCGGTGTATGAAGCGTTGTCCTCAATGTCGGCGTGACTATTTCGACGAGACGTTGCTTTACTGTCTCGACGACGGCAGCGCCCTGCTGGAAGGTCCCGCAATGTCAGAACCGGGAGCGGTAGCAACTGGGTTTTCGGTGGAACCGGACGACGAACCCGCTACCGCGATCCTGTCAGAACCGCCTGCGTCAGCCGGCGGCCAGTTTGATAGTGAGGCGGCCACTCGACCTCAGATCCGAACAACCACGAATGACGGTGGGGAGCCGCCGGACACGGCCTCCAGCAGAAACACTCTGATCGCCGGAGCACTCGGCATAGTTGTCATCACGGCCCTCGGCCTCGGCAGCTATCTCTATTACGGTCGCGGCTCCTCGCAACAGATCGAATCGATCGCCGTGATGCCGTTCGTCAACGAGAACGGAAATACCGAGCTTGAATATCTGTCGGACGGCATGACAGACACTCTCATCAACACGCTTTCGCAGGTGCCGAACCTGAACGTGAAGGCGCGTTCGTCTGTCTTTCGTTACAAGGGAAGGGAGATCGACCCGAAAAAGATCGCGGCGGATCTGTCAGTACAGGCGATCCTCAATGGGCGCGTCGTTCAAAGAGGGGACGCCCTGACGCTGTACCTCGAATTGGTCGACGCTCAGACCGGGAACGTTATCTGGGGCGATCACTACGATCGGAAAACAGCTGATCTGGTCGCGCTCCAGAGCGAGATCGCACGCGACGTTTCGCAAAAGCTTCGGATAAAGCTTTCAGGAGTTGACGAGCAAAAGCTCAAGAAGACCTATACCGAAAATGTCGAAGCCTACAACCTTTATCTCAAGGGACGCTACCACGTTTTCCGGCTGACGCCGCCCGAAGTTCAAAAGAGCATTACTTACTTTCAAAGTGCGATCGATCTCGATCCTACTTACGCTCTCGCCTACGCGGGACTCTCGGATGCCTATCGCTCGCTGGCTCTCGCGGGCGAGATGGATCCGAACGAAACGCTGCCGAAATCGATTGCCGCAGCGAAGAAAGCGATCGAGATAGATGATGATCTTGCCGAGGCTCATACCGCACTCGGTGTCTGCCTTTTTTGGTACGACTGGAACTGGACGGCGTCGGAGGCTCAGTTCAAACGAGCCCTCGAACTCAACCCGAACAGCGGGATCACACATCTTTACTACGCTCATTTGTTATCCAACATCGGAAGGCATACCGAGGCTCTGATGGAAGCCAAACGCGCCCGCGAGATGGAACCGCTTTCCGGATTTGTGAGCGCCCTTGAGGGACAGTTCCTCTTGCACGCGGGCCGTGCGGATGATGCCCTTGAAAGGATCCGCCTGACATCGGAACTCGACCCCAACTTTTACTTTCCGTATCTCTTTGCCGCAAGCGCCTACATTGAAAAAGGAATGTACGCTGAAGCCCTGGTCGCCGCCCGGCGGGCAACGGAACTCGGACCCGGTCAAACAGTAGGAACATCGTTGACCGCCTACGTGCTCGCGAAGCTTGGAAAGAGCGATGAAGCTCAGGCCGTTCTTAACGAACTTCTCCAACTCTCAACCCGGCGTTTCGTTCCGCCCTATCAGATCGCCTTCGCCTACCACGGACTCGGCGACACCGATAAGGCTCTCGGCTACCTCGAAAAGGGCTACCAGGCCCACGATCCGAAAATGGCATTCCTAAAGGTCGAACCCAAATGGAAAGACCTCCGCTCAAACCCACGATTCCAGGAAATAATGCAGAAAATGAAATTCCCGTGATCCGTCGCTAACCAGCCGTCTGAGTTCCGAGGATGCTCGGCGCCAAAATGTCCCAATCAACTTCTCCGCTTCGGTTGCCTGGCTTCGATCGTGATTCGCGCGATGCTGGGTGCAATTTGGCATAAACGTCGCCAAAAAATGCGACGCTGGGTGCGCGTTTCGCGTGGCTTCGTTTCGGTGCTCTTCGATCAGAATGGGAAATCTGACAAGTTGGCTTGATCTGGCCTTTCCGCGCACTTCAGATAGATTGAAATAAAACTTGACAGCAACACACTCAACCTTTATCATCTGTAAAGGCTCAAGTCATAATTGTCTTTTATATTGTCGGTTTTGAGCAGCAATTTTATTGAAACGGGAGAAAAAGGATGAGCAAGATCATTGGTATTGACCTTGGTACGACCAATTCGGTCGTCGCCGTTATGGAAGGCGGCGAGCCGGTCGTGATCACAAATTCCGAAGGCGGACGTACAACTCCTTCGGTTGTAGCATTTACAAAGGACGGTAATCGTCTGGTGGGTCAGGTCGCCAAGCGTCAGGCCGTCACCAATCCGGAGAACACGCTTTATTCGATCAAGCGGTTCATGGGCCGCAAGTTCGATGAGGTCCAGGATGAGATCAAACAGGTCCCGTATAAGGTCGAAAAGGCTTCGAACGGCGACGTTCGCGTCGCCGCGGACGGCAAACAGTACAACCCGCCCGAGATCGCGGCGATGGTGCTTCAGAAGCTGAAGCAGTCGGCCGAAGACTACCTCGGAGCCAAGGTCGAAAAGGCCGTAATTACTGTCCCTGCTTACTTTAACGACGCCCAGCGTCAGGCCACCAAGGACGCCGGCAAGGTCGCGGGACTTGAGGTCCTGCGTATCGTCAACGAGCCGACCGCGGCCGCGCTTGCCTACGGACTCGACAAGAAAAAGGACGAGACCATAGCCGTATTCGATTTCGGCGGCGGAACGTTCGATATCTCGGTCCTTGAGGTCGGCGAAGGCGTGGTTGAGGTCAAATCGACCAACGGCGATACCCATCTCGGCGGCGACGATATCGATGAAGAGCTCGTCAGTTGGATCATCGACGAATTCAAAAAGGACCAGGGAATCGACCTCCACAACGATAAAATGGCCCTCCAAAGGCTGAAGGAATCGGCTGAAAAGGCAAAGGTCGAGCTTTCATCGGCGATGGAAACCGAGATCAACCTGCCCTTCATCACGGCTGACGCTTCGGGTCCGAAGCACCTAGTGATGAAGCTCACGCGATCGAAGTTCGAACAGCTCATTGAGTCGGTGCTCAAAAAATTGATGCCTCCGGTCGAGCAAGCGATCAAGGACGCAGGATTGACGCCCAAGGATATCGAAGAGATCGTCCTCGTGGGCGGCTCGACCCGTATTCCGAAAGTCCAGGAGATGGTCAAGGAATTCTTCGGAAAAGAGCCGAATAAGTCAGTAAATCCCGACGAGGTAGTAGCGTTGGGAGCGGCCGTGCAGGCTGGGGTATTAGGTGGCGAAAAGACCGACATTTTACTGTTAGACGTTACTCCGCTTACCTTGGGAATTGAGACACTCGGAGGGGTCATGACTCAAATGATCCCTCGAAATACGACCATCCCATCGCGTAAATCGGAGATCTTCTCGACCGCGTCCGACAATCAAACGTCGGTCGAAGTTCACGTCCTGCAGGGCGAGCGTCCGATGGCGGGCGACAATAAGACGCTCGGCAAGTTTCACCTTGTCGGCATCCCGCCCGCACCTCGCGGCGTTCCGCAGGTCGAGGTTACGTTCGATATCGATGCTAACGGCATCGTCAATGTCTCGGCCAAGGACGTCGGCACAGGCCGCGAGCAGAAGATCACCATCACATCGTCGTCAGGCCTCTCGAAGGAAGAGATCGACAAGATGATGAAGGAAGCCGAGTCTCACGCCGGTGAGGACGACAAACGCAAGGCCACGATCGAAGCCAGAAACCGTTTGGATGGTTTGGTTTACAGTGTCGAAAAGAGCTTCACCGAAAACAAGGAAAAGGTCGATTCGGCCGCGGCAGGCGAACTCGAAACGGCTATCGCCGAGTCGAAGACAGCACTCGCCGGTGAAGATACCCACGCGATGAACACTGCCTTCGAACGTCTCCAGACGGCATCGCACAAGCTGGCCGAGGCGCTCTACAGCCAAGCCGGAACGTCGGCGGGAGACGAAGGCTCACAGGAGCAGGCTTCGTCGGCCTCAGCGTCAGGCGATAGCGGATCGGCAACCGGTTCGGACGAAGGCGATGTCATCGACGCCGAATATGTCGATGTCGAAGACGAAGAGAAGAAATAGCCTTTAACTGCAACACTTAGAGGGACGAGGGACGAGATTTGCCTCTTATCCCAAGTCCCTCTAAACTTGTCCTCAACCTCAATGGCGAAGATAGATTATTACCAAGTACTTGGCGTCAAAAAAGATGCAAAGCCCGACGAGATCAAGAAGGCCTATCGCCGGCTCGCGCGCAAGTATCATCCGGACGTTAATCCAAATGATAAGGCCGCCGAGGACAAGTTCAAGGAAGTCCAGTCCGCGTACGATATTCTGTCAGACGAAAAGAAGCGAAAAACGTTCGATAAGTTCGGCTATTACAACGACAACCTCGATCCCGATTCCCCATTCGGAGCAGGGGCGTCAGCCGGAGGTGCCGGCGCTCCCGGATTCGATTTTTCAGGATTCGACTTTTCGAGCAGCAGTTCGCAAGGCGGATCGAGTTTTCGCGATATTTTCTCGGATCTTTTCGGCGGCAGCGGTGGCGGAGGAGCGACAGGCGCTCGAACCGCCCCGGAGGCTCCGAAGGCGATGCCCAAGAAGGGCCGGGATATAGAGATCCCGCTGGCTCTTAGCTTTGAGGAATCTTTCACAGGCCTAACCACAAATCTTACGGTGAACCGCAGCGAGCAGTGCTCGCGATGCCAGGGAGCAGGAGATACGGGCGGGCCAGTGGTTACCTGTACCACATGCAAGGGCACCGGTCAGGTAACTAGAACCGGCGGTCGCTTGCAGTTCGCTCAGGAGTGCCCTGATTGTGCTGGAACGGGACGGCGACGTACGCCATGCTCACTGTGTAACGGGAAAGGAACCACGCCAAAAACCGAGCAGGTGAAGGTTCGAATTCCGGCTGGGGTCGATACAGGTTCAAGAGTGCGGATCCCGAAGAAGGGCCATGGCGGGCGCCTGGGTGCTGAACCGGGCGATCTATTCATCGTCACCAACGTCGGTAAGCACCCGTTCTTTACTCGAAAGGGCGAAAACATCTATGTTACGGTGCCTGTTTCGGTTCCCGAAGCAGCTCTCGGAGCGAAGATCGAGGTCCCGACGGTCGAAGGCAAAGCTCAATTGAAGATCCCATCAGGAACTGAATCCGGTCAAAAGTTCAGACTCCGTGAACGCGGATTTCCCAGCCTGCGTAACCCTAATCTGCGGGGAGACCAGTTTGTTGAGGTCAAGATAACCTTGCCGCGGATCTTGTCTGAAGAAACCAAGGAACTGCTGCGTCAGTACGAGAAACTCAACGCCGAAAACCCGCGTAAAGCGATGGGGCTTGAATGAAGAAACGCGTAAAAAGCTACACGATCAGTGCCGTGGCGGAGATGTTCGACATCCATCCGCAGACGCTGAGAATGTATGAGCGCGAAGGCCTGCTCAAGCCATCGCGTTCCGATGGCAATACACGTCTATATTCCGACGAAGATCTGGAACGGCTTGAGGTGATTCTCTCGCTCACGCGTGACCTCGGCGTCAATCTCGCCGGTGTCGAGATCATTATCAATATGCGCGAGAAAATGGACTCGATGCAGCGAGAATTCGAACGTTTCTTTGAATATTTGCGGACTCACGCAGGTGAATTTCAGCGTCAGGGCTCGGGTGACAATCCGACCGACGCCCTCATTCCTATCTCGCGATTCCGCCGTACAAGTTACACCGAAGTTAAGATCGATAACGAATAGTAGTTCGTCCGATTCCCGCCTTTACATCCTCGGCGATTCGCTTCAAAATATCTCGTACTCACAACACCCTTTGT
This sequence comes from Pyrinomonadaceae bacterium, assembly GCA_040081025.1. Classification (GTDB taxonomy): domain Bacteria; phylum Acidobacteriota; class Blastocatellia; order Pyrinomonadales; family Pyrinomonadaceae; genus OLB17. The sequence goes on along the minus strand of JBEBGW010000054.1, from coordinate 5,408 downwards.
AAGATTTTTGGAGATTTATGATCAAGACTTCCCTCAGACGATTGGTGTCTTTCCTCATGCCTGCGGTGCTGATTTTCACGGCCGCGAGCGTGTTTGCCCAGGACCTCGACGATGTGACCATCGCCGGCCGTATCACCGATTCGAACGGCCTCGCCGTAGTCGGTGCGACCGTGACCGCGACTGATCAAGGCTCCGGCACGGAACGCACCGTAACGACGAACGAAGACGGCCGTTACCGATTGATAGAGCTCAAGCCCGGCATCTACAAGGTTAAGGCCTCAGCCAACGGCTTCGGAGCAAAGGAACGCATTAACCTCGAAACCATCGCCGGCCAAAATCTCCTACTCGACTTCAACCTCTCCCCCGCCGACGTCCAAGCCCAGGCCACCGTAACAGTAGGCGACGACGACGCTCCACTGGTTGATACGACGAGGACGATCGTGGGAAGTACGATCACCGAACGTGAGATCGAAGAGATCCCGAATGCATCGAGAAATCCGCTTGATCTCATTCTGACTCTCGGCGGAACTTCAGAAGAGGCCCTCTCGAGCCGAGACCTTGCCGAGGATACGAACCAGAATAATCGTCAGCCGCCGACGGAACAGGGCAACTTCACGATCTCCGGTGGTGCCTCGTACTCAAACAACATAACTATCGACGGACTTGATAACAATGACGACCTTTCTGCGGGCAGCCGGTTCGCTCCCTCGCTGGAAGCCGTCGCTGAAGTTCAGGTGATCAGGAATCAGTTTTCTTCCGAATACGGCCGAGCTTCGGGTGGTCGAATTAATTTGCGGACTCGCAGCGGCACAAATCGCTTCAAGGGACGAGCGTTCATGTTCTATAAGAACGACGACACAAACGCCAACACCTGGTATAACAACAGCCGCGGATTTCCTCGTCGCGATTTCGTTGATTACAATCCCGGATTCACATTGGGAGGACCGGTGATCCTTCCTTTCGGCGAAGGAAGGTCGATATACAACGGCCGCGACCGGACATTCTTTTTCGTCGCTTATGAATTCGACAAGCTCGAAGACACCACCTTGATCGATACATGGCTGCCGGTCGCACAGAATCCGAACTGGGTGCTTCCGGACCCGACAGGCCCCGCAAGGTCTTGTGATGCGACCGGGTCGCCCGCTCCGCCATGCGTGGGCGAGGTTGGAGCACTCGGCGAGTATTCGAAAATTCTCGACACTCCGAACAGGGCAAACATCTTTACCGCTCGCCTGGATCACAGGTTATTTAAAGGAAATGAGCTAACGATCGGATACCAATTCGGTCGAAAGAAGCTGCTTCGCACTTCATCTAATTCGTCCCTGATCCGGACTGAGGACGCAGTTCAAGCGCGCCGACAGGAGACCGACGCGATCAACCTTACCGACAATCATGTTTTCGGATCGAACGTGGTCAATCAGTTCAGGTTCCAATGGTCTGTGTATGAACCGAGTTTCGAAACTGATGAGGCCTTCGCCCCGGTCATCATTGTCGGCTATCGAAATCCTGATACTGGCGGGATCCAATCATTGGTCACCGGCAACTCAACGAACTCCGTCGCAAACAGTAGTATTTTCTCCGACAGCCGACGTGAGACTCGCTATCAGCTTCAGGATTCGTTGACGATCACCGGCGGTAAACATACCTGGAAAACGGGTTTCGATGTTCAGAAGGTCAATTCTCGAAATATTTCTCTACAGGATGCGACCGGAACTTACAATTTTGGCACTGCGTGGGATTATTCAGTCAACCGGATTAATCGCTACCGTCAGAATTTCGGCACCGACGTAGTAGTCCAAAACACATACTGGGGAGCGTTCCTCAACGATGAGATCGCGCTTAGCTCGAAGCTCACTTTGAGCGCCGGGGTCCGGTATGAGCGTGAAACTGCGGTCGAAGACAACGACAATTGGGGTCCCCGAGTTGGCGTGGCATGGGCTCCGTTTACGGACGGCAAGGGCGTGGTGCGAGTCGGTGCAGGCATCTTCTACAACCGTGTTCTGCTCAGGACGATCGGGAATTTTATTCAGAACACGTCCAACCGGCTTGCTCAGTTCGACACTGCGCAGATCCCGACCGCAAACAATTGGCGGAACAACGTACTCGCGTCGATCGGGCAGGACTTTCCCAACTCGTACCCGACCATTGAACAGCTGCAGGCGGCGATATCGCGAGCCACATGTGGGGCATCCGCGTGTGCCCCCACGCTTGGATTCCTTGCACTCAATGGATCCGGCGGAAACCCTCTTCGCAGTGTTGACCCGGACCTGGAGATCCCCGAGAGCTACCAATTCAACGTCGGCTTCGAACGTGAGCTGGGTAAGGGTTGGGTTTTCGAGGCTAACTATACCTGGAATAAGACAGCTCACTTGTGGCGCGAGTATAACAACAACGCTGCAGTACTTCCGACCGGCTTCGATGATTTCACTGAGTGGCTTTTGGTGCCTGGAAGACAGTGGCAATTTACAAACGGCAACAATACTGTCCGGACATACCGGTTCTTTATTGATCCGACCCGGCCTGGTATCAATTTCACACAGAATCCGAGCAATGCAACGGCCGTAACTTGTGCGAACAATACCAACGTCACGTGCTGGGTGAATCTTGCAACCTCAAATAACTCAACGACTGAGCCAAGCACAGCAATTAACGGAATAGGCACGAATTCGATCGGCTCTGCGATCGCGGTCGCACGCCAGGCTCTGCGGGAACTTAGGCCGAATACGCTTTTGGACGAGACGGAAAGGGTGATCTCCGTCGGCAACGCGCAGTACAACGGTCTCGTTCTTGAGGCTCGTAGCCGCTACCGGCAACTCGGAGCCGGCTTCAAGTCTTCGCTCCGCTTCGTGTACACGCTCTCAAGGATGATGGACGACGGGCTTAATAACACAACAAATGCCGAGGTAGGGTCGGATTTTTCGCGAGAGTGGGCGAGAGCTCGCCAAGACAGGCTGCACCGTTTCACGATCTCCGGAACGATCGAAACCCCTTCCTGGCTCGGCAAAGTTCGGGTTTCCCCGCTGTTTCGCTATGGGAGTTCCGCCCCGTTCGACCTTGGAACAGGCGTCGATCGGAATCTTAGTGACGTGAGCACAGACCGGCCGATTTTCAGCGGCAACCTGGACGATATCGTGTGGAGAGAGCCGGGTTCCCCCTATCCGCAAGCCCTCGCGGATCAGTTTACGTTGCCATTGATCGGCGCCGTGAGTGGCAATTTGCCGCGAAATGCGGGTCGGGGGCCAAGTATGTATCTCTTCGACATCAGCCTCACACGTGAATTTCGTTTGTCAGAACGGATAAGGCTAAGGCCGGCAGTTGAGATCGGAAATGTGTTGAATGCTCGTGTTTTTAACTTTGGCTCCGAGTTCGTAAACTTCTTTGGCGCGAGTCCTACTCAGACACAGCAGGATGGGTTTCTCGTCCCGAGCCGGACATATAGACCGCGTGACATGCGGTTCGGCATCCGATTCGATTTCTAATAATCGATCATGAACTTCTTATGACCGTCCGAACCTCTCGGGCGGTCTTTCATTTTGACCGAATGTTGGGAAATCTGATGACGGGATGGGCGGCGGGTGGTACGGTTGATTGGTCGAACTATCACTCGTTCGCCTCTCGCCTTATGAATCAGGTTCTCGAAAGGCCATCTATACCGGTTTCTGAAGGATCGATCGAGTCTGTATTGCTCGACGCCGACCTGTTCGTTAAGTACAGTTCACCGGAAAAGGCTTTCAACTTAATTCGAGACTCGATTGAGCGAAGCCCTCGCTCGATATCGCTGCGGGAAAAGATGAGGGATATCTGCGTAAAGCAGAAAAACCTGAACGAAGCAGCCAGGCAGTGTCTAGCCCTCGTCTCTCTCTACATCGCCCGCGAAGAATTTGACCATGCTTACGACCGGCTTCAGGAGGCAAAGCTTCTTGATCCGAGGATATCTGTGGCACCGGGTCTTGAGGCTATTCGCCGTGCGCGTCGCCCCGACTTTGCGGTCAATCGCGATCGCTCACCGCGGGAGGTTCGTACCGACGTTACGTTCGCCGGCAACCTTGGGTTCGTCAGCATATTCGACGCGGTTCAGGTGATCGAGAATGGGAAGATGACGGGCCTACTCGTCCTCAAATCTGACCTGCATCTCGCTAATGTCGCCTTTAATGACGGCAAGATCGTTGATGCGGAATGTAATGGACGTAACGGGTCCAATGCCTTCAAAGAGATCGTCGAACTCGCTAGCGGAACGTTCGAGTTTCAAGTCTCCGAGACAGAATTTCCGATCGTGATAAGTATTTCGAGCAACACCAACTTTCTTCTTGACGTCCTAACGGAGCTGGATAACGAAAGAGCTGAAAAAGACGGACTTCGGCACGTCGGCGGCGAGCTGACCTAAACCACAATATCTTGTTGAACACTGCGCGCTCCCCACGGCGCGCTTTTTTGTGTTTTAGCACTGATTTTATCGGCACAATATCAGCATTTTTCATTTGACTTAATGCTAGGTTAAACCACAAAATATAGGCTGCCCTAAACAAGCATTTCAATACGATGTTCAAGCTCCAACGCCTTGAGATAACAGGCTTCAAATCGTTTGCGGATCACACGGAAATAGTCTTTACCGGCAACGGGATAACCGCTGTCGTCGGCCCAAATGGCTGCGGAAAATCGAACGTTTCCGACGCCATTTCGTGGGTTCTCGGCGAGCAGCGCGCTAAATCTCTCCGCGGCGCCGAAATGAAGGACGTCGTCTTTCAGGGTACGAAAAACCGGAAGCCGTCGGGCATGGCTGAGGTCGTGCTTCACATGGTCCGCGATGAAGATGCCTTCGATGCGGATGAGGCGGAGCTTGAAGGCATCGATTCGACCTTGAGCGAGATCGATGAACTCGCCGTCGATGTAGATGCGCTGGAAGCGGAAACGCTTGAAACGCCGGAAGCCGTTGATGCCGTAGCAGAGACGAACGGGTTTCACGAAGGCGAGGAGATCGTTGAGGAAAAGGTCCAAGCCGCACAGGTCGGATCGGTGCAAACGGTCGAGCGTGTCATCAAGACCAAGCGGCACTGGAGGCCCCGTTCCTTCGCACTTGATTTTGCTCCTGGCGAGGCGGTGTCGGTTACGCGTCGGCTTTATCTTTCAGGAGAGAGCGAATATCAGCTCAACGGTAAAACCTGCCGGCTCCGCGATATTCAAGATCTTTTCGCGGGTACGGGACTTTCGGGTTCCCACTACGCGATCATCGAACAGGGCCGTATCGGTCAGATCCTCTCAGCGAAACCGGGCGACCGTCGCAACCTGATCGAAGAGGCTGCGGGTATCTCGAAATTCCGCACTCGCCAGCGAGCCGCCGAGGCCCGCCTCGAAACGGCGAAGTCTAATCTCAACCGCATCGGTGACATCGTTTCCGAGGTCGAGAAGAA
>JBEBGW010000367.1:0-4423 GCA_040081025.1 Pyrinomonadaceae bacterium | reverse complement strand
TCAGGCCGGCAGCGTTGGTTGGTTCAGCGGACCTCGGACCTTGTGTCGTATTACATTGTGGTTGGCGGCGGGACTGCGGCAGATCGGAAATATTTGAGTGCATCGTCAGATGGTACCAAGGTGAGTCTGGCTGCCGAGGACGATGGATCGGGAAGGCAACGATGGCTCCTTAATTCGTTTGCCTTTGGCCAACCAGGCTCATTTAGATATCGAATAAGTGTGAGTAATGGAGTCGAAAGCGGCCGAAGGTTCCTAAGCACGACCCCGGATGGTGGGACGGTCGATCTGTTCACCCGCGACGATAACTCCGGTCGGCAACAGTGGTCTCTTAACGTTCCCGACGGAGTGAAGTTCAACATCCGAATCAGCGGCGGCACGCCCGCCGACAGGGCACTCCTCGGAAAGACCGAGCGGCAGGATATCAATACGCTTTACGCGGCCGATGATAATTCGGGTGGGCAGCGTTGGACCATCGGGCGCTTGGGTAACTTGAGCGCGTACCATATTTGGACTTCGAACAGACTGTATCTGACCGGTAATGAAAGACCGGTCTGGACGACGACTCAGAAGACGGGCACCGATACGTCCAACGGGGATCAGGTCTGGTTAATTGAAGACATTGGCAAAGGCCTGGTCCGGATCAAGCCGAGATATTCAGGAACGAGATCGCGGTTTCTAAGCGTGACGGCGGACGGAACTAAGGTAGATCTATACGATCGCGACGACTCGTCAGGCCGTCAACGGTGGAGAATTAGCCATTTAAGGTAGTCAACACGATGGCTCTCAGGGAGACACCAAGGAGATCGTAAAGCGATCCAATGTATCATGTAAATCCGTAGGGTTTAAAAGGCTTGCATTTAGTCTCGCTTTTCAGAATAATGGCGGCATATCGGGATCGGTTCGGACCGCGTTCGCGGGCGACATACACCGATCGTCCGGCCGACGTGTCACGGTGAATTTTCACGCCGGAAGAATCGGGCTGAAGGAGGCCGTCAATGGTACCTGGGAATTATGCGAAAGAGGATTGCAGATGGTGTAGCGGCTCGGCGATCGACTATGGGACTGGCCAGCCATGCGCAGTCTGTCACGGGCAAGGTGTCGTCCTTGTTGTGATGCCTCCGAAGGCCTGTGCGGCCTGCGAAGGATCGGGAAGAACGTCCCCGGACGAAGAGATACCGTGTGGCGTTTGCCAGGGTAGCGGTTGGGCGGAACGTTACTCCGCACATTCCATCGGGTTCAGTTGATCGAACTGAAGACTTTACCCAAGTATCTGCCAGTGTGCGATTCTGCACACTTGGCTATTTGCTCCGGTGTGCCTACCGCGACTACCTTCCCTCCGCCGACACCTCCATCCGGGCCGACGTCGATCAGCCAGTCGGCGGTTTTGATCACGTCGAGGTTGTGCTCGATCACGAGCAGGCTCGCTCCGTTATCGATAAGTGCTCGAAAGGCTCCTAGCAGCTTGTTGATGTCCTCGAAATGCAGGCCGGTAGTCGGCTCGTCGAAGATGAAGAGGGTCTTTGAATTCGAAGTTTGAGCGAGGTGCGACGCGAGCTTCACTCGTTGGGCCTCGCCTCCGCTGAGGGTCGTAGCAGATTGTCCGAGGCGTAGATATCCAAGCCCGACAGCATCCAGAACCTTTAGTTTATTGACGATCTTCTTTGCGTCCTTGAAGAACAGGATGGCCTCGCGAACGGTCAGATCGAGAGCTTCGGCGATGTTTTTTCCTTTATATTTGATCGCGAGTACGTCTTCACGAAAACGCGTCCCGCGGCAGTCCTCGCAGGTCAACTCGACATCGGCGAGGAACTGCATCTCCACGACGACTGTACCGCTACCCTGACATGTCTCACAGCGTCCGCCCGGAACGTTGAATGAGAAATGCGACGAAGCAAAGCCCTTTGTTTTCGCACCCTGCGTCGCCGCAAAAACCTCGCGGATCGCGTCGTACGCTTTGATATAAGTGACGGGATTCGAGCGCGGTGTGCGGCCGATGGGTGATTGATCGACGAGGACGATGTCGTCGATGTTTTCGCCGCCGGTGATCTCCTTAAATAGCCCGACGTGCGAGTTCCATTCGCCGCGTTGTTTTTTCAGTCCGGCATAGAGAACGTCGTGAATCAGCGTCGATTTGCCCGAGCCTGAAACGCCTGTAATGCAGACGAGCATCTCAAGCGGGATCTCGACTGAAACATTTTGGAGATTGTGCTCCCGCGCGCCGACGATCCTGATCTTCTCCTTGCCCGGCTTGCGGCGTTTCTGCGGAATCTTGATCTCGGCATCGCCCCTCAGATACTTCGCCGTGAGCGACATCTTGTCCTTCAAGAGCGCGTCGAACGAACCTTCAAAAACGACTTCGCCGCCGAGTTCGCCGGCAAACGGGCCGATGTCGATAACGTGGTCGGCGGCTCGCATCGTCTCTTCATCGTGCTCGACTACGAGAAGCGTATTACCGATATCACGAAGATTCTCGAGGATCTTTACAAGTCGAGCGTTATCTCGCGGGTGAAGGCCGATGCTAGGTTCGTCCAGTACGTAGAGAGTGCCGACCAGCAGTGATCCCAGGTTCGTCGCGAGCTGTATTCGTTGTGCTTCCCCGCCTGAGAGCGTTGCCGCGAGCCGGCTGAGTGTTAGATAATCGAGCCCGACATCGACGAGAAACTTCAAACGCCGTCGTATCTCAAGCAGAAGCTTTTCGGCGATCTTTGTTCGCTCGTCCGACAGCTCAAGCGAATCAAAGAACGCCGCCGCGTCGCTAATTGAGAGATCGAGTATCTCAGGGAGCGATCGTCCGCCGATCTTCACATCGCGTGCTTCTTGCCGCAAGCGCGATCCGCCGCAATCCGGGCATTTCGTATAGCCGCGATACTTCGCGAGAAATACGCGGACGTGAAGCTTATACTTCTTCGTCTCCAACCAATGAAAAAATCCCTTAACGCCGCGCCAGCCTTCGTCTCCGTAGATGATGCAATTCTGCTGAAAGTCGGGCAGGTCGGCGTATGGAACTTTGGTGTCGATATTCGCAGACGCGGCGTACATCAGCAGCTCCTTCTGCGCCCATGCGTGCTGCGGACGCGTAAATGGCTCGACCGCACCGTCTTTTATCGAGGTCAGCGGATTCGGAATGACAAGGCCGTAATCGACGCCGATCGTATTGCCAAATCCCTGACAGGTCGGACACGCTCCGAACGGCGAGTTGAAGCTGAATAGCTGTGGCTCAGGTTCTTCGTATTGCGTCCCGTCATACTTACAAATATATCGGTCCGAGAATTTCAAGTCAGAACCACCTGCGGTAGCGGGTGGTTGAAGGTTACCGTTCGAGACCTTTAATTCTTCGGATGCTTGAGTTGAGCCGCCCGCTACCGCAGGCGGTTCCGACAGTCTTATAACCGCCGCGTGACCCTCGCGAAAGCAGATCTCGAGGGAATCGACGAGCCGCTGGCGGATCTCTCCATCGGCTTTCAATCGGTCGATCAGGATGTAGGTATTGTCGAAGTCCCCGAACAGATAATCTTCGGGTCGAGTCAGCTCGATGATCTCGCCGTCTCGAAACAGCCGCGAGAAGCCTTGTTGGAGCAGTGAGATCAGATATGCAGTGACTGAAAGATCTGCGGCAGATGCTTTCGTCGCCTTCGTTCTCTTTGCGGTCTTCGCGATCTTGAGCGAACTTTCTTCGAGGATCGGAAACAACAGATAAAACCTAGTGCCAGCCTCGAGCGTCGTTAGGACCTCATCCGCCGCGGACTCAGGCGAATCCTTCTTCACCTCGCGGCCGCAAACGTGGCAGAAGGTCTGGCCGGCACGAGCGTAAAGCAGCCGAAGGTAGTCGTAGATCTCGGTCTGGGTGGCGACGGTCGATCGCGGGTTCTTGGTCGAATTCTTTTGCCTGATCGCGATCGCCGGAGCAATGCCGAGGATCTCGTCGACATCCGGCTTGTCCATCCGCTCCAGGAACTGTCGTGCGTACGCCGAAAGCGATTCGACGTAGCGCCGCTGCCCTTCGGCGTAGATCGTATCGAACGCAAGCGAAGATTTGCCCGAACCCGAAACGCCCGTGATCACAGTCAGCTTATTGTGCGGCAGCGAGACCGAGACGTTCTTTAGGTTATGAACGCGGGCCCCGCGAACCTCGATCGCTTGTTCTTTCTTTCGGGCAGGCTGCATAGAGCGAAATTCCGGCTAGTGCCGAAAACTACAATTCTAGCAGGTCGGGCCGAGCCCACAAACCGGCCGGTCCCTACCACGCATTTGACACAGGCGCTAAAATAAAAGAACCCGCCCGGAGGTCCTGTAACAGATGAACGCAAGCCCAAGATCGATAGTCGTCGTGTATGTGTTTCTCGTCGCTATGAGTTCGTACGCTCAGTCAGATCCTCCGCTGCCGTCTCAGCAAAATCCGGCTAATCCGCAACAGGAGAAAGGG
>JBEBGW010000053.1:0-16667 GCA_040081025.1 Pyrinomonadaceae bacterium | reverse complement strand
GGATTCGGGGATCGTGTTCCTCGACGAGGTCGACAAGATCGCCGGCCGCGAATCAACCGGAAACCCGGACGTATCCCGCGAAGGCGTGCAGCGAGATCTGTTACCGATCGTAGAAGGCACGAACGTGAATACCCGCTACGGGATGGTCAGCACCGATCACATCCTATTCATCGCCGCCGGAGCCTTCCATGTCTCGAAGCCTTCGGATCTGATACCTGAGCTGCAAGGACGGTTTCCGATCCGCGTCGAGCTCGAAGCGTTGACAATTGATGACCTGAAGCGAATCCTCACGCAACCGAAGAACTCACTCATCAAGCAATACCAGGCGTTGTTGGGTACCGAAGGCATCGACCTCGAATTTACCGAGGATGCGATCTCGAAGCTCGCCGAGATGACGGCGGAGATCAATCGGGACACTGAGAACATTGGTGCTCGCCGGCTTCACACGCTATTGGAACGTTTGTTGGAGGAGATCAGTTTCGAAGGAGCAGAGCTGGAATCCAAACATCAACTGATCGATGCAACGTATGTTTCAGCCAAGCTCGACAGTCTGGTCGAAAATCGCGACCTCAGGCAGTATGTCCTATAACGCTCACGACCCCGCATGGTGCATAACCCCTTAACCAAAATCGCAAATCACCTTAAGCATTCGCGCCGTAAAACAGCATGGGCTGCTTTAGCGCTTTCGGTGCTTAGCCTTGCCGGAGCGTGTGGGAAGCGGAAACCGCCGCTGCCGCCGACCGAGAGAGTTATGCAGCGAGCTGAGGTGACGGGATTTCAGCGTGGCAATCAGGTGATCTTGAGCTGGAAGATGCCGATGGTCAACGCTGCTGAAGGAAGCGTGCTTCACATCTCGCGAGCCGATGTTTTCAGGCTTACAGAGCGGCTTGATGCGCCTCAGTCGCTCTCAGAAGAAGAGTTTGCGAGCCGTAGCCAGGTGGTCGCGACGATACCGCTGACGAAGGATGACTTCGGGGCGAAAACGCTGCAATACACGGACACGCTACAGTTTGCCGGTCAGCCGGCGCGAATCCGATACGCAATTCGATTCGTAAATGCTTCGGGCCAACGGGCGGCCTTCTCGAATTTCTTCTTGCTCGAGCCTGCTGCTCGCATCGCGACCGCTCCGAGTTCGCTGTCTACGAACTTATCGCAACAGGCGATACGATTGGGCTGGACTCCCCCGACTGCAAACGTAGATGGGACGACACCCGCTAACATACTTGGGTACAATGTTTATCGCTCCGAATCTGAGAAATCACCTGCGAAGCTATTGAACCAGAGTCCGGTCTCTGACGCTTCTTACGAGGACCGGTTCTTTGATTTCGAGAAGGAATATTTCTACTTTGTTCGGGCCGTTTCGCTGGGAACGGATGCCGCTCCGACTGAAAGCTCGGAGTCGAATATCGTAAAGATCATGCCGGTTGACACATTCCCGCCCTCGGCACCGGCAGCGATCACGATCGCCGCAACGCCGACCTCGATCTCGATCTTTTTCCCGGCCAATCCGGAAACCGATATCGATGGATACAGCGTTTACCGCTCTACTGACGCGAATCTGCCGAAAGATCAATGGACCTTGTTAACGAAAGATCTGTTGAAGGCGAATACTTTCCAAGATGAGGCGGTTGAGTCGGGGAAGACCTATTTCTATTACGTGACGGCGACTGACAAGTACAAGAATGTGAGCGAAGCGAGTGAAGTGGTGAGTGAAACGGTTCCGTAAGGCAAATTTGGCAGGACCTTGCGTCCTAGAAAAAGAGAAGGCCCGCTGCGGGCAGGCAACGGACCTTATCATCTTTTTCGTTCAACTCAGTATCGAATCAAGAGCATCGCGCCGACAAGATTCTCAGGAGTGTTCTTGCGTCCGTAATTCCATACCTACTTTCCAAGTCGGATTTCGAATCTGGCGGCTCACAAGCCGGGTCACTATTAAGTTCCCCTTGTTCTACTAAAACGCGTTCAGTGAGAGAATAGTAGCCCGAATAGGCGCCAAAGTCAAGACTTTTTTTGTACTATTAGCATTCACTTTGACCGAGTGCTAGATCCGGTCGACGCAAAATCTTGCGTACCAACACTTACACCGCTCGACATTTTGTGGTTTGGGATTTAGAGTCATATTTTCGCTTGGTTAGATATGGACCTCGAAATACCCGTCGATTTTTCGCCATCAAAGATCGTCTGCGTGGGCCGGAACTACGCAGACCACGCAGCGGAACTTGGCAATGAAGTGCCGAGAGAACCGCTCCTGTTTCTGAAAGCTCCGTCTGCCCTGATCCGCCACGAGGATGCTATCCGAATACCCACACAGAGCTCTCAGGTCGAGCACGAGGGAGAGCTGGCGGTGATCATCGCGGCAACTTGTAAAGACATCGCCGACGACGTCGATCCGTTCCAGTTCGTCAAGGGCTACACTTGTCTCAACGATGTCACGGCACGCGACATCCAGCGCAAGGATATTCAGTTCACCCGCGGTAAATCTTTCGACACGTTTTGCCCGATCGGGCCCGTGATCATGTCGGACCTGGACGTGTCAGGCATTCGAGTGACATGCTCGGTGAACGGCGAGATAAAACAGGATGGAAGGACTTCGCAGATGGTCTTCCCCATCGACTTCTTGATCCGCTATATCTCGCGGCAAATGACCTTGAATCCCGGCGATGTGATCGCAACCGGAACTCCTTCGGGTGTGTCCAAGCTCAACACCGGCGATGTTTGCGAGGTTACGATCGAGGGTATCGGGACCCTGCGGAACGCGGTGGAATAGCGCCATGTTTGGCTGCGAGGTCGCATTAGACTAGAATCATTGAAAGCCCACTTTTACAGGATAAACCGCAATGAAATTCTTTATTGATACTGCGAATCTCGACGAGATCCGCGAAGCAAATGAACTCGGACTGATCGACGGCGTGACAACGAATCCGTCACTGGTCGCAAAGGAAGGCGATGTGGATTTCAAGGAGCATATCGCCAAGATCTGCTCCATCGTGAAAGGTGATGTTTCAGCCGAGGTGACCGCGCTCGATACGGCCGGGATGCTGAAAGAGGGGCGTGAATATGCAAAGATCGCTCCGAACGTAGTCGTGAAATGTCCGCTGACGCTCGACGGCCTGAAGGCGACGCGAGTGCTAACAAACGAGGGCACGGGAGTGAACGTGACGTTATGCTTCAGTGCGGCTCAGGCGATCCTGGCGGCTAAGGCTGGTGCTCGCTATATCTCGCCGTTTATCGGCCGGTTAGACGACATCGCAACCAACGGAATGCAGCTGATCGCTGACATCGTTCAGATCTATCAAAATTACGATTATCCGACGCAGGTCCTTGCGGCTTCGATCCGGCATCCGATGCACATTGTCGACTGCGCTCTTGCTGGAGCCGACGTAGCGACTATCCCTTTCAAGGTCATTAAGCAGCTTGTCCATCATCCGCTGACTGATAAAGGCCTCGAGTCGTTCCTATCCGATTGGAAGAAGAGCGGAAGAGAATAGGTCAGAACCGACCGCGTAAGCCGTTGGCAAGGAGTTCACAATTGGCCACCTTGTTCGTTGGTGACGACGCTGCCAACTGCTTACTCCGGTGGTTCTGCCTCAAACAATAACGCTCTCAACTCTCCCTGCTGTGCAGCGGCGTCCAAGTCCTGCTGTAATCCGGACTGATACTTCGCCTTAAACGTTTCGTCCTCGTCTTCCATCGCGACCAGCGACCGCAATGCAGCGACGTGCGTTTCCACCCCTTCTACGCTGTAGCCATCCTTCTGAGCAAACATCTCATCGATCTCGACGATCAGCGTCGAGAACTTCCTTAACCAAGCAAAATCAGGATCTTCGAGCAGCAAATTCAAAAACTGTCCCGGCGTTCGCGGACCGTTGATGCCTTCATAGATCCGCCGCTCATGATCGAGCAGCGATTTGTGTAACTTAAGCAGCAGATCGCGGCTGCTTTTTAGCAGTTCCGTGTTATTCATAAAACTATTCTAACCCGTCTCATCAAAATTTATTACCCTGCTAAGCTTTGTTTGTTAGCCTGGTGATGGTAGATTATTAGCCGTCTAATAATCTTTGCGTTCCGAGCTCATTGTTTCGCATAAGACATTATGCATTAAGGGTTTATGGAGTTCCGAGACACGGTCAGTTACCTGCTATCAAAGCTCACAACGGCGCATCGAAACCTGCTGGAGAAGTCGGTTCAAGAAGTTGGGCTGCACAGCGGCCAGGCATCTGTACTTCTGGAATTGTGGAAGAAGGATAAGCAACGGCAAGTCGACCTCGCCGAGAAATTGAACCTCGCAGCTCCGACGGTAAATAAGATCCTTGGCGGGATGCTCGAGGCTGATCTTGTCACGCGAGAACGCTTCGATAACGATGCCCGTTCCACGCGGATCGTATTAACATCGAAGGGCCGCGATGTCCGTCCTTTACTTGAACAAAAGTGGGCGGAGGTCGAAGAACAGACGATCCTCGGCCTGACGGATACCGAGGCTCTGATATTGAAGCAGCTTCTGTCGAAACTGCTCGGCGAGGACACGTAGGAGCTTTTTCTCAAACCTGATCCGATATAAAATAGAGTCGGATTCCCAGACAGATCGGAGGCGCTAATGAAGATACTATTCGCGACGGACGGAGCTAAGCAAAGCGAGGCCGCGATCGACATGTTGAAGCATTTTCGATTGGGTGAGGGCGACGAGATCAAGGTCGTCAGTGTCATCGACATGGCGGTGCCGATGGCGGTAGATATATACGGCGGTTACCTACCCGATACTACCGAATTCGAAAAGACCGCCCGCGAGAATGCTGATAAGATCCTTGAGACGACGACGGCAAGTCTGCGGAGCTACTTTAACGATCCTCCATTGAATGTATCAACTGAAGTATTATTTGGATCGCCAGAGAGTCGGATCGTTGAAGCGGCGGATGAATTCAAACCGAATCTGGTGGTGGTAGGCTCACACGGATACAGCGCTTGGGAGCGGTTGATCCTCGGATCAGTATCCGACTCGGTTGTGCATCACGTTCCGTGCTCGGTGCTGATCGTTCGGTCACACGATGAATGAGCCGAATCTACACTGTGAACTCGCGGAAGTTTGACGGCACGATCCGACGGTCGTGGAAATGCGACTTCGTATCCAGCGACCACGAGAAGATCGACCTGGTGGGCTCATTCGAAGAGCAGTTTGAACATCCGGAGCTTGGGATCATCGAAGCCGGTACCGTTTCCCACGAACGGTTTCACTTCAGCCGCTGGTATAACTACTTCATTTTCGAACAACCTGCCGGGACTCTCCGCAACTATTACATCAACATCTGCATGCCGCCAGAGGTTGACGATCAGACGATCGACTACATTGATCTCGACATTGACTTGATAGTTTGGCCGGACGGTCGCTGGCGGACGCTGGACCGGGAAGAGTTCGAGGCGAACCGGCTGGAGTTTGGTTATCCGGACAGCGTCGCGGATCGGGCGTTGGCGACTCTCGCGGAGTTGCAGGATCTGGTTCGTAAGGCCTTAGTCAACGGGATGGAAACGCTCCACACTTACCTTTAGTCAACGGCGGATACGCGGCGTGGCTCACCTTGATCTGGCTGTTGATGTACTAGCTTAGCTACCTTGGTTAATCCCCTATCTGCCTCACTTACACGGCAATAGTCAGAGAGAACTCCAACCGTCGAGTACCGACCTTAAAGGTGAAACACGAATCGCTATCTCGGCTGAATTCGAAGTATGTAGGCACCAACGGCTATGTTTGTGCCGGCCTGAACTGGGATTCGTTGGCCGCTGGGCAGATCGTGGCCGGCTATCATCGCCGGGTTTCTGCCTTCGTTCAATATCCAGTAGCGGCCGTTGCCGTCAGTGATCACGGAAGCATGCCGTCGGCTGATCTCAGGGTCTCCGGAGAGCGTAATATCGACCGGTTTGGATTTTGATCCGCGGCCGATCGATGTTTCGAGGTTGAAGATGGGAACAACATTCTGGCGGACCCCGCCATACCAGATCTCAAGTCGATACAATTCGACCGATCGCTTGCGAACGTTCGTCATCACCTCGCCGTCTTCTGACGGAAGGGGCACTGCCTGATTGATCCCGCTTGTCGCGATCGTGGGTGGCGGCGCCTGGAATTGATGCGTTTGAACGAAATTCGGCTGGACCGGAGCGGGCTGAGGAGGAAGCGTTCGTTCAGTCGGTATCTGGCGATTCAGATTCGGACTTGTTGCTCGCAGGTCGGGTTGCGGTGCCGGCGGGAGTTTATCCGAGGGCAATTTCAGGCCTTTCGGCCGGGCAAGCACGCCGGTCTTGCCGGTCGAAGTGTCTTCCCAACTGTGCTGGACACGGATCTCGCCTTTTTCGAGCGTACCGTCCACGCGAAGTTCAAGAACGAATGACTTGGTCTCAAGCTTCTTCTTGCCGGCGATCTCTTTCGCTCGTTCGGCAAGGATGTGATAAAGCCCCTGCTCAAGGCCTCGCCGTTTTACGCCCTGCCATTCCTTATCGTCAACGTCCGACAGAAAGATGAGATATTCGCTCGGAATAATGGTAGTTCCCTGGGGAAGCGGCACCATTTCTCGCTGCATCACGCCTTCGATCTCGCGAGCGATCTTGACGATGAACTCCTCCGCGATGCTGCGAGGCTTGACCTGCGCATCGCGAGCGGCCTGTTCGAGCACGGTCTCTGCCGACTCACCGTCGATCCATCTTCTGACTTTGTCTAATACGCTCATTTTGCAAACTTGATCGTTTCGCCCTTGCTTACGCGCGGGTCGCTGCACTTAGTCCAATGTCACATATCTGCCGTGCAGCCAGCCGCGGTTTGTTGCGAGCGGCTGGTCGACTTGCCTTCCCTGTTCGATCACCTCTACCTGATGCCAATTGCTCTGCGACTTCAGGATCCGCACCCTCGACCCCTTCGTAACGAGACCGATCGCGACGTTGTCGGCGCTCGGTTCGGGACGAAGGTTGATGTCCGTATTCGCCTTCCCGATTTTATCGGACGCACCGATCGATACGCCGTCCAAGATACCAGAACCTCGAAGGAAAACCGAAGTTGCGTACAGCCCGGTAGCGAAGAGAAGTAGCAGCACCGCAAACGCCGCCCATCGACGAAACCGCCGCTTCTTCCTCTTGGTTTCTACAGCAAGGTCTTCCTCGACTATTGAGTTCAAAACGTTCTTCTGCTGTTCCTGGATCTGATTCGGCCAATAATCCTCGACACGCTGCTGCATGGGTTTCGGCTGAATCGCCGGAGTTCGCGGCAACTTTTCGACATCGATCCGCAGCGGAGACTGTGCCGGCGAGAATGTGTTCTTAAGCTTCAGTTCACGCGACGTATTAAACCGCGGCTGCTGCGGAGCGATCGGAGAATAACCTTGCGCCACAGCCGCCTGCGGCGTCGGGTGGATCTTCGGACGGACCGTCGTGGCCGTTTCAAAATCCGCGGCGTATCGGCGAAGTTCCTCAAGGTCCTTCCAAAACTCATCGATCGACTGATGCCGCAAGTCGTGATCGTCGAGCGTCGCTTTATGTAGAACTCGCTTAAGTTCTGCTGCCCATTCTTCGTCGCGGCACGTTATCGGCAGGTCGGTTATCGCCTGCCCTGTGTAAAATCTGGGAGCTTCTCCGGTAGTGATCGCGTAGAGCGACTTTGCGAGTGAATAGATATCAGATGCGGGCGATAATTTCGCGACGGTAGCAACTCCGCCCGGTGTGACGAATGGACTATGTTCGGGCGGCGCATAAACGTTCGTTCCAACTCGAGTGATCGGAGCGTCGTTCTGATGGATCCGAGCTACGCCAAAATCAGCGATCTTAACAATCTCGCGATCCTTCGAAAGCAGCAGGTTCTGCGGCTTGATGTCGCGATGGATGATCCCGTGATTGTGAGCGTGGCGGAGGCCGGCGCAGACTTGTTCGCAATAATGAAGAGCTTTCTTAAGGGAGATCTGCTCGGATCGAGATGCCTTTTGCAGGTCACCGCCTTCCATGAATTCGAGGACGAGGTAATGGAAAACCGTTCCCGCCAGATCGCGAGCCGTACCGTGTCCGAGCCGGCTGATCACGTTCGGATGGCGGACCCGATCAAGAGCGACCGCTTCGTTCTGGAAATTTTCGACGAGCGTGCGTTCCAGGTCCGTGTCGGGGTCGTCCTGCAGGAATACGTTCAACGCCTTGATGACAACATCCCTATGCGGGGTCTGCGGCGACGCGAGAGTGTCGCGCGCGACGAAGATCTCGGCGTAACTTCCGCGCCCGAGAAGTTCGACGACGTCGTAACGTTTGTCGATCCGGCAATTGCCTAATGAAAGCTCCCGCATTTTGCGTACAAGAACGGCCGGAAGAGTGGCTCAATCCTCAATACGACATTATAGGTGCAAAGTTCGCAAAAGGCACTAAATAGGAAAGGCCCGCGTGAGCCATAAAGGCACACACGGGCATCCCAAAGCAGGTGATTTAGGTTTACTGAGTTGCTCGCTCAAAACCCGTCGTCTGCACATACTGGAAGGCCGGGGTTCCAGGCGGAATGCGGTCCGGATTCAAGAACGTGCTGTCGAACACCCAGTTTCGGTTTGGAGCACCGTAAACATTGACGCAGCATTTATATGCTCCATTGTTGTTTCGCGAATTGTAAAGGTTGATCAGCGAACCGGAGTAATTGAGCCGGACACCGCCCCAGTTTTCAAGGAACCTCTTGAAGTTATGGACCCCGCCGTTTCCTCTCGCGTCTGTATAGTTGCCGCCGTTGATCGAACCACCCTGATGGGGGAGCTGTCGCTGGGTTGTAATGGTATCGCCTGCGATCATCGCGAAACGCATCGTGGTTTCGGTCGCTATTCTACCACCCGTTCCCCACGGATTGACTGCAGCAGTTCTGAAGCTCGCACCGTCGTTCCAGGCGTTTGAAAGGATCGTTACGGCGTCACCCACGATAGATGCGGGGATATGCGTGGCACTGTTCATCGGGAAATACTGATTGAATGGGGTATTTCCTTGAGCTGGAGGAGCGGCCGCGCCGGTAGCGTTATAGTTCCCCAGAACGTAAACACCGTTTTCCGAAGCCAAAGTGAATCCACGTGTATTGTCTGCGTTCACAGAATCGTATATGCCGGGCAATACGCTGCCATTTATCAAGCGAACACCGCGCCGGTAATAGCGATGATCCACGACCGCTCCGCGATCGGGAATTACGGTGTTGTCGCGATAGCGCGTCGTTTCCGTCGGAAAAGCTCCGCCGTCCAAGACCCCGTTCCCAAACCTTCCCGGACCGTCAAGGTCCTCGCCCGGCTGTCTTACTCCGTCGTTACCAAGGCCGGCTCCGTAGACGTCTTCCATATCAAGTTCGCCGTCGTAGTTATTGTCGCCTCGGCGATCCGATACATAAACGACCCATCCGCTGTCCTGTGGAATGCTAGCTCTCAACGTCGGTGTGACCGGAAAAAGATTGTCGAAATCGCCCCTCAGGAACCGGCGAAGGTTCGCGATGTCTACATCGACCATACTCAGGATCCCGTTTCTTGTTAGACGCGTCGAATCGGCAAAGTAGGTTACGTCTCCTCTGAGGTCGAAATGAAAACCTTCACGGACATCAAACATTTCGATCGGGAATGGGACGACGGCGCGGTCAACCTGTCCATTTACCATCGCCCGCTTCAGATGTCCATACCTTTCGAGGGTTCCGTTTGGATCTGCGTTTTCGGCCGTGCAGGTAGCCAAGCCTGAACATGCCAGGGTCAGATCATTCGCGTCTACATCCCGGTAGCGCACGACGGCGTTATAGCCGCCGGCTCCCGCCGAGTACGTGAGAAAAGGCGTGCCGCCTGTCGTAGGTATCTGGGCTCCCGGGATCACAAATCGCTGGAGCTTAATGACCGACCTACTGTCCGTCCCGGTAGGAGCAGCCGTTGCACCGGTGTTCGAGATCGGTCCACCAGGAGTGTTATTCGTTGCCGTATTGTTGTAACCGACCAACTGGAAACTTGCGTTGCTCGGAGCCTGCTCCGTGAGGCCGAGACTGAGTATGTCTTCCGTTATGTCGGCCGTGATGATCGCCCCGGTAGTCGCGTCGGTTCGGACTGTCTCGACCTTTATCCAGACCTGGCGAATATCTCCGCTGGGCATTATGTCGCCAGTGTAAAACCTCTCACCATTCAATCTAGTGGCCTGATAGCCGTCGGTCATAAGACGCGGACGATATCCGCGAGATCGCTCGGTGCGTGCAGGGTCCGCCGCATCGCTATTCGCGGTCGGTTCCCCACCGAGTCCGTTCGAGTTGCCGTCGAGCCTTACGCCGCACGCCCCGGCCACTCCTACGCATCCCGGCAGGCTGGCTTTTGTGTTCGAAAGGCTAATCCGAATGCCCGTTTTATTCGCGTACCGTTCGGAGGTCGTGATCGCATCGTCGGCATTCGCGGCCGTTACTGCCTCGACATTACCAGTGGCTGGATTGAGATGCAGGTCACCGACCGACTTCCCGCGATGGATGAGTTCGATCAGGTCGGTGTTGCTGTTGACCTTCATCGGTAGTTTCAGTTCAGGCGCTTCGCTAACGACGTTTCCGTCGAATCGTCCCTTGATAGTCTCCCAATTGCCATTCAAGCGGCTCGATGGCAGGCTCGCATCGACAAACGGGGCTACGGCGAAAACGTTTGGGTTTCCGTTCAACACGCTTCCTTCGTTGGTAGCCAGCGTCTGAAAGACATTGTCAGCATCGCGGAACTGGATCAAGCCGGTGCCTACATTCGGCTGATCGCCATTTTTCTTGCTTTCGGTAACGATGTATCCGCGGGCGGTCACACGCGAGTCGAATTGGGCTCCGTTAGCACTCGGGTGAAGGAAGAAGTGTCGATTGGAATGCACTCGTCCGCCAAAACGGAAGTTCGGACCATTAAAGAGCTCTAGATCGTCGTCGTAGAAGATACCGAACTGAAAGATCGGTATTCGATTGTTGAGAATGTTTCGCGAAAGCTGGATCTGTGTTCCAGAGCCGTCAGTCGCGGTCGTTCTTAGACGCCAGCTGTCTCGAATAGCTGTCAAGCCGGCATACGGGCCGCCGCTGAGCACAGTCGTCACCTTTCGCAACGATGGGTCATCATCAACGTCATTCTGAAACGTGAACTCTCCACCGAGCTCTCTCGACAAACGTGGGATCCTGGCACCGTTTCTGACGGTATTCAAATCTGCTGTCGTCGGATTCAGCTTCCGCTCGAAAACCTTGTTAAAATCGCGAGTCATTTTCTCGAGACTTCCCTGAGCTGCGTACAGCGTTCTTGCTTCCGCGGTCTCGTTCCCGACTGCCGAGGCCTCGGCAGAACTGCGCGAAAGTGCGTATGCGACGAAAACGCTGATCAACGCGAGTATGAACATCGCGATCACGATCGCCGATCCGCGCTGACCGGTGTCGATCCGCCGCGTGTTTAGGTGCTGAGAATTATCCGCCGAATTTAGGTGTTCCATTGCGCTCTTTTCCTGTCTAGCTTGCGTCGTAACCGAGATTACGGGTGCTGAAGGTGGATGTTTGTGTGATCCTGGTCGGCTGACCCGCTGGATCTAATTGGGTGGTCCGTACGCTAAGCGTATATCGAACCTGTCGAACCTTTTCGAGGTTGGCGGTCGCCGGGTTATCCGAGAGAGTTCCGTCGTCCATGATGTATTGGATCTGGAGGTTCTCGACATTATAGATTAGCGGTTCGTCAACAAATGCGCCGGTGGCTCCCGGCGGTGCCACATTGCCGAATTCGCGGCGGGTCAGAATACCGTCCGCCGTTACGAAATAGGTGACCAATCGGACCCTGATCATCGAGCCAGGAGTCTGAATCGCATTGAGTGGTCCCGTAGGCCCGGAGAGGTTCAGATTCAGGGCATCCGAGTTTCCAAATTGAAGTTTATTGGTTCCCGAAAGGCCTGTAACCACTGCCACGGCGGAGCCATTGTTTCCGGTGACGAGAAAAATGTCATTGATGTTGCAGCCGGCGTTACTTCCCGATATCGGGATGACTTCGTCAATTCCCGTGGCAAGATCGGTTGTTACCGCATTGATGTTTAGCGGCTGCGATATCCTTCGTTCTACAGGTATCGTGGTCGGAAGCAGGTTGAAGGTCATGTCCTTGAACACGAATGTGACCTGATCGGTAACTGTTCCCGCTGTTTGATTGAAGGTGTTTGCGTTTAGGTCGTTCCCAACGATTATCGCCGGAACCTTATCTCGGGTGTTGATGGTGTCGGCTGGTGTGCCAAGGAGGTTCGACAACGCCAGGTCGGGTACGCGAACCGACGAATCCACGGGAAAAGCATACCCCGCGTTATAGGTGTCGCGCCCCAGTAGATTCAAGCCAAGCCGGACCCCTTTGGTGACCTGTACCTGACTGTCGATCGCATTTCGGCTTATCCGCGCGGCGCTCAACAATCCGAAGATCACACTTGTGACCATCAGAAAAATTAGCATCACGACGAGGATCTCCACGATCGTTACGCCTTCCTCGCCTTGCCGGCGGCGGACGCACTCGTCCGTTTCACACTTTTCGCTCTTGTACATAAGACGATCTCACCATCTCTGAAGCAGGTGACTTGTTTCCTAAGCTATTCTTCGGACGGACGCGCGTAGTCGGTCAGTACGGTCGTAAGGGTTTCCTGGCGCGGAATGCGACCGGCAAAATATCTGACAGTCACCACTAAACTGCGGATCCGAACCGGTGCTACTCCGGGAGGAGCGCAATTAGGGGTTACGGTCGGTGTGCAAGGTACACAATTTGGCGAGGGGCGGTCCGGGTCACATTCGTCGGTGATGATTATTTCGCGTGTCATACCGGGAATAACGGCTCCGTTGTCGTCTGCCGTACCAAATATGTTGTCCGGCCCGGTCCCAATTCGCACGGGCTGAGTGCCGTTTACAAACACACCGCGAAATACGCCGGCTGCGTCCCGATTAGTACCTTCGTTGCCCACTGCGATCCAGCCCAATCGATTCGGATCGGTTTCCTTGAGTGACATTATCGATTCCATTGTCGAGGAAGCGACGTGCTTGGCGACCATTTGGTCCTCTTGACCCTGCGCCTGGACCACTCCGAAGGTTAGGGCCGACAGCAGCGCGAGGATGCCGAACATAGTAATAACCAAGGCGATCATTACATCGATATATGAAAAGCCGTCTGATGAATGTTTTTTCATTGTTGGTTATTGACCGGAAACGAAATTAGCACCGTCATATCTCCACAGGCGGATAGCTCCGCTTGCTCCGTCCAGCGTGATCGCTCTAACTTCTTCAATTCGACGTGGTTCAAGATCACCGACATCGTAAGGCTTGTCCTTCGGCGGCCACGAAAACAACGTGCCGCTGATAGGCAGATCGGCGGCATTTACCACCGATCCGTCGCTTCTGAAGCGCGCTGATGTAACACCGGCGATCGAAACCGCAGGGTAGTTTGGCGGGGGCACATTCACGCCGTCAGGCGGCACGTCCATTCGCACGAGGTTCACGGGTTCGAGCGGAATCGTTTTGAGAGTAATGTCAGCGGCTGCCCCGTTTTCATCGATGATGCGGGCAACCGGGGTGTCGGACCAGGCGATCTCAAAACGCATCGTGCGCCGGCGAGTCAAGGCGAGTTGAGCGCTCTCGCGCATCAGATCGATAACCTTTATCGCCTGATCCTCGCTCTTATAGGCTTTTGAATGATTGAATATCAACGGAACCGAGATGGCAGTGAGGATCGTTACGATCGCCAACGCAATGACGATCTCGATCAATGACATCCCCCGTTCCATGTTTAACGCTTTCGGCATACTTCATTGGCCTCATTCTGAGACACTTCAATTGACCGGTAATCGAAGTTCACGGCTTTGAAAGCCGCGTAAACGTGGAAGTTTGTAGTTTCGTGTGATTTAGGAAGAAGATATCGACCGGAAATCAGCTTCCAAAGTAGCGAACGTCATCGGGCTTATTGTGTCAATTTGCCCAATTCGCATTCATCGATCTGTCAATCTAGCCTGCCATTCATAATATACTGCCATTGTTCATCACATTTCAACTTTTTTGAACAGTTCTTTCTGCTTGGCTTGGAACAGCCCGCTATTTTCATTCGTATGCTAGTTGAACTAGAATTGCGAAAATTGGTGTTTTTCGAATGGTAGATAGTAAAGCGCCCGCAACAAAAGGATTCTCGATCGATTGGCTCGTCAAGGGCAGCCTGACGAAGATCGGTGACATCTTCGATCGACTGACCGGCCGTGGCTGGAAACCGTCGAGCACGCTCGCTACAAGCGAACTGATCGAGCGAATGAAGTCCATGATGGACGCCGAGGTTCGCCAAAACGGTGACGGACGAAAATTCGTCCCGCACAACATCAAGCTGAAGATGCAATGGGACAAATTCTCGACGGATGCTGCGGGAGCTTTGCAAAAGCTTGAGAATGAGTTCTTGATCGCGGCGGTCGACCACATCAACGACAAACACTATTTCACGCATGCGCCGCTCTCGATAGAGGCCAAGCCCGATTATTTCACGAGCGGTGTAAAGCTTTTTCTTAGTTTCGACAAACTTGATGCTGACGGACAGGATGCCGAGCTTGACGTAACCCTTGACAACCTGAAGTCGTCTGATCTGCTTCCTGAATCCGCGGCCGTAACGAAGCATTCAGGAGAATTACGGCTTTCGTTCGGGGTCGGCGGCAAGCCGATCGTACGCGATATCAGCCTCGAAGAAGGCAAACGTCTATCAGTCGGGCGAACGAAAGAAAACGACATCGCCATCGATGATCAGAGCATTTCGAAAGCACACGCTGCCCTTCTGCTCAACAAAGAAGGAAAGCTGATCGTCGCCGACACGGGCTCGACCAACGGAACATTCGTTCGAAGCGAGCGTATCGGATATGGAAAAGCCGTGGAGATCGCGACAGGGGACAGCTTATCGTTCGGTCTTGTGAAGGTTGACGTGAATTTTGCTTTGAGTACCCGCGTTGAAGCTGCTCCAAGCCAAGCGTACAAAGTTGGCGATATGGAATTTACGAGCCGAATGGGGTCGGCTGTTTCGAAACCCAGTGTTCAACCGACCGCGACCTCGGGCAGTTTCGATAATAAGCCGGTTGCCGCCCAGCCCGGACCACCGCCGACTCTCGCGTCTATCCCGCTAAAGCAGGACTTGGTCGAACCGGTTGCAAAGCCTGCTAAGACTCCAACAGCTTCTCCGGTTGCGACGTCAGGTACTGTCGCGCCTCAGCCGGCGTTGACCGAGACGAAGATCGAGATCGATAAGGAAAAGCAGGATTGGGAAATATAGAATGCTTGCGTTTCTGGTACAGATCGATTGGAGCAAGTGGTCGCCCGAGGCGTTATTCGGCGGTCAGGTGCTCGAACGCACGCCGGCCGGACTGACGATCGTCTATATCGTCGGTATCGGCGTTCTTTTGGGATTTCTAGTCCTTTCGTTCTTCGACAATTTCAACCGTCCGAAGTTCCTGTTCGAATTCGACCTGCCGAAAGAGGTCAAGAAAAAGCTCACGCAAACCGTCGCAAATCGGAGCATCCGCGTGTGGCAATTTGTCTTTATTTTTCTGGCCTTTGGGGTGTTTGGCTTCCAGGTTTACTGGACATATTTTGCCGATGAGTCAAACGAGAATTTTCAGGAGCTGGCATACAAGGATCTCCGCGGCCGCCGGGCTTCAGCCGCAAACCTGCGCGGCTGGATGCTCGACCGCAACGGCAAGCTCGTCGACGCTCTAGCCTACTATAAGAAGGATCAGGACGGAGATATCGTTCGTGCATTCTCGCTGGAACGCGAGATGGCTCACTTGCTCGGAACTGAGCGGGGCACGCCTGGACTTGAGAGGACGCTTTACAAACGCATTTCCGACCCGTCACCGGAAGCATGGGAAGTCCTGACGAAGATAAAACGAAAAGAAGAAGAGCAAAAAGACGTAAGAGTCACTATCGACAAAGACTTACAGGCCTATATTGCGAAACAACTTGAAGGTAAAAAAGGTGCGATCGTCGTACTGAATCCGCAGAATGGTGACATTCTGGCGATGTATTCAAACCCGTCGTTCAGTCTCGCAGAGGCTCAGAACTTGGAGGATTACCTTAAGCTCGAAGGCAACAATCGCGACAAACCGCTGCTGAACCGAGCCACCCGAGAGTTTTACGTTCCGGGTTCAACATTCAAAACCTTTACGATGATCTCCGCGTTTCGTGCAGGAAAGCAGAACGCTCAGTTCCCTAGTTACTCGGACGGATTCAAGCCTACCCGCGGTTCGCGGCCGATCGTCGACGCAACTCAGAAGCTGCAGCCTGATGGCTCTGTGACCGGAGTGTGCGACGGCGGGTGTGAGCCGAAAAATATCCAGTTCGCTTATCAGGTGTCGAGCAACCAATATTTCGCCCAGCTTGCGATCGAACTTGGTCGAGAACGGATCGCGGAAACGGCTCGGCTGTTTGGGATCGGACCAGTCGAAAGTCCGGAGGACGCGTTGCTTCAAAGGTTCTTCCCCAACATTCTCAACACAAGCTCGCCCGCGGTGGCGAATTCGATCGCCCCGCAGCAGTCGACGATGGTGACCGGTAAGGACATTTCCCTCTTTGACCTCGGGTTGGAAGGAATGGGCCAGGGATACGCGGGACAAATGACACCATTCCAGATGGCGATGATCGCGGCTGTACCCGGGAACATGGAAGGCAAGCTGATGAAGCCGCGAAT
>JBEBGW010000366.1:0-4464 GCA_040081025.1 Pyrinomonadaceae bacterium | reverse complement strand
AACACGTTCAGCTCGAAACTTAACGTTAGTATGACCGTTGTCGGTGGCGTTCCTTTTTGCGTACTTGATCGCCGCCGGGTTTTCTTCGACGCCGATGATGTTAGCGAACTTTCTTGCCATCGGAAGCGAAAACAACCCCACGCCGCAATATAGATCGAGAGCGAGGTTGCCTTCCGCGCCTGAGATCGCCGTCTCGATCAGCTGCGGGATCAGAAACTGATTTCCCTGAAAGAACACGTCCGCCGAATATTTGAACCCCTCGCCGACGGCCGAGAATGAGATCTCCTGCGGTTCGATCAGTCTTGGCGAATTGACCGAAACTCCGTCGTCACCGGCCGCTGCCTCGATGTACGCCTTCTCAGACCACACGTTCTCCCACGGAAGAACTTCACGCAAGCGATGCAGCTCCTGATTTAATTCCGGAACCAGTTTCGGGCACTGATCTATCGCGACAAGTGATCGTGAGTTGCGGCGATAGTAGCCGATCCCCCGCGTATTCGGATCAAGATGCCATTGCGCTCGCGAGCGGTATTCGAACTCCTTCGGCGATGCGATCACGCGGATCTCATCGGTATAGTCGATCTTCGCGATCCGGCGAAGGCAGTCGCGAATGATCTCGACCTTTGACGCGAGCTGCTCGGTATAGCTCATCTGCTGAAAATCGCACCCGCCGCAGGTGCCGAAATATTCGCAGGGCGGCGTGATGCGGTTCGGCCCGGGTTCGAGGACCTCAACGATCTCGGCGAAGGCGACCAGGCCTTTCGTCTCGACTATTTCGATCTTCACCCGGTCGCCCGGAGCCGCCAGGGCAACAAAGATCGTCAGCCCATCGGCATGTGCGATGCCGTAGCCTCGCGGGACGATGCGTTCGATCGATACTTCGAGAATGTTGTTTTTGTTGGTCAAAATTATAGGTAGAAAAGGCTTAATCTCGGGATGTTTTCTTCTTCACGAAGTCGCTTGAGCAGCATTAGCCGATGCGTGGACCGATAGGAATCGGCGTTCATTGTTGACTTATAAGGCCGCAGTTCCTTGTCGGTCTCTTTCTTTACGATCTCAAACCTCCCGCGATCCGACTTAGTCAAAAGTGCCTCATCAAGCAGCGATTCAACATCCTTCAGGCTCAGATCCACCTGCTCCAGATTATCGTTGATATTGTCGGCTATTTCGATTAGCCGCACGCAGGCTCGATCGATGTCTTCGGCCAAAGCGACGCTTGTGTTTAGTCTGAGTGATGCGGAAAGTCCGTGCAAATGGTCGCTGATCTCGGAGACATTGAAAGGGGCACTTTCCGAAGCCTCGACCGGTTTGCCTGCCTGAGCCTTCAACCACTCCTCATACTGGGCCTCGACTTCTTCGCGGCAAAACATAAGGCCCTTGATCGATCGAGGGCCGGGGTTCTTATCGAAATTGTCGAAGACCTGCTCGATCGCCCTGATGACAATGTGGAGCGGTATACCGCCTTCCTGCCAGGCCTCCATCAGAGCCCAATCAAGTGGGCTCAAAAACAGATTTTTCGCTCGCCGACGAATGAACGTCTCTTCGATCTCGGTGAAATAGTTGAAGTAATTCAATCGGGCTTCCAATCAGGTAACGACTATGCGAAAGCCCGCCTAACTCAACTACGCCATCCGAACTCGCGTATCGGTGAGTCCTTCAAGTGACGGCCTCAATAGCTCCAGGTCCATTCGCACGTTGTAGTTCGGAATATACCCCAATCGGTGCAGATTCTCTACCGCGGACTTCACGCCCGGGCTGGTATCGACCGATTCCTGAACCGCTTGAACCAGCAACTGGATGGCACTTTTCGTTGTTTCGTCAGCTTCCATGTTCCCCCCTTTCCTAGCCGCTAACTTAGATGCAACGGGCGTGCCGCGTATGCCGCGAAAAATATTGCTGTGATAAGCTAGGGCTATTCTATGGCTGAACTTAGACGATCGAAGTTCGAAACCTCATCAGGTATCGAACTGCCGAACGACTTCAATCCCGAAAACACCAAAACGGAAAAATATGCCGACGATCTGGGCGAGCCCGGATCGTTTCCATACACGCGCGGCGTTCGCAAGAGCATGTATCGGGGCAAGTTCTGGACGATGCGGCAGTACGCCGGATTTGCGACCGCTGCGGAGTCGAACGAACGTTACAAGTATCTGCTCTCCCAAGGGACTACGGGCCTGAGCGTCGCATTTGATCTTCCCACGCAGATCGGGCTCGATTCCGACGATCCGCTCGCGCTCGGCGAGGTCGGTAAGGTCGGCGTGGCGATCGACAGCCTCGACGATATGCTGACGCTGTTCGACGGTATCCCGCTTGATCGCGTATCGACGTCGATGACGATCAACGCGACGGCATCGACGCTGCTCTGCCTCTATCTCGCAGTCGCCCGCAAGCAGGGAGTCGGTTTCGATAAGGTCAACGGCACGATCCAAAATGACATCTTGAAGGAGTACATCGCCCGCGGGACTTACATCTATCCTCCCAAACCGAGTCTGCGGTTGATCACCGATACCTTTGCCTATTGCGCCGCCGAGGTGCCGAACTGGAACACGATCTCGATCTCCGGCTATCACATCCGCGAAGCCGGATCGACCGCGGCTCAGGAGATAGCGTTCACGCTGGCCGACGCGATCTGCTACGTTCAGGCAGCGATTGACGTTGGGCTCAGGATCGATGACTTTGCCCCCCGGCTCTCGTTTTTCTTCAATTCGCACAACAACCTGCTCGAAGAGATATCCAAGTTTCGTGCCGCCAGACGGCTATGGGCTCGGATAATGAAGGACCGCTTCCATGCGAAGGATCCGCGTTCGATGATGCTGCGGTTTCACACGCAGACCGCGGGCTCGACCCTTACTGCGCAGCAGCCGGAAGTCAACGTCGTCCGCACGACCATCCAGGCACTCGCAGCCGTCCTTGGCGGGACTCAGAGCCTGCACACTAACTCGATGGACGAAGCCTTATCGCTCCCGACCGAGGCAGCCGCGCGTGTCGCGTTGCGCACGCAGCAGGTGATCGCGAATGAGTCGGGAGTTGCGGACACTGTCGATCCGCTCGCGGGAAGCTACGCGATCGAGGAATTGACGAATCAGCTTGAGGAACGGGCGAACGCGTACATCGCGAAGATCGACGACCTCGGCGGTATGCTGCGGGCGATCGAGACCGGTTACGTCCAGCGCGAGATCCAGGACGCGGCGTACGATTACCAGCGGGCGGTCGAGACGGAAGACGCGATCGTCGTCGGCGTCAATCGCTTTCAGTCCGACGAAACCGAGCCGATCCCGATCCTCCGCATCGACGAGCGGATCGAACGCGAACAGGTCGAACGACTGAAGGCCGTGCGGGCAAAACGCGATGCCTCCGCCGCTGATTCTGCACTCTCGAACCTGTCTGAGGCCGCGTCAGGCACCGAAAACCTTCTTCCTCATAATCTCACCTGCGTCGAAGCACACGTCACTGTCGGCGAGATAAGTCATTCTCTCCGAAGAGTTTGGGGCGAATACCAGGAAGCCGTGACTGTCTGATTGTTTTTCGCGGCTCCGCCGCTCTATTTGCGGAAAAGCTCCGCTTTTCCGGCTACGGTACTGATTCTCTGCGGCTCTGCCGCCGCGTTCTGAACTTTTCGGCGGCACAGCCGCAGCAAAGGTGAGGGCTGTGACGGAAAAGCATAGCTTTTCCGCAAATAGACGGGCCAAGCCCGAAGCAGACACGTCGGATTTTTTTACAGACACGCCCGGTTTTGCTGTGATATTCTTTTCTTGAGCCGATCGGCTCGAGTCTCTGAATCCTACCCTCGCGAACTTCCGCACCTCTCGCACTTGCCATGATCGAAAAACTCAACGAATATTTGCAGACCCTTGTCTCTTCTTCCAGCTACGAACTGCGCCTCGAGCCGAACAAGAATCCGTTCATCGTTTCGGTTAACGGCACGACCGACGTCTCGACTGAACCGCTGCCTGGCCCGCAGATCAGCATGATGGTGTTTCCGCTGATCCCGGACGACGTGCGACTGCAGCTTCCGACGTCGCAGGAGATCCAGTTCGTGCACCCGCACAATCTCGGCAAGTTCACGTTTACCGTGGCTAAATCGCCGGGTGGATTCGTGGTCACGGTTCGCCCGGTCGGAGTCGATCCGAATGCCGGTCAAGAACCCGTGGCGGTGCCCACTGGCCCCGAGCCCGAAACGCTTTCGATCCCCGAGCCGCCAAAGTTCGAATTTGAGATCGAGAGTTCATCGGCCGGCATGGCGAATACGCTGCAGGTCGAGGCGCCGTCGGCCGTGCCGGATCTCATCGTCGAAGAGAAGTTCGATCTGCCGATGATCGGCGCTCCCGAGGCCCCGCTGGCCGACATCGTCTGCACGGCGACCGGCTGCGTCGACGTGGTCACCGGCGAGCACATGACCAAGATGAAGGACGGCGTCATCCTCGCCAACATCGGTCACTTCGATTCCGAGATTCAGGTCAGCTG
>JBEBGW010000365.1:0-4475 GCA_040081025.1 Pyrinomonadaceae bacterium | reverse complement strand
GAACTGTGCTTTTCGGCGATTTTCAGAAGATCAAAGAAGGCGACGAAGTTAAACGTACGAAGCGGATCATGAGCGTTCCGGTTGGCGACGCGATGATCGGCCGGGTGGTCGATGCACTTGGTAATCCGATCGATGGTAAGGGCGAGATCATTACGGATACGTTCAATCCGGTCGAGCGTATCGCTCCCGGTATCATTGATCGTCAGCCGGTGAAAGAGCCGCTCCAGACGGGCCTGAAAGCTATCGACGCGATGGTGCCGATCGGCCGCGGACAGCGTGAGCTGATCATCGGCGACCGTCAGACGGGTAAGACCGCCGTCGCGATCGACACGATCATCAACCAGAAGGGCAAGGACGTGATCTGCGTCTACGTCGCGATCGGCCAGAAGGCATCGACGGTTGCTCAGGTTGTTAAGAAGCTGGAAGATTTCGGCGCGATGGATTACACCATCGTGGTTGCCGCGACTGCCTCGGATCCCGCGGCGATGCAGTTCCTGGCCCCTTATTCGGGCTGTGCTATTGCCGAGTTTTTCCGCGACAACGGCCGCCACGCTCTTACGATCTACGACGACCTTTCGAAGCAGGCAGCCGCATACCGCGAGATCTCGCTGCTCCTTCGCCGTCCTCCGGGCCGCGAAGCATATCCGGGCGACGTTTTCTATCTACACTCACGCTTGCTCGAACGTGCGGCAAAGATGTCGGATGCACGCGGCGGCGGTTCGTTGACCTCGCTCCCGATCATCGAGACGCAGGCCGGCGATATCTCGGCATATATTCCGACCAACGTGATCTCGATCACCGACGGTCAGATCTTCCTTGAGTCCGACCTGTTCAACTCGGGCGTGCGTCCCGCTATCAACGTGGGTAACTCGGTTTCGCGAGTGGGCGGTTCGGCACAGATCAAGGCGATGAAAGCCGTCGCCGGCACGCTCCGTATCGATCTTGCACAGTTCCGTGAGCTGGCGGCATTCGCCCAGTTCGGATCGGACCTCGACAAGTCGACGCAATCACAGCTCGAACGCGGTAAGCGTCTCACTGAGATCCTCAAGCAGGGCCAGTATCAGCCGATGCCGGTCGAAAAGCAGGTGGTGATCATTTGGACCGTATCGAATGGGCTGGCCGATGACATCGCGGTCGAGGACCTGAAGGAATTCGAATCACAGCTATCGGATTTCATCGAGAAATCGCATCCGGCAATCTTCAACACACTTCGCGAAAAGAAGAGCATTGATGACGATCTCAAAGCTTCGCTCAAAGAAGGGATCGAAGATTTCAAGGCGACCCGTTGGGGTAAAGGCGAGACGGCCGCTGCCGCCGCTTAAGCTGGCATATACGAGAAAATGGCAAGTTTGCTAGACATGCGCCGGCGGATCAAGTCGGTCAAGAATACGCAGCAGATCACCAAGGCGATGAAGATGGTCGCCGCGGCAAAGCTCAAGCGTGCGCAGGATCGCGTAACCGCAGCGCGTCCGTACGCGAAGAAGATGACCGACGTGCTGAGCGCCCTCAGTTCGAACGTCACCGATGAGTTTTCGCATCCTTTGCTTGATGCTCGCGGCAATGAGAATTATCTCGTCGTGCTCGTGACTGCCGATAAAGGCCTTGCGGGTGGCTTCAACGCCAACGTTATCAAAGCGACACAGGCTTTCATTAAGGAGAATTCGGACAAGTCCATCGACATGGTCGCCGTCGGACGCAAGGGACGTGACTTTTTCAAACGACGTCAGACCACGATCTCGGAAGAGTACATCGGGCTGACTGGCCGCGGTACTGCGAATTACTCGGACGCCGCCGAGATCTCGGCTGAGATCATCAAACGGTTTTCGGAAGACGAATCGATCGATAAGGTGTTTCTGGTCTTCACCGAGTTCAAAACGGTCCTTTCTCAGAAGCCCGTGATCGAACAATTGCTCCCGATCCCGAAGATCGAAGCGAGCGAGGAAGATGCTGGTTCGACGGCGGAGTACATCTACGAACAGCCCGCAGCGGAGATCTTCGGAAAGCTTTTGCCGAAACAGGTCGAGACTCAGGTCTATCGCGCGATGCTTGAATCGGTTGCTTCCGAGCAGGGTTCGCGTATGACCGCGATGGACTCGGCTTCGAAAAACGCCGGCGAATTGATCGATTCGCTGACGCTGAACATGAACCGGATCCGCCAGGCGGCGATCACCAAGGAAATTATTGAAGTGGTTAGTGGGGCCGCGGCTCTCTAAGGTTACAAACAAGGATTATTGGCAGGCAAGGAGTTTGAAATCCAACTGGATTTCCTATATTCTTTGCCTGCTTTTCCATTCTCTAGAAACCAAGAACGCACGGAGGAACTATGAGTATTTTGCTCGCTATCGGCGGAATTCTGATGCTGGTTGGTTGGATCTGGAATATTGTTACGTCGTTCAAGACGGGCGGCACTTTGTGGGGTATCTTGAACATCTTTCTTCAACCGATCATCGGGATCATCTCGGCGATCATGGGTAAGACCCAATGGGCTCCCGTCGGAGTTATGCTCCTCGGAATGGTCCTTTATTTTGTCGCGGGCGGGGCTGCGTCGATGACCTATTAGGGTTTCGATTTGGCAGATCTGACTTCATCACGGCGCAGATGGCTGACGGCCTATGCGCCGTTGATTATTTGGATCGTGGTAATAGTCGGGCTTGGATCGTCCGTCGGGGCGATGAATGAAACTTCTCGTTTTATCCGTCCGCTGCTCGAGTTTCTTTTCCCAACCGCAGATCCGGCAACGCTCACGTTCTACCACGGCCTGATCCGGAAGGGAGCTCACGTCTTCGAATATGCGGTCCTCGGGTTCCTTGCCTATCGAGTCTTCGGGTTTGTAAAAGGTCGGCCGGCGATCCATGCGATCATCCTCGTCAGCCTGGTCGCGGCTATGGACGAGCTAAATCAATCGTTCAACCCGGCCCGCACATCGAGTCCATGGGATGTTGGCCTGGATGTGCTGGGCGGCATTATCGGGATCGGTATCTACATTTGGCTGTTCCGACGGCGAACTGATAAAAGGGACGACTGACCGGTCCCTAGCAAACGAAAGTCTTTCATTAATCAGAACTTTGTGGCATATTTTTCGTTAGTCATTCCATAAGGAGATCCAGAAAAAATGAGCTTAATGGACAAGGTCAAAGAAGCAGCATCGAACCAGTTTATCGAGGTCATCGAGTGGCTCGATGAATCGAAGGACACGCTTCTGTACCGATTTCCGGTTTATCAGCAGGAGATCAAGAACGGTGCGCAGTTGATCGTTCGCGAATCGCAGACGGCTGTCTTCGTGTTCGAAGGCCAGGTCGCGGATGTTTTCACGCCCGGCCGTTACACGATCGAGGGCGGAAATACGCCGATCCTGTCCAAGCTCGGAGCCTGGAAGTACGGCTTTAACTCCCCGATCAAGTCCGAGGTCTATTTCGTCAACACGAAGCAGTTCACGGATATGAAGTGGGGCACGTCGAACCCGATCATGCTTCGCGACGCCGATTTTGGGATCGTCCGGCTTCGTGCGTTCGGTGCCTACAGCCTTCGCGTTGCTGATCCAAGCGAGTTCATTAAGCAGGTCGCCGGCACGAATGCACATTTCCAGACCGAGGACATTGATGGCCAGCTGAAGCGCGCCATCGTCACTGAATTCTCGGACGCCTTGGGAGAACTGAAGATCCCGGCTCTCGATCTGGCCGCTCAATACAAGGAGATCGGCGAAGCGATCCGAGCGAAGATTAACGAGGATTTCAAGGGCTACGGCCTTGAGGTTACAAAGTTCTACGTTGAGAATGTCAGCCTTCCGCCGGAAGTTGAGGCCGCGATGGACAAGCGTGCATCGATGGGCGCTCTTGGCGATGCTCAGAAATATATGCAGTTTCAGGCTGCTGACGCTCTTCGCGATGCGGCTCAGAATGAGGGCGGCGGTGCCGGATTAGGTGCCGGGCTCGGTGCAGGATTCGCGGTCGGCGGCCAGATGGCAAACGCGTTTGGCGCTGGCCAGCCCGGGTCACAACAGCCTGGCGGCGGCGGTGCGGCGGCAACAGTTGGATGTCCGGCTTGCGGAAAGCAGAACAACCCGTCGGCTAAGTTCTGTGCCGATTGCGGTGGCAAGATGGAAGTCGCTCAGGTACCGTGCGTTAAGTGTGGTGCAAAACTCCGCGAGGGTGCAAAATTCTGCTCGGAGTGCGGTTCGACTCAAGAGAAGCAGAAATGCCCGAACGCCGAGTGCGGAGCCGACCTCGCCGCGGGTGCTAAGTTCTGCGCCGAGTGCGGAACTAAAACTGAAGGCTAGATCTACTAATTCTGTGCGTTACCAAAGGGAGTCTTTCGGACTCCCTTTGCCTTTTCACCTTTTACTTTTTACTTTATTCATATGCCCGTACCGCCCGAACTTATAGAAATCCTGCGCTGCCCGAAGTGCAAATCTACCGTCGAGCTTAAGGCCGATAACTCCGCCTTGAAATGCACGAACGCGGACTGCTCGCTCGTGT
>JBEBGW010000364.1:0-4504 GCA_040081025.1 Pyrinomonadaceae bacterium | reverse complement strand
GTCAGACGGCGATTGTCTTCGATCAGCACGGAGGTGTCTTCGTCGATCCCGATGCCAAGCATTTTCGGATTTGCCATTATCAAGCCGAAGAGACGATTGTGACGCTGCCGGACCAGGAAATGCTGATCGAAGATAACGTTTGGTAAAAGACCGAGGCCTTTTCGGACGCCGACCTTGGTTCCATCCAGTACCTTCAGATCCGCCTCACCGGTCATCATCGGGTCAGACATCACCGCGGCACCCGCACTCGTTCCGCCGAAGGGTGTGCCGGAATTGTACTTCGACTTGATCATCTGCAAAAGAGCTTCGTCGGCGAGAACGTCCATGATCCGGTTCTGGTCGCCGCCGGAGAAGAAAATGCCGGATGCGCCGTTCAACTGCTCGACGAGTTTCGCACGCTTTTCAGTATCAAGCGGCCGGATCGAGGCGTGCTCGACGAGACCTGCGTTGGATGTTTGGAACGCCTTTTCGAGCGAAGCATAGCTCTCATCGGGCACGCCGCTCGCCCATGTGATCACAAGAATTCGCGATTTCGCCCCGCCGCTCCACTCGACGAATTTCTTAATCGCATCGGGCGGACGCTCGCCGCCACCGATGACCAAAAGCCGCTGCTGCCCGATAACCGGAATGGCTAGCAAAAGCATAACAACGATCGCAAAATATCTTTTCATAAGCTCCTCAATATAGAGACGGCTCACCCTTAGGCCTCGTCTTCCAACGCTTGTGGATCCATAGCCACTGATCGGGATACTGACGGATGATCTTTTCGATCTCCGCTGTGTAAGCTGCCGTTGTGGATGTTATATCGGCCTCGCGATCTCCCGTATTTGCAGGCTCTACCGCCTTACCATGGACGATCTTGTACTTGCCCGCCTCGTGATCATACACGCAGAAGATCGGGAACAGCATCGCGCCTGTCCTGATCGCTAGCGTTGCAGGGCCCGCCGTCGTGCAGGCGGAAACGTCAAAGAACGGCACGAATACGCCTTCCTTCGGGTGCGCGTTCACGTCCGCCAATACTCCGACGATCTGGCCTTCGCGCAGAAGGCGGATCGCGGTTCGTGCGGAGTTGGTCTTGTTGAGCGGGGTGTTTCCGAACCTCGTTCGCATCGCGACGGTCAGATCTTCGATCAGCGGATTATCGATCGGCCGCGCAAGATACGACATCGGCTCGTGCCAGACGGCGAACGTCTGTACGAGAAGTTCCCAATTGCCGAGGTGGCCGGTCGTGATCAGCACGCCCCGCTTTTCGCGTTTGACCTGGTCGTAGAGACCCTGCATATAATCGTCGAGTTCGAAATCGACCATCGACGCCATCTTTTCCTTTGAATATTTTGGAAACTGGCTTACTTCTCCCAGCACCCTGCCTAGACTCTCGAATGTACCTCGAAGGATCGTTAGCCGTTCGTCCGCAGGCATTTCCGGATACGCGATCTGCAGGCTCTTCGTACCGGCCTTTCGCAATCCGCCGAGCAGCCTATAGCAAAGCCGTGCAACGCCGATCGACAGAGCCAGAGCAACCCGCCGCGGCAGGACTCCGAGGAAGCCAAGCAGAAGGCTAGTAACCGAATATTCGGTCCATATTTGCAGTTTGCTTTTCTTCGCCATTTGACCCGATCAGAGTCGAACCCGTCCGCACTGAACTATAGCAATACAAACGAGATAGCCGAACCCGGGAACTCTTACACAACTGTTACAAACCGCCCCGCATTTATTTGTTAGGGTTTACGTAGGGCAAGCCCGAATTAACTTGCAAGGGGAAATCTGCAAAATGAACAATTCAACAATAAGCACCGAACGATCAGCAGGACTAAACTGGCACACGCTGATCGGTGTGTCTATATTCCACGCTTTGGCCGTTGCCGCGTTGTTTACCTTTAGCTGGTCGAATCTAGTTGCGGCTTTGATACTCTGGTGGCTAGCCGGAAGCATCGGCATCGGCATCGGCTATCACCGATTGTTGACGCACCGCGGGTTCAAAACCCCGAAATGGGTCGAATATACGCTTAGCGTTATCGGCACGCTGGCTATCCAGTCCGGACCGTTGAGCTGGGTCACCACTCACCGCATTCATCATGCATTTACCGAAACCGAAAAGGATCCGCACAGCCCGCGATCCGGCACCTATTGGGCGCATATCGGATGGATATTCCGCGGGACCTCGCAGAATCAATCATGGGCGACGATGCAGCGTTACTGCCCCGATTTTGCAAACGACCGGTTTCACCAGATCCTCGATAAATATTACTACGTTCCGACGATTATTCTTGCAGGCGGCCTGTTTGCCTTTGGCGGCCTTTCGATGGTCTTGTGGGCCGTGTTTTTAAGAACGGTGATCGGCTGGCATTTCACCTGGCTTGTGAATTCGGCAACGCATCTATGGGGTTCGCGCCGATTCGAGACGCGTGACGATTCGCGAAACAACGGTGTGATCGCCGCGATCACCTGGGGCGAGGGCTGGCACAACAATCACCACGCTCACCCGCGTTCGGCAAGGCACGGGCTTGCCTGGTACGAGTTTGATATCAATTGGATGGAGATCTGGGTGATGCAGAAGCTCGGGCTGGCAAGCGACGTTTACGCTTACAGCGAGAAGAAAGCCGTAAAAGAAAAGAATGAATTGACGAGTCTCGAACCTATCCACGACACCGTCTAGTTTTCACGGCACGATCTGAGGGGCAAAAGTAGAAGGGAACTTTTACTTTTGCCCTTTTTGTTTCTATCGTTTGCCTAGGTATCAATGCGTCGGCGAAAAACAGCAATATTCTTCCTGGTATTCGGCATCAGCCTCAGCGCCCTTGCCGTTGCACTCAACGTTGGGTGGATATTGCTGAATCTTACCGAGGTCGTCCTTCTCGTTTTCGGGATAATCTTCTTCGCACTGATCATCACCGGTATCGTGCTCAACACCATATTTCTTGTTCGCGAGATCCGCAGGAATGAGCAGCACGACGCGTTTCTTAACGCAGTAACTCACGAGCTGAAAACCCCGATCGCTTCGATAAGGCTTTATCTGGAAACTCTTAAGAACCGCGATGTCACGCCGGAGAAGCAACGTGAGTTCTACGACATAATGCTTGCGGACAACGATCGGCTTCTCAACACTGTCGAGCAAGTTCTGTCGGCGAGCAAAACAGGCGATACGCGAAAACGCTACGAGGTCGAAGAACTCGATATCGGCAGGCTTCTCGAGGATTGCGTCGCGATCGTTCGATCGAGGTATAACCTTGAGTCAGGGGGCATAAGGATCGCGGAAACGCAAGATGGACTGCGGGTTCTCGGTGATTCCGACGAGCTTCAGACTGCCTTCGTTAACCTGCTGGATAACGCAGTGAAATACTCGCGGGGTGAGCCGAAGGTTTCGGTTCGGGTAAAGGCGTCGCCGATACGAAACCGGATCGATATTTTCATTCGGGACAACGGAGTAGGCATGGAATCCGCAGAGTTGAAGCGGATCTTTCGAAGGTTCTATCGGGTTGCTCAGGCCGACGGTAAGAAGGTCAAGGGAACAGGACTCGGCCTTTTTATCGTTAACTCGATCATCAAGAAACATGGCGGGTCGATACGTGCCGACAGCAAAGGTGAAGGCCGCGGATCGACATTCGTCGTCCAACTGCCGAAAGCATAAATGAAGATACTGATCGTCGAAGACGAACGCCATATTGCCGACGGGCTGAAGTTTAACCTTGAGGCCGAGGGTTTTGACGTAACCGTCGCGGATACGGGCGAGGAAGGATTAGAACTCGTTCAGGGCCATGCGGCCGTCGTGCTAGATGTGATGCTGCCGGGGCTAAGCGGTTTTGACGTCGCCCGACAAATGCGCGAGGCCGAGAACTATACGCCCATCCTGATGCTAACCGCTCTTGGCCGACCTGAGGACGTAATCGGCGGTTTCGAAGCGGGAGCAGACGACTATCTGCCGAAGCCTTTCCAACTCGAAGTATTCCTGGCACGCCTGA
Organism: Pyrinomonadaceae bacterium; assembly: GCA_040081025.1. Lineage (GTDB taxonomy): Bacteria > Acidobacteriota > Blastocatellia > Pyrinomonadales > Pyrinomonadaceae > OLB17. The sequence goes on along the minus strand of JBEBGW010000364.1, from coordinate 545 downwards.
AAGCTCTTCTTCGACGAAGCACGTGGCACCTTGAAAAACGATCAAGCGATATGGTTGAGGTGAACGGGCGTACGGTCGACCTCGCAAATCTCGAGCTGCGAACCCCGACTGAGACAATCCATTTGACGCTGATGGAATCTAATCTTCTTAAGTACCTGATCGACAACGAGGGGCGAGCCGTTTCGCGCAAGGAGATCCTCGAGAAGGTATGGGACCTGCAGGAGGATACCGACACGAGAGCGATCGACAATTTTATCGTTCGGCTGCGCCGGCATCTTGAGGATGAGCCGAATAATCCGCAGGTATTGAAGACCGTTCGAGGTGTCGGATATCGATTTGCTCGTGGATGAGCTACCGATATTCATGCCGGGCGATGACCTTGACCTCTCTCCGCCAATCTTCGTGGAGTTCGAACCGCCAAAGCTCTATCTCGGGCGATAGCATTCGCGCGAAATACTCAAAATCGTGATGGAAGCTGAGTGCGGGAGCGACGACGTACACGAGCGTCGGTTCGTCCTTGATCTCAAGATCGCCGAACAATCTCG
>JBEBGW010000052.1:0-16916 GCA_040081025.1 Pyrinomonadaceae bacterium | reverse complement strand
CAAGAAGGCTCAAAAGCCAACGGGAAGAGATCATCATTTCCTGTCTCATATTTCTACGCTCCGAAGTTTCTAAATTAAAGGCTCGTGCCTGTCCCATGTGGACAAGAACGAGCCTCGAAGTCGGAACTTGCAGAAATTTGCTACTTATTTCCTACCGTGTTTAATAACGAGCGGAACGGAACCACGGAGGTAATTGTATTCGTAAATAACAAGCTTCGTCCCCCCTAAACTATCGTCCACCGAATTGACCGCGACATGTGCATAGAAATTAGGAGGGTTGGTCCCCGTCTGTAGCTGAGAACGTCCCCATAGCGGATTCACCCACTCGATATCTCGGGTGACGACGTTACCCGACGTGAAACCGTCCATCACCCGCTCGTACTTGATAACGTCTCTATCACCCGGTTTATCAGATGTTGTAATCCCGATTTCCAACGTAACCAACCCGGGAGGGGATGAAGTGCGATTCCATCGCATACTCACGCGGCCGGCAAATCGCCCGGCAACTTCGTCGTACGTTAGCGACGTCAGTTGCACCGTCAATTCCTCAGAGTTCCGAGTAACAGTCTGGTAGTCATTGGCCTCTACGGTCACTGCTTCATCCGAAACAAGCGAAAGTTTGGTCAGTCGATCAAAGAGCTCGAAGCTAACTCCGAAGCCGACAAGAACGACAGCGAAAACCGCAGAGCCGAGGAAATGACGTTTCATAGCGATACCCCTTTCGTCAGAACGATTGTATTTCCACTTTTTGCATGCGGTCAACAAAAAGATCAGTCCCCTACACCGCCGGAGCGAGTTTGATATATGAAAACTCGACGGGTATTTCGGGTCCGGTATTACACGCGATGATGCCGGCTTGGACTGTCACGGGAAAGTCAAACTCGACATCCCCGATCTCCTTCCATTCGGCATTCTCGTCCAGCCGCCAAAATGCATAGAGAGTTTTGCCGGTTCGGAGGATCTTTAGATCGACGGACTTCGCGTTCGTCGGTACTGCGGAAGGTGAAGTGACAGGGTTGTAGTCGCCAGCCGTCCGGGCGTCGAGGCGGATGCCGCTTTCGCCGCCATTGAGCCCGCCGAAGGCACGTTCGAGGCGGACGTAATTGTTTCCGTCGATGTTTATGAAGAGTCCTGCACCCTGATAGTCACTTTTCGGATCGAACTTCACACGCGTCTCGATCTGGAAGTCGCCCTCGATCGCCTGGATCATATGAGGAGCCGTACGATTATCGCCGAACATATCCTTGCCGCTCGGCACGACTATCTTCAACGTCCCGCCCGATGTGTCGTATTTCACCGGACCTTTAGTCGCTGCCTCGGCGTCGATCCATTTCCATCCTTTCGGAATGCCTTCTGTTCCAAACTTGTGATCGCTCGGCGCCGTGACTTTTACACCCGTAGTCGGTGCCGCGTTGGAGTTGAAGCTTGTATTAGAGTTCGCAACGGCGTTCGCTGCCGGCCGGTTCGCGGATGGCTCTGCGATATTCGCAGTGTTGGCCGGTGCCGATCCACAGGCGGTCGCTGAGAGGACAATTGATGTGATGATGACGATGTTCTTCATTCTTGTTCCTTTGCGAATCTTGCCTCAACGAGATCGCCGGACCGCGTTCCGAGGCGTCCGGTCAGACGTGGATACGTTTCGTGCTCGGTTTCGAGATCATCGATCCCAAGAAGTATCTCGGCCTCTTTTATCGCGGTGATCGAACCTTCGATCTCCATATAGTCACCGAACGGAACCTCGTCGAGCACGAGTTCGACCGAGCGGAATTTCCAGGTGTCTCGGTACTTTTCGTAAACGATCACAGGCTGCAAACCGAGTTCGGCAATGATCGCCTCGACGGCCTCGGGATCGCTTATCTCGGTCTCGTGTTCGATCTGTTGTTTTACGTCAAACGCATTCTCGATCCTCCGCTTGAAGGTAAGCAGCGAGCGTTTTTCCGTCTTTCTGATTCGCACGATCGCGCCAGTCTGCCGGAGATTCGCATTAGAATAGATAGTATTCTCCTCGAACTCGCGGCCGATGAATTCCGCGCCTACTTCGTTCAACGCCGCGATCACGGCACCACGATCCGCAGGTTCGAGCCGATACTTTTTCTCGATCTCAATGCTCATCCGAGGATCACGCGTGACAGTGAATAGCCAAGTGCGAATACGACACCGAAGATGAATTTGTCCCACTTGAACCACACCGAGTTGCCTATGCCGCGGTCGATCAGCCAACTGACCGTCGTCAGCGAGAATCCCGCAATGATCGGCGACACGATGAAATAGAGCGCCGGGATAACGGCAAGATCGAACTGGATCTTCGGGAAGACGTAGAGGCTGGCAAACCCGAGGATCACGCCGAAGACGGTATAAGCCAGGCCGACAAAAGTACGGCTGCGAAAACTATCCGACAACCGTCCGGCCGTTTTGTGAAATCCGAACTCGACCAACACCTCGACCACGATCTCCAACAGGAGTTCGCCGACGAATCCGAATATGATCTCTGCGATGGCTTCGAGCATCTACTTTCGCTGCTTTGCGGATCTGATCGGAGCTTCGATCTTGATAGTCGGGTCATACTCATAGACCGAAACGGTGTGGGACCACGCATTGCCGTTTTCCGTCGATCGCGACTCCTCTTTCTTCACACGACCGTCACTTTGTATCCAAAGGCGCTGATAAAATTCGGAGGTTCTTTTTGACGAGCCCACATTATCGACGATCGTCCAGATCTTCTCTATTACCTGGGTTTCATGCCCGTCAATCATTTCGGAACCGACGCGCCGGAAGACTTCGGTTTCCTGTTTGACCGGGCTGTCGCCGCTTCCATCCGTAACCGCACCGGTGCCTATCGTAGTCGGAATTGGACGCCGATCCTTTTTCTTTCTCTTCCACCTTCCAGTGCCCTGCCTGACAAACTCCTGTTCATCCGCGAGAATGTACTCTTCGCGAATGGTCCCTTTCGCAGCTTTACGAATGGTCAAGGAATACTCGTTTATCGAAGGCTCATACTCGATGGTCTCGGAGATCACGTCTCCTACATCTACACCGTTTTGATAGATGTGGACCGTTTTGACTCGGCGCATCTCTCGCTCAGTTTTCGCCTGAGCGCCATACGCCAGCACAGCGTACTCATGTTTGGTAAGCTCTTTCGTCTGTGCGGACAACAGCGGAGTAAAAAACGCGAACAGAATGATGATAAGAACCGGGCATTTCATTTTCTGGTGCTTCCCTCCCAATCAAGCCTGTCTGATCCACTTCCAAACTTCGGGGATCGTCGCACGCTTGCCGTACATCAGCATGCCGACGCGATATACGCGGGACGCCAGCCACACCAGCCCGGCGATAGCTGCAACGTTGAGCACGATCGACAACGCGATCTGCCAGAACGGCGGCGTCTCGGCAAGGATGCGAACGGGCATCGTTATCGGCGCCATAAATGGAGCAATCGTCGCCCAGAACGAGACCGTCGAGTTCGGATCGCGGATAACCGCGAAACAAAAATAGAACGCCGCGAGCATTATCATCATCGGCGGAAATGTGAACTGGCCGCCTTCCTGCACCGTCGTCACCATCGAACCGATCAGCGCAAAGATCGAGGCGTAGATGAAGAAGCCGAGGAGAAAGAAGATCAGAAAGTACGCGACCATCAGCGGTGTGATCGTAGGCACCGTGGCGAGGATGGCAGAAAAATCGGCTTGGAGAGCGAGGAACGCGAGCAGGATAGCAATGGTCCCGACCCAGATGCCGAGCTGCGTCAATCCGGCGAGCCCAACGCCGACGAGTTTGCCCATCATCAGCTCAAACGGCTTCGCTGACGAGAAGAGTATCTCCGCGATGCGTGTTTCTTTCTCTTCGACCACAGCTCCGAGGATCTGCTGGCCGTAGATCGCGAGGGTGATGTAGATAAGTAGGCCGATGACGAAAGATGCGATAAATACGCCGCCTGTATCCTTCTCCCCACCTGTTTCGTCGAGGCCCTTGGCGTCGAGATTGGCGGCTGCACTTAGTTCGGAAAGCCGGTCTTCGCTGATATTCGCGTCCGCCAGCCGCTGCGATCGAACCGCCTCGTTCAGTGCGTCCTTGAAGGTGTCGTTCGATATGAAATCGCCGCCTTTTCGCGACCGAAATTCGAACTTAGCATCCTTGCTGCCGATGTCCGCCGGAATCATCAAATACGCGTCAATCTCGTTTCCGCGAACCTTGTTGAGGAGGTCGACGCGGATGTCGTCGGGTTTCCCGCTGCCGCTGTACGGGACAAGCGTGAAGTCCTGCATGAACTGGGCCGCGTCGTTTCGCATCTGCTGTTCCTGCGATGCGTTGATGTCCGTGAGTGAATCCCTTGCGGCCTTCTTCGCCTTTTCCGTCAGCCGCTCGGACGAGAGGTTCTTTTCGAGCCTAGGCAGGATCTTCGCACTTGGGTCGTAGACCGCTATCCGGGTCGGCTCTCCACGCATCGAGAAGATGATCATCGGTACAAACGTGAAAACGACCGCAAGCGTCGGTAGCAGAAGAGTGCCGATCAGGAATGACCATTTCAGTACGACCTTTTTATATTCGTGTTTTACAACAGCAAGAAATTTACGCATTGGTCACCTTCTCGATAAAAATGTCGTTCAGGCTGGGCTCGGTGATCTCGAACTTCGCGATCGTTGCTCCGGCTTCCATCAACGCCTTCAACACGTGCTGCGGATCGACGCCGTCGACGAGATGGAGTTCCTGCTCGTCGGCGTGCGAGACAACCTTTTCAACCAGGGCTTTGTCCGAGATGATCTTGTCAGCGTTCGACCCGCGAAAAGCGATCAGGTTAGTTCCGTAGCTTTCCTTCACCTCGCGAAGAGTGCCGCCGATCACCTTTCGCGATCTGTTGATGAGAATAATGTCGTGGCAAAGGCGTTCAGCCGTTTCCATCAGGTGCGTCGAGAAAATGACCGTTTTGTGTCGGGTGCGAAACTCGGCGAGCACGTCGATCATAAACTCGACGTTGACCGGATCGAGGCCGGAAAAAGGTTCGTCGAGAATGAGAAGATCCGGATCATGCAATACCGTCGAGATGAACTGGATCTTCTGCTGCATTCCTTTTGAAAGATCCGTCGTTTTCGCCTTTTTCCATTCGCCGAGGCCCATTCGTTCGAGCCAAAAGTCGATCTTCTTGTCTGCTGCGGAACGAGAAACTCCCTTCAACTCGGCGAAGTACTTGAGCTGATCGACGACCTTCATTTTCTTGTAAAGGCCGCGTTCTTCGGGGAGATAACCGATGCGGTTCTGGATCGTGGACGAAATAGATTCGCCGAATAGCGATATCGAGCCCTCGTCCGGAGCGGTAATTCCGACGATCATACGGATCGTCGTGGTCTTTCCTGCTCCGTTAGGGCCGAGAAAACCGAACACGCGACCGGCTCGCACGTCGAAACTCAGATCTTCGACAGCGGTAAAGTCACCGAATCGCTTGGTGATATTTGAAACTCGTAATGAAACATCGGAATCGAGGGGTTCGGGCATTCCATTCTATTTTGAATTCAGGGCACGGCAAATGCAATTGCGCTCAATTGGAAGACAAGAACGAATGGAATTGCTTCAGTGCAATTTCTCTCTGAAGGAAAAACGTATGCAGAAAGAACAGAGGCAAACACACCACGGCGGTACGGGCGAACAAGAAACAGAGTTGGGTTCAGCCCCGGACAAGAAACGCCCAGAAGAACCAAACACGCCGCAAACAGGTGAACCAAACGAAGATCCGCACCTTCGAAACCCTTCGGGCGACGATATCAGCGATGCGGTCGATGGTGACGAAGGAAGCGGACGCACCGTTTGACGATTTCCCCGTGCAATCGTGTATAGTTGCGGATAATCGAGACTATGGAGATCTTCGTTTACCGCAACGGCGCACATCAGGTTGAGGAGGGGTTCACGGTTGAGGAGCTGCCGGAACTCCTCAACGACAAGACTAACTTAATATGGGTCGATCTTCGAGGCGAAACTCCGGAGGAGATCGAACAGTCAAAGTTTGTCCTGCTGGACATATTCAACTTTCATCCTCTCACCGTCGAGGATTGCATCGAAACCCGCAATCAGCCGAAGGTTGAGGCTTTCCCGAGCTACATCTATTTCATCGTCCACGCGATCAAGCCGGGCGAGACCGGACCGACCAATTTCGTCACTAAGGAACTCGATGGATATCTCGGCGACAACTACGTCGTAACCTATCACACCCAGCGATTTCGCAGCCTTAAGGCCGTCAAAACCCAGATCCGCGCAAGCCATTTCTCGTGCAGCCGCGGGCCAGCGTATTTGCTCCACCAGATCCTCGATCAGATCGTAGATCTGTATATGCCGATAGTCGATGATTTTGACGAGGCGATCAATGATCTTGAAGACCGCGTGTTCGATATGAAGAAAACCGGTGTCGCCATCCTCGAAGAGGTGATGGACCTACGCCGGAGCGTAGCGAGATTAAGGCGAATTTCGGCGAGACAGCTCGAGGTCCTGTATCGGATCTCGCACGGTGAGTTTCCGCAGATCCCGGAGCACATTCTCCCGTTCTTCCGCGATGTTCACGATCATTTGCAGCGGATCTCGGACCTTGGCGACGGTTACCGCGATCTCGTTAGCGGGCTTTTCGAGATCCACTTTGCGGTTGTCTCGAATCGTACCAACGATGTGATGAAGACACTCGCCGTTCTATCGGCGATCATGCTTCCCCTTTCGCTGATCGCGGGCATTTACGGGATGAATTTCGAGCACATGCCGGAGCTAAAGACGCCTTACGGTTATTTTGCCACTCTCGGTCTGATGGCCGTTGTAGCTGCTTTATTGCTGGTCTATTTCTGGCGGCGAGGTTGGGTATTTCAGCGGGACTCGATCGAAGAACTGAATGCGAAGAAGCGTAGGGCCGACGAGCACGATATGTCTTAGATCGAATCGAGCAAGCGTTCGACTTGCAAATCACCGAATCCGTAAACGCCCGCGCGTTTCTTGAATTCAGGAAAGACCTCTTCCAACGAGGCGAACCCTTCGGGTCGTATCTCGCGAAGGATCTGCAGCGGCCGCGAGTCGATCTCGGAAGCGGCCTCAGCCACCTCCTTTAGAAACGGCATTGACGAGGAGCGATAGTCGGCCAGCTGGCGGAGAGAAGCCCCATCTCGATTCCTATATGCATCCCACAGCTTTGCACCGTGTTCGAGATCATCCTGCGAGACCTCGGTCCTCGATTCGAACGCCGCGGCGAGGTCGTCGGAGCCATGCTCGCGAAATCCTTTCCAGACGTCGTCCGGTTCTAAATTTACAGGGGCAACACGAAAGGCTCTCGCTCCGGAATCCTTCAACTCATTCAAGCAATACCAAAAATTCACACTGCAAAACAGTTCGAACTCGAACCAGAGATTGACCTCATCGTCGGCCTCAATATCGGAGATCCTCAATATCTCGTCGGCGACCTTTTCGTGATACGCGATCTCGTCTTCACCATATTCGCTCAGAATGAACTTGGCACGAGCGTCCCAGAATTCGTTTGGGCCAATTGGGTCGAGAGGCCCGGTTACGAGAGCTTCACGAAACACTATCAGTTCGCCGGGGATCTCCGTTTTTCGGAAATCTTCGACCTGGGCATCCCCTGGAAGAACATGGTAAATCATATGGAAAGACTAACGGCGTAGATGACCGCAAGGCAAATTCCCGCGTAAACGCCAGCAAGAATGTCATCGGCACAAACGCCAATGCCGCCGGGCAGAACCTGGAGCGAATCGATCGGATACGGCTTCCAGATGTCGAAGACGCGAAACAATAGAAAGCTCGCGAGAATGAATGGCCAGCCGATACCGAACGGAACAAATAGAAACACAATGAGCTGGCCGATGACCTCGTCAACAACCGCCTTTGAGGGATCGAGATCTCCGAGGAGTTCAGTTGCGCGGCCTGCTGCCCAGACCCCGAGGAGCGTGAAGAGCAGAAATCCGACGAGAATCACAGAATGCACCCAAGCCTCGTACGCCGCCCAGCCGATCGCGCTAATATACCCGACGCCCGTTACCGACGCTTCAACAAAAGCCCACGAGATCCAAAGATAGATCCCAACGCCTACCATCGAACCCCATGTGCCCGGTGCGAGGGGTAAATACCCGACGCCGAACGTCGTGACCGCCAGCGACAGATAGTCGAGCAGTCCTTGAGGTTTTCGGCGTGGGATCTCGTGTTTCATATGAAATGCAGAAGCCCGCACGTTAGTAAGGGCGTAACCGCAAGGCTGTGCAATATCGCCCTTGCTAAGGGGCTCTGCAATCAGAACTCAATTCCCTGCTGAGCGTAAATGCCCGCGTGGAACGGGTGCTTGATCTCCTTCATTTCGGTAACAAGGTCGGCGGCCTCGACCAATTCCGGCGGAGCGTTGCGCCCGGTCGCGATGATGTGCAGGTGCGGCTGTTTCGTTCGGACCTCTTTTATTTCATCGACCACTTCGTTCACATCCAAAAACTTGTAGTCCAGGACGTAAACGAGTTCGTCAAAAACGACCAACTCGTATTCTTCACTCCGCATCTTCTCGACGCAAAGCGCCCACGTTTCCTCGCTAGTCTTGATGTCCTGCGTTTTGTCATTGGTGTCCCACGTAAAGCCGTCACCCATGGTATGGATCTCAATTCCGAGCTTTTCGAGCGATTCATGCTCGCCGTAGCGGTCGGTCTTCGACTTCATGAACTGGATCATACAGCACTTCAGCCCACGGCCCGCGGCCCGGACAAGGACGCCGATCGCCGCCGTCGTCTTGCCCTTGCCGTCGCCCGTATTGACCATCAGCAAGCCTTTCGTATTCTCGCGATAGTCCTCGCGACGCCACTTGTACCGTTTCTCTTCAGCCATCACTAGCCTAGATACTTAGAAACAACGTGCCGGCTGTGTTCTTCGGCGTTCGCGGGAACACAGAGCACATTCGCGCCGATGTCGTCTCTCGCAAAACCCGATATCCGGATCAAACGTCTGTTTATCTCGTCAATCTTGTAGAAATTGAAATCGGCCTGCGACCGAATGAATTCTATCAGGTCGTTCGGGACGTAACCGAATGGCGACGAAGTCGCCAGAGCCATTTCCATGACGATGATGGGTGGAACAGATTGGCTAAAGATCTTCGTGGCGCCCTTGAGCAGGCTGAGTTCCGCACCTTCGACATCTACCTTTAGAAAGCCAATTTTGTCGATCGACCGTTGTTCCAAATATAGATCCAGACGGGCCGTCTCGCAGGGGACCGACTTCCCGCTCAACCCATTCGCAATGAGAGAGGCGTGGCCCGTGGGCAGACCCGGAAAGAGCGTGATGGATGCAACCGATTCAGAATCAGAGAGCGCAAGCCGATTTAGCTCGACCGAGGCACGATCCTTCAAGAGATTCGTATTTCTTTGCAGGGCTTCAAAAGAATCTGGAAAAGGCTCAAAGGCATGCACCGAACCTAAAGGTCCGGTAATGTTCGCCATAAGGGTCGTATACCAGCCAAAGTTTGCACCTGCGTCAATGCAAACATCTCCTTGCATGATAAGAAGCTCAACCAACTCAGTTATGAACGGTTCGTATTCGCCGAAGAAGAATACCGTCCCCTGCATTCCGGTCGTCAGATCGACGGCAAACCCCCGGCCGTCCCGCGTGCGAGCCACCAGATCTTCGGGTGGGTGACGAACAATTTTCAGAGCGAGCTGCATCAGTCGAGAACTGCCTTTTCGAATGGGCGTGTTGTAGGTGTAGATCCGTACAACCTTGAGAAATCCTGAAGCTAGTTTGGTTGTCAGTCCGATTCCCGAGTTCATAACTTTCTTGATGCTGCGAGGCTTTGAACCGCTCAAATCCGCATGCGAGCTTCGCGTCTAGTGCACCGACGCCCGATCAAGACCCAATAACTTGAGTACTGCTGCTTTCTCATCCTTGCTAACAAAGCCGGCTAGAGCGAGCACGAGTAAGTAGACCAGAGCTCCGAAAGCCCAACCCAGCATAAGACCGATCCATCCCCCGATACCCAGCCATGCAAAGATGAAATACTCGACCAGCGAAAGAGCGAGTGCGGCGGCGAATATCCTCAGTGCGACCCCTCCCCAAAATCTCCACGGCGTCCCCCCAAGAAACCGCTTCTCGATCAAGAATATGGCGGGCAGCGTGACCGCAACGCCGATGAGTCTGGATGCCGCGACTCCTTCCGCACCCCATTGGCCGGATGCAACTGCCATTAGAGCGATCGTGATAAAAGCCCAGAGCCCCGCAAGCAATGCATTTAGCCGGGCGGCTCGAAATACCTCGTTGATCTGCCAGACCGCGATCACCGCTGCCATCAACCCGAAGGTGAACGCGTGGATCAACAACAGCCGATAGCTTTTCTCGGCGAACTGCGGGTCGATCCACAGTCCCAGAAAGATCTTTCCTCCGAAGAACATCGAAATCAAGAAAAGAACACTAAACGAAACAATAAGTTTCGTTGATTTCTTATACAGTTCAAGCAAACGCTCCCGGTCGGCGATCAGCTCGTTAAAAACCGGAAAGATCGCTGCCGTAAGATTCGACATGAATCCGTGAAAATAGAGCCCTAAGGCCATCGGGACCAGATAATACGCGGCGGTCTCGGCACCAAAGTGACGAGTCACCCAAGCACGCTCGAATATGAGCATCAGGCTGCCAAAGATCTGGTACATAAAGATGCTTGAGCCGTAGGCAGCGACGGGACGCAACATCAGCTCCGCTGAACCAAACTCGAGTCGATAGTCGGGCTCGGACCGCCTTGCGGCGACGTAAGAGATCGCCGCAACGCTGGCCGCGACAACAACCGTCCACAATATCAGCGAGTCAATACCGAACCCTAAGACAACCAACAGAACGTTGCCAGCATTGAGCATTGACCAATTTAGGTTTGTGATGATCGAAAGTGCGGCGAATCGATGCGTACCCTGGAGGATATTCTGAAATACCTGGCCGATGAGGATGAATGGGATGCTCGCCCCACCGATCATTAGGGCAACAGTTGCTGGCCGCTGAAATTCAGTCGAGATCTGCAGCAGATCTTTCACGGCCCAGTTCGCGAGAAGGGCTATGACCAACGAGCCAAGGATCCCGCTCGTTAGGCTGATGCAGAAGGCGGCCGTGATCGCCGGGTTGATCTTTTGTGTTTCGCCGGATGCTTTGAATTCGGCTACGAATTTCGCAACTGCCCGGCTCACATTGAATGTATAGGAGTACCCGATGAAACCGAGAATGACGAGGTAAACGCCGTATGCCTCTAAGCCAAGTCGCTTTAGAAGTAACGGTGTAACAAGAAGCCCAAGCGCCACCGGCAGCAACCAGGCAAGCAGGCTGTAGATTGAGTTGAGGATCAGCCTTCCTGACCTATTCTGCATTCTTTGCGTCGGTGATCTTCGAAAGGCAACTCGACTAGAAAACGTCCGGGGAAACGGTGATGTCGCCGGCTGCGATCGCTTCGGCCATTTCTACGGCATCGCGAACTGCGTCAACAAGGTCCCGCTCTTTCTCGTCCCAGTCGCCTTCAATGCGGAGTCCGGCGGCGTTTCGATGTCCGCCGCCGCCCCAACGTTCGGCGATCCGAGCAACATTGATATCGCCTTTGGACCGAAGACTGACGCGATAGGTTTTGTCCCCGATCTCGCGCATATAAACGCACGCGAGGATGTCGCGAGCGGCGAGCGGAATATTAACGAACCCGTTGTTATCGCCGTCAACGGCCTCGGCCTCTTCACGCATCTTCAGCGTCTGACGAAGGCTAGCCACTTTGCCGCTTCCGTCGCGTTTGACGGTGGACATTACCTGCCGCAATAGTTCGATCCGCGACCAGGGATAGTTGTTGTAGACCGCTTCCGAGATCTCAGCAGGTTTTGCTCCGGCCTTGATGAGTTCTGACGCAACTTTGAGCGTCCGGTCGGTCGTGTTGGAAAAGTGGAACGAGCCGGTGTCCGTAACGAGAGCCATATAGACGCATTCTGCGATCTCGCGGGTAACGCGTCCGCCGATGGCTTTGACCAGGTTGTAGATCATCTCGCCGACAGCCGATGCCGTCGAGTCGATCCAATTTACCGTTCCGAAGTGTTCGCTGGTGGCGTGGTGGTCGATGTTGACCGTGAACTGTTCGTCCAGGCCGGCGATGCCCGGACGGTGAAGGTCTGAACATTCGATGACGAAGATCGCATCGTAGATCTTGTCGACCTTCTCAATATCACGAATATCGTCGGCCCCGGGAAGACTTCGGTATGCGAGCGGGATGTCGCCGCGAACAACGACCTCAGCAGATTTTCCGAGCGAACGCAGCAGCCAGCAAAGGCCTAGCGACGATCCGACACCATCTCCATCGGGTTTGACGTGAGTGGTGATCGCAAAATTCTGCTTGTTTTCAATTAACTCAACTACTTGGCTTAGCACGTGACACGAGGGGTAACCGTCACCGATCCCCGTCCTTATTCCTTCTCAGATTCTTCGCTCTCGATCGTGATACCGCTAAGGAGCCGGTTCACGCGGGCGGCGTTCTCTTCGGCAGTGTCGCGTGCAAAATGCAGGTGCGGCACATGGCGTAAACTCAAATTCATCGCGACCTGCTGTCTGACGAAAACCATCGCATTCTGGAGTGCTTTCATCGCTTCAGCGACCTCTTGTTCGTCACCCTGGACAAGTACGAAAACTTTGGCGTCGCGAAGGTCTTCAGAAACCGTAACGTCTGTCACAGTCACAGTTTCGAGCCGTGGGTCATCGAGTTCGAACCCGACGACCTCGCTGATCTCGTCTTTCAGAGCTTCGGCTAGTCTCAACGATCGTCGGGCCATTTCTTACAACTCGGTCGCCGCGATCCTCTCGATCACGAACGCTTCGATCTCGTCCCCAAGCTTGATGTCGTTGAAGTTCACGAGACTGATACCGCACTCGAAGCCCTGTCGAACCTCATTGGTGTCGTCCTTGAACCTTTTGAGCGTGGCGATATCGCCTTCCCAAACGACCGTCGCATCGCGAATGAGCCGGGCCCGGGCCTGTCGGCGAATGACTCCGTCGGTGACGCGGCATCCCGCGATCGTCCCGATACGGGAAACCTTGAAAGTCTCTTGAACAACTGCCTTTCCGAGGATGACCTCTTTCTCGATCGCGTCGAGCATACCGATCATCGCGGCCGTGATCTCTTCCTCGACCTTGTAAATGATGGAGTGGAGACGGATGTCGACATCCTCGTGCTTGGCGATGTCAGCAACGCGGGCTTCCGGTCTTACGTTGAATCCGATGATCACCACCGCGGTTGAAGCGTCGTCGGCCTGAGTGGCCGAAGCAAGAAGTACGTCGGATTCGGCGATCGCTCCGACGCCGGCTCGAATGACTCGAACCTTGACCTTCGCGGTCGAGAGCTTCTCGAGCGTTCCACGCAGCACTTCAACTGATCCTTGAACGTCGGCCTTGAGAATAACGAGGAGTTCCTTGATCTCAGCCAGACCGAGCGATTCGATACCACGCTTGGTGGTCTTGAGCATCGCTGCCTGCCGAGCCTGCATTTGACGTTGTTGCGCGATATCTTGAGCACGTTCGACATCGGCGACGACCTGGAATGTATCTCCCGCTTGCGGTACACCCTGGAGCCCTAGGATCTCGACCGGGGTTGCAGGTCCCGCCTCCGTCACCAGCTCACCGCGATCGGAGAACATTGCACGAACCTTTCCGGAGAACTGTCCGACGATGAACGGATCGCCGACACGCATCGTCCCTTGCTGAACGAGTGCCGTCGCGACCGCACCGCGGCCTTTATCGAGCTTTGCTTCGAGCACGACCCCTGACGCTCGGCGAGTCGGACTTGCCGTGAGTTCGAGAATGTCTGCCTGGATAAGAACCGTTTCAAGCAGGGTGTCGAGGTTCTGTTTCTGCTTGGCCGAAACGGGAACCATTTCCACGTCGCCGCCCCATTCGACCGGCTGAAGGCCAAGGCCCGCGAGCCCCTGCTTCACCTTGTCCGGATTCGCATCCGGCTTGTCGATCTTGTTGATAGCAACGATGATCGGGACACCCGCAGCCTTAGAGTGCTCGACTGCTTCGATCGTCTGAGGCATCACGCCGTCGTCGGCAGCGACTACGAGAATTACCACGTCGGTCGCCTTGGCTCCACGGGCACGCATCATCGTGAATGCTTCGTGGCCCGGCGTATCGAGGAAAACAACGCGGCGTTGTTCGCCGTTGTCGCCGCCCGGAACAAGCACGCTGTACGCACCGATGTGCTGGGTGATACCACCGGCCTCGCCTTCCGCGACGTTCGCCTGGCGGATCGCGTCGAGGAGTGAAGTTTTTCCGTGATCGACGTGGCCCATGACCGTAACGACCGGAGCTCGCGGCTCCATCAAGTCGTCGGCTTCGGCAGCGATAAGCTCCTCAAACTCCTGTTCGACGACCATTTCTTCAAACGGAACGAAACTAACGTCAAACCCAAAATTCATTCCGAGTTCAACTGCCATCGCTTCGCCGATCGGTTGGTTTAGAGTTGCGAAGATTCCTTTCTTCACAAGCAGCTGTACAATGTCGCGCGGCGGAACTCCGAGAGCTTCCGAGTATTCGCGGATAGTGGCGCCTTCGACCAGGCGGACGCTCTTGAATTCGTCGCTTTCCTTGCGCCCGATCTGATCGATAATGCGCTCTTCGATCGTACGCTGACGCGGCTGATCGACATCGCGTTCGGCGAATCTGCCACCCTTAGCATCTCTACCTTTGCGGCCACCAGAACGGCCCGGCCTGCGTCGATTGTCTGCGGGCGGCGTATAAACCGTCTGCGGTGAGGCAGTCTCGCCCGGCGTGCCGCGAAATTGACCAGGACTTCTACCCTGATTTCGAGCGGCGATAATGTCCGTCGCAAGCTTTCCGGCCTTGGTTGGGGCTTCAGAAACAACGCGTTCACCGGGCTTGATGCCCTTTTGAAGTGCGTCCTTCGTCAGCGTAAGAGTTTTGATCTGAGTTCCGGCGGGCTTGACAACCTTCGGGGCGAGGACTTTCGTGATAGTCCGCGATTCCGGCTGATCTACCACATCCCCCTCATCGGGAGTCTCGTCAGCCGCCTCGAGCTCTTCTTCAACCTCTTCGACGGCTGGAGCCGCGACGGGCTCTTCGACCTCGATGATTTCGACGGGCTTTTTCTTTAAGACCTTTCTAACGGCGGGAGCCGTCGCTTCGGCTTCCATCGTCGCTGCGGGAGTCTCAATGACCTCCGGAGCTTCGTGCAACGTTTCGGGAACATCGGCTGGCGGGACACTCTCGTGGATGTCGTCAGTGCCTTCCGCATCGGCTTTCTTTTTGATGACCTTGATCGCACGCTTCGGTGCAACCTCGGTCTTCGGGAAGTACTTGAGGCGTACTTTTTCAGCGATCTCGACGCTTACGGAATTGGAGGGGACACTGACATCCGCACCTTCGCGGCGCAGGTCCTCGATAACGCGCTTGGCGTCCTGTTTCAAATCCTTCGCAAGATCATAAACCCTGACTTTCTTAGCTGCTGCCATAATAACTCTGCGTTAGTCTTGCCTGGCCAGGGCTCATAAATGCTTAACGGCCGTTCTAGGGAGAAAATCTGAAACTGTGCGCAACGATCCACACCGTTACGACTGAGCCTCTTCGTGCTTCTCCGGAGCTTCCTCACCATCAGGCTCGCTCGCGGCGTCATCAGATGCTAACTGATCGGCCTCGGCCACTTCCCTTGCCGCTTCCTCAACATCCTCAGCCGATTCTTCGACCGAAGACTCCTCAGAATTCTCCACTATCTCTTCCGCGATCGTAGGCTCCTCAACAATTCCGCCCGACTCACCACCATCCGCAGCCGCGACAACTTCGCCACCTTCCTCCGGCTCCGCTTCGACCGGACCTTCCTTTGCGGCAACGACTTCACGAGCTGCTGACAAAATACGATCCGCGTCGTCGAACGTAACGTCAAGTGCCTCAACGAGGTCGTCGATAGACATCGCGGCGAGGCTTTCAACGTCGTCTACGCCCTTACCTGCAAGGATCTCAGCCTGGTTGGCGTTAACGCCTTCGAGAGCCGTGATCGGCACGGCCTCACCCGAAGCCATCATCTTGCCCATCTGCTGAGCGATCTCCTTCTTCAGCACTTCCTCGCTTACGATATCGATATCCCAGCCAACCAAGCGGGTCGCAAGACGGACGTTCTGTCCTTTCTTACCGATCGCGAGGCTAAGCTGATCTTCGCCGACAATGACGTGCATTTTGCGCTTGTCGATATCGGTGATCCGCACTTGCGAAACTTTCGCGGGCGACAATGCGTTGGCGGCGAAAACCGATGGCTCATCCGACCATTCGATGATGTCGATCTTCTCGCCTCGAAGTTCCTTAATGATCGACTGCACACGCGACCCTTTCATACCGACACAGGCGCCGACCGGATCCACGTCGCGTTCGTTCGATGTAACCGCGATCTTTGCACGATCGCCGGGCTCACGAACTGCCGATTTGATCACCACGGTTTCGTCGTAAATCTCCGGAACTTCCATCTCAAAGAGACGCTTAACTAGCTCTGACGACGCACGTGAAAGCTTAATCTGCTGCCCCTTTTGATCTTTTGTTACATCCACGATCACAACGCGGATACGTTCGCCCTGATTCCAGATCTCGCCGCGGGACTGCTCTTTGCGCATGATCACGCCTTCAAGATTGTTGCCGAGATCGACGATCACGTCGCCGCGCTCGAAACGCTTGACCGTGCCGTTGACAAGCTCGCCCTTTCGGTCGATATATTCGTCGTAAACCTTTTCACGAATGGCCTCACGGACCTTCTGTACCAAGATCTGCTTCGCGGTCTGGGCGGCGATACGGCCCATCTCTTCGCGGTTCAGCGGGATCTGCAGGATATCTCCAAGCTCGATCTCATCGCCCGCAAGTTCGACGGCTTCCTCACGCGAAAGCTCTGCCGAAGCATTCTCCACGGTCTCGACAAC
>JBEBGW010000363.1:0-4536 GCA_040081025.1 Pyrinomonadaceae bacterium | reverse complement strand
CAATACTGTTGCATCTGTGGCATGCTACTCAACCCCGGGTTTGATCGGCCGGGCTGATCTTTGAAAACTTGCCGTTCATATATTGTTCACCGATGTCCCAGTTTCAACCTGAGACACCTGTGGAAAACTACGGATTGGGACTGGCTGTAAGTTGTTGAAAGTTCGTGTAAGTCATAGATCTTGTTCCGATTGGAACAAAATCACCGTCGCAGAATGGAACGAAACAAACAACTTACGTAAGTTGTTGAAAGTTCGTGTAAGTCCTAGATCTTGATTCAACTGAATCAAAATCACCGTCGCGAAATGAATCGAATCAAACAACTTACGGGTCGAACTCCGGGAGCGGGTAAGATTTCGGAACGAAACAGCCACGCCGCAAACAGCGTGGCAGATCAAATTCGAAAAGGGTCTCACGAACCTTCGATCGAGTTCAAAACTCCGCAAGCAATGCCGCCGTCAGCTTCTGGACCATAGGCTTCAGCACCTTCGCCTGCATTTCGGCGGCGGCCGCGTTGCCGGTCATCTTCATCGTTGCCTGTTCCGATACCTCGCCGGAATATTTGACCTTTCCTGTGGCCACCTCGACGACGCGAAACTTGATCGTACCGGTTCCCTTCGTGTTGTACTCGACCACGGTCCCGGTAACAACATAATTGACTCCGAGCTGCTTGCCGACCCGAACCGCAGCGGCGGTGGAAGTACCGTTCACCGAGGCGAGATCCGGTTGCGAAGCGGTCCGAGTATGCCGAACGTCGTAGACGTCGAAGCGTCGAGTATTGTTGAGCGATGCCGCAATGCTCGCCTGCAGGTGGCGCTTAGCTTCCGCTGTCATTCCCGGAGCGTTCGGCCCGGGCGTGAATTCCACCACGGCGGTCTTAACGCCCGCCGACGACCTTGCGCCCTGGGCAAACGATACGCTCGCCAACGCGATGCCTAAAATAATTGCTGTGAATATGTTCTTCTTCATAGGTCCTCCAGTATTGGTATCCCGAACTGCGTTACTGCAGCCACCAGATAATGCGTCTGGAAAGGCAAAAAACTATCAACCGGGGCAGGTAAGTTTTCGAATGCCTCCACGCTGCCTAGCCATCACGCTTCCGCCTTTGGTGGTAGAATGCTGACCATGAAAATCCTTAAGGGTATTGCGGTGATGTTGTTTGTGGCGGTTGCGGCAGTGGGTCAAGTCACGAGTGTTTACACGCCGCTGGATGATAAGAAGTGCAAGACGATCGAGGCGACTGATGAGGAGGGCGGGTCATATCATGGCGAGTGTCCGGGAACGGCTGGATATAAGCTTGAGCTGATCGAGGGCGACCTGCGGCAAACGATAACGGTCGTCGATCCGAAAAGAAAGAAGTATCCGCTGGAGTTTTGGAATCTGACGGGCGCGTTCAATGCGGTCGGCCAAACTGCCGAATGGCGGATGCGTGGGAAAAAGCCGATCGCTCTTATCGTTCGCTTGAATGTGAACGAGGCGTTGGACGATCCGGCCCGCGTAAAAAGCTATCTGATCGTCTCGAAGATCCTGCCTGATGCAGCCTGTGTGGTTGCCATGGTGCCGCCTTCAAAAACGCAAAACGTGGACGCACGCCGGCTAGCGGACCGTTCGGCAACGGCCAAGTGCGGAGGACTGGAGCTTACTACCTCACGTATACTGAATTAGATCGTCGAACTTAGAACTTTTCTGACTGACCCGAAAGGAAACTGAACCTTTATGGAATTTCTTGCCGATCCTAATGTGTGGATCGCGTTCGCGACACTCACCGTCCTGGAGCTAGTACTCGGGATCGACAACGTTATCTTCATCTCGATCCTTTCGGGGAAGCTGCCGCCCGAGCAGCAGCCGCGTGCAAGGATTATCGGGCTCGGGCTTGCTTTCGTGATGCGGGTGATCCTGCTGCTGTCGCTCTCGTGGGTGATCGGGCTGGTCGAACCGCTGGTCACAATCTGGGGGCAGTCGATCTCAGGGAAAGATCTCGTACTGCTGATCGGCGGGCTATTCCTGATTGCGAAATCGACGCATGAGATCCACGGAAGCCTGGAAGGGCCCGAGGCTCATGACATTAAGAAGACCTATTCCAGCTTCGCAGGCGTGATCATCCAGATCGTGCTGCTCGATATCGTGTTCTCGCTTGATTCGGTGATCACGGCGGTCGGTATGATCAGCGATCAATACGGATCCCACGGGATCTACATCATGATCGCGGCGGTCGTTATCTCGATAGTCGCGATGATGGCGTTCGCCGGGGCGATCGGCGATTTCGTACAGCGGCATCCGACGATCAAAATGCTCGCGTTGTCGTTCCTGCTGCTGATCGGCGTGATGCTGGTCGCGGAAGGATTTCACCAGAAGATCCCGAAGGGCTATATCTATTTCGCGATGGCATTCTCGGTGGTCGTCGAGATCCTGAACATGAAGCTGCGGAAGGGATCGAAGAAGCCGGTCGACCTGCACGATCCGTATCACGACGCCGAAGGCAACCCGGTCGCGTGATATTTGGGGTTTTGAAATGGAAAGAGTCGGGCCATTCAACCCGACTCTTTTATTTTTCGGTACCTTGTTAGCTACGGTTCCGCTGCGACACGCCCATAAGCCTCGCCGGGAACGTGCCGAAGTCCTCGATCTCGACCTCGTATTGGTTCGACTTCTTGTTCCGCTTCCAACGGATCTGCGCGGCTTCGAGGAACGTGCCATCGCCCTTGCCGGTCGTCGGGTCGATCGTGAGCTCGAGATAGCCGAACGGATAGTCCGTCGAACGGTAACCGCCGCGGATCTCACCGAAATTCATCCAGCGTTCAAAGATCGCTCGGATACGTTTCTTGCCGTCGACCTGATCGATCCGCACGCCTATCAGGTCGCGTCCGAGCCGTCCGCCGACCGAAAAATTACCGAGGTTATTCTTTCGGATCGCGTTGAGCAGATCGTCCTGACCGCCTTCCTGCAGCACGGCGACAGCTCGATCAACATCCGCGTCGGATGTAGTTCCGTTGATGTTAAGCGTGAATGTATTCGACGTCGTACGGGTGTTGCGGCCGCTGCCGTAGCTGAACACCGTGCCCGTATAAGTTTCCTTCTGTGCGAGGGCGCCGATTGATGAGCCCGCCATCACAACCATTACCAATATCAAAAATCTAAGTGTTTTCATCTGGGACAACTTCCCTCCTTTCCGTTATTTAGATGCGAAAATAATACCACCGGACGCCACCCAAATTGTGAAATGTTTGGTCCGCCCGTTACCATATTGACAATGGAAAAACGCGAATTAATGACGAAAGCGGACATTCATGCTTTCGGGATCGAGATAGTTTACAAGCAGTTGGAGAAGGATGGCTGGATGCTGGATTCGGCCGATGTCGAGGCTGATCTTGCATCTGAGCCGCAGATCGTCGCCCGAAAAGACGGCGAGTTTGCGTTCTTTATTGTGCGGACGGATATTCATCCGGGGCGCGGACGGTTTGATGAAGGGATGGAAGCCTTCGAGAGCCTTGTCCGCCATGCGAAGGATCACGGAGCCACGTGCTATTTCGCTAGCGTTGGCATCGCGAACTCCGAGGGTGAATCGGACGAAGAAATGGCCGCGCCCGTCAAAGGCGCAGCCTTTCATGTACAGTTCGATGGATTAATTAAGATGGAGCTACCGCAGAACTAGGCCGCCCTGCGTCCCATTACCAATCTGACAATAAGGAGGACGACTATGGCGCCGATAATCGACATGATCCAGCCAGCCTGGTAGTTGGCTCCGCCCCATAAGGCTCCGCCTACCCAAGTTCCAAGCAACGCTCCGATAACTCCCAGGACTGCCGTCAGCAACCATCCCATTGCTCCAGGCGGGAATGCTTCCTTACCAGGCAGGAGCAAGCGGGCGAGAGCGCCGACAATGATGCCGATGATGAGTGTCCAAATGATAGATCCGAATGACGAAAACATATAGAGATTCTCCTTTTCAGTTTAGACTTCGGAAAAGCTGTCGCGATGCATTACTTGTACTACAACGCGGGTCAAACCACAACGAAAATTAGACCTCGACCTTTCGATGAGCGACCATTCGCAGCAATCCGTTGATCGCAAGGTGAAGCAACATATAGACAACGATAGCCAGGACGATCGGCAACGCGAGCGTGAATCCTTCCGGTGTCGACGGGCTGGCGACGATGCCGCGAAACGGTGCGTAGATCGGATCGGTGACCGATCGAATGAACTGCACGAAGCCCGCGCTCTCGCGTGCAGCCAAAAGTGCGAGGAGCAGTCTGATCGTCAACAGTCCGTAGATCAGAAAGAAAATGTAATCGACGACCTGCGAGATCCGCGCGACGAATCTTCCGCGTTCTACTTCCCGCTCTGTCTGAACGACCTCTGTGACCGCTTTATCGCGCATCCGGTCGGCGACAGAGTCGATGTCGCTCGCCTGTGCGGGTGTTACGGCACGAGCTTCGTATGCGATCTCGCTGCCGACCTCGTGTTTTACGTCGGACTTGATCGCTTCGTAATTTGCGGCTCGCTGAGCCTCGTCCATTTCCAGTTTATTGTCGTTCATT
>JBEBGW010000362.1:0-4563 GCA_040081025.1 Pyrinomonadaceae bacterium | reverse complement strand
GTAGAGGAACTCGGACTCAGCGACCTATCCGATTATGCGAAAAATAGGGAAGGGAAGGAGCGGCTGGAGGCCGGGATCCTATGGCAGCGACGTGTCTTGCTAAGCGTCACGCCGCTGATCTTCGCGATTTTGGGGACCGTCCTTGTGCTGCGATTCAGTCGCGGAGGGCGCGGTTTTGGGGTCCTTATATCCCTTGTGAGTCTGATAACGTACTATCTCCTTGCCTTTCTTGGAGAGCAACTCGTGCGGACCGGATGGATGAGTGTCCTTGCGGGAGGCTTGATTCCCGTCGGAGCCGCTTTTCTAGCGATCGCGTGGTTTAACTTCGGTATAAGACTCAATTGGTTCAATGGGTTACTAGATATATTTAAACAGATTCCTGAACGTCTGTCGGGATTGATCTCTCGTGAAGGCGGGCATAGCTTCTTCAGGGATGTAACTACCGGCCTCCGCGATTTCGACGTTCTAGTGAATTTGGTACGGTATTATCTTCTGACGCTCGCGTTCCTCTCTGCGATCTTCGTGATCTTCACAGCCTTCGAGCTTTGGCGCTTTGCGGGAAGTATGGACGGCGGCCTGGGTATTCTTCTTCGTTATCTCGCCTACTTGATGCCGTTCGTATACCTGCAACTTGCTCCCTCTGCCGCCATGGTCGCGATCCTTGCGACGTTCGTGATCAAGTCACGGCAGAATGAGATCGTTACGTGGACAGCCGCCGGTCAAAGTGTTTACCGTCTGTTGGTTCCGTGCTTTGGCCTAATGTTACTTCTAGGTCTTTTCAATTTAGGCGTACAGGAACTTCTGGCACCAGGTGCGAATCTGCGGCAGGATCGATTTCGGCAACAGTTGAGAAGTCGAGGTGCATCAAGTGCGCCTGCCCGATATTGGGTCGCCGAACAGTCCCGGATCTATTCGTTTATTTATAATGAGCAGGCGTCTGATAACGAAAAGCGAATCAACGCTTTTGCGGTGTATGAATTTGCGGATAACGGAGGGGAATTGCAATCCATATACCGCTCCGACTCGGCCCGGTGGGGTGGTGATCGGATATTTTTGGGTGGTAGTGTCAAGAAAAGTCTTCTGTCTAACGGTCGGGTGGTAAATTCTGTCGAGCTAAGCGGGGAAGTGGCTGCTGTGAGCGACCCATTCAAGGAAGTTAGGAGGAAGCCGAGCCAGCTGTCGATCGGTGAAGCTCGCGCACGGCGAGACGCGAGTGAGTCGGAAGTAGAAATGGATCTTTTTTCGGTTGCTATCGAGCGAAAATGGGCCACCTTAGTGCTTCCGTTCGTGATCGCTTTGTTCACTGCACCTTTCGCTCTTAGCCTGAATCGGAAAGGGAAGGCCGCGACCGTTGGATATGCGGTGGGACTTTGGCTTGTGTTTATGGCGGCGACGTCAGTTTTCGAACAATTTGGACTAAACGGAATGTTGCCGGCTTATATATCCGTTTGGGCGCCATTGTCGTTGTTTGCGATGCTCGGAGTCTTTATGCTTTCACGAGTCAGAACATGAACTGACTTGTCGGCCCGCTGCTAGGGAGTTCAGGTTATGAATAACGACGCCATCGTTGTGCTGCACGGATTTTTTCAACTTCCGCATCTCGAAAAAAAGAAAGTGGTTGATGGGATAAACGATTACTTCGATTCGATGGACCGCGAACCGATCCGGGCTGAGTACGACAGGGCCTTCGCGCAACTCAAGTCTGACGAGCCGTCGTTCCACTGCAAGTGTTGTGAGCGGAGTTAATTGCTACTGAAGCTTCAGGCAGATGTAATCGAACAGCGTTTCATTTACCGATCCGGAACGAACCCGGCTGCGGGTCTCGCCCTTGATCAGGTCTGATCCACGCGGGTCGAGAGAATTATTCGATATATCGTAAGAGCTCGTTCGGTCCACATGAACTGTACGCTTCGAGCAGTCAACCACAGCGCGCTGTACTACAAAAGCAGATTCCCGCGGCAGGCTGTAGCGCTTGTTGAATGCTATCGCGTTGGTCGGAACTATCTTCACCCAAAACTCGAAGTTCGTGTCGGATTTCGGCTGCATATTTCGCGTAAAGAGTGAATAGCCACGTGTTCCTTCCGTTGGCTTTCCCAAACTCGACCAAAACTTGTCAGCGAGAAACTCTCCGTTCATCGCCGCGGGCTCAGTGTTTTTGTCTTGGCCAACGACAGACGCACTAATGACCAGTAGAAGGAGCGGTAAAAGTTTTCGCATAGCCTAATTATCTGCAGATACGAATGATTTGCAAGCTATTTATTCGCATCAGCTCATGTTGTGGTGGGGCGTCAGGAAGGATTCGCACATGCGCAATGCAAAATCGTGACCTTCACGCGTCTTAACCGTTATGAACCTGCTTCAATTTGGAAATCGCTTGCTGGACCCTGCGGACGTGGTTTTTGCGGTGCGTGAAGAAGACGCCACCAAGCTACTTCTCCGCGGTGGGCATGAAGTAAAGCTCGACGGTGAGGTCGGCAACATCGTCTGGTCCCGGCTTTCGAAAAGTTTGCTCGACCAGATGCCGCAGACCGAGCCGGCCGTATAGTTAGCCGTTTGCCCGTAGTCGTGGAATCAAAGTAATCTATTCTCCACCATTCTTAATCATTTTGGGGGACATAGATGAAGCGAATTCTTACCGGGGCGATCCTGTTCGCACTGACTGTTGCGAGCCTGTTCGCACAGGCTGGCGACGAAGCCGCGTTGGTCGCGAAGGCTCGAAAGATCCACAAAGATGTCATCACGCTCGACACGCACGATGACATCAACACCACAAATTTCACAAAAGAACGCAATTATACGCAGGATCTTCCATCGCAGGTTAACCTGCCGAAGATGAGGTCGGGCGGCCTCGATGTCGCCTGGTTTATCGTTTACACCGGCCAAGGCGACCTCACACCGGAAGGATACGATCGTGCGTACAAGAACGCGATCGACAAATTCGATGCGATCCATCGCCTTACTAAGGAAATAGCGCCTGATCAGATCGAACTTGCATTGACGAGTAAGGATGTTCGGCGAATAGCCAAATCGGGGAAGTTGGTCGCTATGATCGGGGTCGAGAATGCCTATCCGATCGGGACCGATATCGGCCGCATCAAGGAATTCGTCGATCGTGGAGCGCGATACATGTCGCTAGCGCACAACGGCCACAGCCAGCTTGCGGACTCGAACACCGGCGAACGCGATGGTAAGTGGATGCACAACGGTTTGAGCGAACTCGGCAAACAAGCGATCGTCGAGGCTAACAAATGGGGAATAATGATCGACATTTCGCACCCGTCGAAGGAGGCGAACAAGCAGGCGATCGCGTTGAGCAAGGCCCCGGTGATCGCGTCACACTCTTCTGCCCGAGCGATCGCGAACCACAGCCGAAATCTAGATGACGAAGAACTTGCGTTGATCAAGGCAAACGGGGGCGTGGTCCAGGCCGTAGCATTAAAGGCCTACGTCAACGTCGAGAAAAGTGCCAAGCGTGCCGAAGCTTCGGCCGCGATCTTAAAGGAATTTGCCGACAAGGAAGGATTTACTATTCTCGAGCGACCCGTGGTGATCGCAATGCCGGAGACCGGGCGTGCAGCATACGGAGCCAAGCTCGCGGCGATCCGGACCAAGGCGGGACCGACCATCGCCGAGCGGCTCACGACTGAAGCACCGGACGTGAACGTCAAAGACTTCGTCGATCACATCGATTATCTGGTCAAGAAAATGGGTATCGACCACGTCGGTATAGCGTCTGATTTTGACGGAGGAGGCGGCGTCGAAGGGTGGAACGATGCCTCGGAGACATTCAACATCACCCTCGAACTCGTCCGCCGGGGCTACACTAAAAAACAGATCGAGAAGATCTGGAGCGGCAATCTGCTTCGAGTTCTGGATGAGGTTCAGAAGGTGGCGAAAAAGCTTCAGTAACGCATCACATTAGGGGTCGTGATGCGACCCTTAACAATTTACTTCAACTCGCGAATCGATACTTCAAGGCGGCGCTCTACGCGTAAAGATATATGACCACATCTGTCGGAGAACAAAAAATGGAAAATCTTTCCCCCCAACGCATCATGGAGGTCGGCATGGCATTCTGGCCGGCTCGGACGCTGCTAACCGCTATTAAGCTCGGACTTTTCACCGAACTCGGATCAGGCAAGAAAACGGGAGTTGAGCTACAAAATGCCCTCGGACTTCATGACCGGTCGAACCCGGATTTCTTCGACACTCTCGTCGCACTCAAATTCCTCGACCGCGAGAGCGACGGCGAATCGGCGAAGTATTCCAACACTGCCGAAACTGCAGCGTTTCTGGATCGCAACAGCCCTACGTTCATGGGTGGCTTTCTGGAGATGGCGCACGACCGGCTTTATCCTTTCTGGGGAAATCTCGCCGATGGTCTCAAAAGTGGAACGGCTCAGAACGAGACCAAACACGGCGGAGCAGGCGTTTTCGAAGAACTCTATAGCCAGCCCGAGCGTCTCGAACAGTTCATGGACGCGATGGCAGGCATGTCTTACGGCAACTTCGCCATGCTTGCCGAAAAGTTCGACTTCTCTGGTTACAAGACGTTGGTAGATG
>JBEBGW010000361.1:0-4568 GCA_040081025.1 Pyrinomonadaceae bacterium | reverse complement strand
GTATAAGAGACAGCTCTAGCGATGTGCAAGCACCGCCGGCATCGAATGATGCCGAACAGCCAAAGCTGCCGCCGGCCGAACGCGAGTCCAAAGTCGGTGCCTACGTCGTTGAAAAACCTGCGGGACGAAACCCGCTCGCCCGGTGTGCGGACGGAACTTACAGTTACAGCGCCTCAAAGTCAGCGGCCTGTGCCGGTCGCGGAGGCGTCGGCGAATGGATCGGCGATGGGAAACCGATCCCGAGTACGCCCACAAAACAGGCGGCCTACGTTCTCGGCCCGCGCGGCGGATGCTACTATCTTGATAGCTCGAACAAAAAGATCTACGTCGAAAAGAAATACTGCCAACAATGAGTTTAGAAGCACAGATAAAGAACGACCTCACCGATGCGATGAAGGCGAAGGACGCCGATCGCCTCTCGACCCTGCGGATGGTAAAGGCCAACCTAATGAACCGACGCATTGAAAAGGGGTCGGACCTAACGGATGATGAGATAACGAAGGCCCTGCAGTCCCTCGTCAAACAGCGGCGCGACTCGATCGAACAATACGAGAAAGCCGGCCGCACCGAACTCGCCGCCAAGGAAGCTTCCGAGATCTCGCACATCGAAGCATACCTCCCGCAATCCGCCACGCCCGAAGAGATCGAACAAGCCGTCGCCGAAGCAGTCGCCGAAACCGGAGCATCGTCAATGAAGGATATGGGATCCGTAATGAAAGCAACCCAAGCCAAACTCCAAGGCAAGACCGTGGATGGAAGGTTAATTAGCGAATCAGTGAAGGCGAAGCTGTCATAGCCGCCCCCCTATCCAAAAATATTTCTCACCTTGTCCATAAACGACTCGTCGTTGAACGCAGTATCTTCGACCTCTGCAAGCTGCTCTAGCAGCTTTCGCTGATCTTTCGATAGCGACTTCGGGGTGATAAGTGTCGCGGCGACGAACAAGTCACCTCGTCCGCGGCCGCCGAGTTCCGGCATTCCCTTCGATTTAATGCGGAATACTGTTCCGGTCTGGGTGCCTGCCGGGACGTTCAGATCCTCTTCCCCTTCCAGCGTCTTGACCTTGATATCGGCACCTAGTGCTGCTTGAGCGAAACTGATCGGTACCGCCGAATAAAGATTCGCACCCTGTCGTTCGAACGTCTCGTGTTCCGCAACATGGATCACGACGAACAGATCGCCCGACGGACCGCCATGGACTCCGCCTTCGCCTTCTCCGGTAACCCGCAGCCTCGAACCAGTCTCAACTCCTGCGGGGATCTTGATCTCAAGGACCTTCTCTTTCTCGATCCGGCCGTTACCTTTACATTCCTTGCACGGGTTGCGGATGATCGTGCCCTTCCCCGAGCAGTTCGGACAGGTCCTCATTACGCTGAAGAAGCCTTGCTGATATCGCGTCTGTCCGCTGCCGGCGCATGAGATACAGTTCTCGGCGGTCGTGCCCTTCTCGGCGCCGCTGCCCGTGCACTCTTCGCACATCTCAAGCCGCGGGATCTCAAGCTTCTCATCCTTGCCGTTCGCCGCTTCCTCAAGCGTGATCTCAAGATCGTACCGAAGGTCCGACCCACGCTGCACGCGCGATCGGGTACGCTGACGACCGCCGAACATATCGCCGAATCCGAACAGATCGAAAATGTCCTCGATATTCGAGAAGCCAGGATCGAATCCGCCGCCGCCCATACCGCCGTGGCCGAACCGGTCATATTGCGCGCGCTTTTCTGAGTCCGACAAAACCGCGTAGGCCTCAGCACACTCCTTGAATTTCTCCTCGGCAACCGCATCGCCCGGATTCTTGTCCGGATGATGCTGCACAGCCATCTGGCGATACGCCTTCTTGATCTCGACCTCGGTTGCGGTCTTGGTTACACCCAGGACCTCGTAATAATCTCTCTTCGACATATGCTAGACAAACAAAGCGTCAGTCCAAATCTCTTGAACTGACGCCAAAGTTTATTCTACAAAATCTGTCAATACCCTAACAAGCTAGGCTGGCGTTAACATCGCCGCCGTGATCCGGCTTGCCGTTTCCTCGACTTTGACCAGGATCAGCTCGACCTCTGTTTTATCGTCGGTAAATAGCGATT
Source organism: Pyrinomonadaceae bacterium (assembly GCA_040081025.1). Lineage (GTDB taxonomy): Bacteria > Acidobacteriota > Blastocatellia > Pyrinomonadales > Pyrinomonadaceae > OLB17. The sequence goes on along the minus strand of JBEBGW010000361.1, from coordinate 2,484 downwards.
CCTCAGCGTTATTGAGGATACCATTGATCTGGATCTGCTCTTCGCTCGGGAATGAACGGCCGAACTCAAGCATCGCCTTACGGGCATTCTTGATCATATTGTCGAGCCGGTTTCGAAGCTGGATCAATTCCCTCTCCTCACGGTCCTTCTCAACCGAATGCTCCGATTCATGGATCAGCCGTTCGATCTCATCCGGCGCGAGGCCTGACGACGGCGTGATCTGCACTTGCTGTTCAAGTCCCGTCATCTTGTCGGTGGCGGCAACGCTGACGATGCCGTTCGAATCGATCTCAAACGAAACGTCGATCTGCGGAACGCCGCGAGGTGCCGGCGGAATGCCGACGAGTTCGAACTTCGAGAGGCTTCGGTTAGCAGACGCGATCTCGCGCTCGCCTTGCAAAATGTGTATCTCGACCGACTGCTGATTATCGACGACCGTCGTGAACGTCATCGTATTCTTCAGCGGGATCGTGGAGTTGCGGTTGATCAGCTTTACGAACAGTCCGCCGCGCGTTTCTAACCCTAAACTGAGCGGCAGCACGTCGAGCAGCACGATGTCCTTAACGTCACCCGTCAGAACACCACCCTGGATCGCCGCTCCCATCGCGACGACTTCATCCGGATTGATCTCGGCGGACGGCTCCTTGCCAAAAACTTCTGTGACTGTCCGCGTGATGATCGGCGAACGCGTCTGGCCGCCGACGAGGATGACCTTGTCGACATCCGAAGGCTGAAGCTTTGCGTCCCACAGCGCCTTCTGACACGGCTCAACCGAAGCCTCAACGAGGTCCTTCACCAGTTCTTCGAACTTCTGACGTGTCAGATTCGCGTTGATGTGCTTCGGCCCTGTGGGGTCCGCCGCGATGAACGGCAGGCTGATCGTAGTTTCTTCGACGGTCGAAAGCTCGCACTTCGCACGCTCGGCCGCTTCCTTCAAACGCTGCAGAGCGAGGCGGTCTTGCTTGAGGTCGATGTTATTGGTTTCCTTGAAACCAGCAACCAACCAGTCGATGATCCGCTGATCGAAATCTTCACCGCCGAGGAACGTGTTGCCTGAGGTCGACAGAACTTCAAAAACGCCGTCGTTGATCTCAAGGATCGAAATATCGAAGGTACCGCCACCAAGGTCATAAACCGCGACCTTTTCACTCTTGTTCTTGCCGAAACCGTACGCGAGTGCCGCGGCGGTCGGCTCGTTAATGATCCTTTCTACTTCCAGGCCCGCGATCTTGCCGGCGTCGCGCGTCGCCTGACGCTGCATGTCGTCGAAATACGCGGGAACGGTGATGATCGCCTCCGTGATCCGGTCGCCTAGAAATTCTTCCGCCGCCGCCTTCAACCGCTGAAGCACGATCGCCGAGATCTCGGGCGGGCTGTAAACGCGATCAAGAACTTTGATATGAGCATCGCCATTCGGAGCCTCGACTATCTCGAACGGCACCGTATCGCGCATCTTCTCGACTTCCGGAGCGCTGAACTTCCGCCCGATCAGACGCTTGACTGCGTGAAGCGTATTTGCAGGATTCGTGACTGCCTGACGTTTCGCGATCTGCCCGACCAGCCGCTCGTCTTTATCCGTGAACGCGACGACAGACGGCGTAGTGCGGCCGCCCTCTTTGTTCGAGATGATCTGCACTGCTCCGTTTTCCAACACGGAAACGCAGCAGTTGGTCGTTCCGAGGTCAATTCCAATTACTTTGCTCATATGGGGTCCTGGTGGTTAATGTTACGCGGGAGCGGCGCTGAGGTTGATTACGGGAGTTCGGGGTTCGGCATATCGGTTTCATCGGGAGTGTCGGGTATGTCGAGAGGAGAGAACATATCTTCGGCTGGCTTTGCGGCGCCCATGGCGACTTTGACCATCGAGTGTCTGATCACACGCTCGCCTGCGACGTAGCCGCGAAGTATCTCGCCGGTGATCGTGTTCTGCGGAAATTCGCCACGGTCGTCGGTCGCTACGGCCTCGTGGTAATGCGGGTCAAATTCTTCACCGACGGTCCGGATCGGCTTTATGCCCATCTTGCTGAGAATATCGTTGATCTGCTCGCTCACGAGCGCGATACCCTCGTAGAAAAATTGGAACGCGTCATTCTTTTCGCCCGGGAGGTGCTCGGCCGAGTCCAATGCGCGGTGCAGATTGTCGAGAGCCGGCAGCATCAAGGTAGCAACGTTGCTAACCTGATTCTGAAACGTCTCTTTGCGTTCACGTTCCGAGCGCGACTTGAACGCCTCGAAATCCTTCGACCGGCGTTGAGAGTTCTTGAACATCTCGTCGCGATCGGCTTCCATTTTTGAGATCGTCTGCTGAAGGTTCTTTACGTCCACCTCAAGCCGCTTGATCGTCGATTTGTCTGCATTCGGAACCCCGGCGGCAACCGGAACCTTACTCGCGGCGGCATCGGCTTGGTCGAGCGCGTCCTTCAGAAAGTCCGGCAGATTGCCGTCGTCAAAAGAGTCGGCGATCTCGATGATCGACGTATCAAC
>JBEBGW010000051.1:0-17077 GCA_040081025.1 Pyrinomonadaceae bacterium | reverse complement strand
CTTCCAGCAGATCTTCGAGCGTGATTATCCCTTCGACGCCGCCGTGTTCGTCCACGACAAAACCGAAGTGAAACTTCTCGGTCTGCATCTGCCGCAGCACATCCTCAAGCCGAGCAGTGTCGACAACGTAGTTCGGCTTTTGAAGAATGTTTTCAAGTGCGAACTCGCTGCGATCGATAAGAGCATTCAATACGTCCTTTACGTGAACGATCCCGGCAATGTCGTCGAGCGATTCGCGATAAATGGGAAGCCGCGAAAATCCGTGAACGCGGAAAGCATCCGCCATCTGTTCGATCGTGCAATTATCCGAAACCGCCACGATCTCGGTCCGCGGGATCATCGCTTCTTTGACGGTCGTCTCGGAGAACTCGAACACCTGATCGATCAGCCGCCGCTCTTCTTCATTTACGTGACCGCTCGCCTGCGATACGCGGATCAACTGTCTGATCTCATCTTCGGTATAGCTCGATCCGTGCTCGCCAGACGGATGCAGGCCGAACAGTCGGACTGTCCTGGTGCCGGCCCAGTCGAGCAACCGGATCGGATAATTGAAGACTTTATAAAAGATTTGAAGGGGGACCGCGATCACATAAGAAACCCGCTCGGAGAGTTCGAGCGCCGCCGTCTTCGGGGCGAGTTCCCCGAATACAATGTGCAGGAACGTGATTAGCGAGAATGCGATAGCGAACGAAACACCGTGCAGAACAGTGTACGACGACAGAAACGTTGCCCCTGTGAGATCGGCGGTCCAAATCAACAATGGTTTGACAAGGGAAGCCACCGCTGGCTCGCCTATCCATCCCAGTCCAAGCGACGATAGAGTGATTCCCAACTGAGTCGCGGAAATATACGCGTTCAGATTGTTGAGCATCCCCAACAGCCTGATGGCCGCCTTGTCGCCTTCAAGGGCAACTGACTCTATACGAGATTTTCTTACAGCGACCAGGGCAAACTCGCTCGCAACGAAAAATCCGTTAGCGAGCACAAGCAGGATGACAGCCGATATGCTCAGTATCGACCAACCGGCCGTGGGCCATTCAACAACTGCCGTGGAATCAGCGACGAATAACAGAAAAGATAAACTAGCGGGGTCGTCCATTAAATAGGGTGCTTTGGTATATCATCTGCGGCCCTCCGATCTGCCGCAAACTTGATGAATAGGGCGAAGTATACCATACCGTTTCACGCATTTGCATCGATGATCTCCTGGATCAGCATCCGGCACGATCCACATCCGCTCCCGGCTCGAATGCTCTCGGAAACCGCAGAAACGTGGACTGGGTGCGATGATCTTACAAATTCCTCGACCGTCTCTTCTGCAACACCAAAGCAAGTGCAGATCAATGCCTTTTCTCCGCGAAACTCTTCAACCCTTCGAGTTCGATGGTCCGCGAAGGCGGCTTGGGTGGCCTTGAGCAGCGCCGACGAGCATTCGGGGCGATCGTCAAACTCGGGCCCAATGCCGATCTGACCTTGCAACTCGGTCAAATGCATCCCGCGGAGCCGCGACGAGATCGATTCCGCCGCGGCCGCCATGTATCCGCATCCATTGGTATTGTACGCGATCGTCTCAATACGACTCGACGATCCATCGATACGCATCTCGATGTGAACGAAGCATCCGCAATCAAATTTCGCCTCGCTTCCGACTGCATTCGCATTCTTCAACCCTCCGCAGAATCTCGGCTCTTTTATCAGCTCTGCGATCTCTTTGGGATAGACGGGCACCTCGATGAGTTTAGCAACAAGCGCGGTTTTCGATAGAATCAAAGCGATGCTCATTCGTCTGGTGTTATTTACCTCTGTTGCGATTGCTGTCTCTGCGTGTGGCGCTGCGGCTCCGGTCTCGGTAGGGAACAAGCCTGTGTCGATAAACGACCAACCGCTTCGCGATGCTCCTACACGTCCGCTCAAGCCGATCGCCGAAATGAACTGGACGACGTTCGAGGGGCCGGTTCAGAAGCTCAAAGATTTTCAGGGGAAGGTCGTGATCCTCGATTTCTGGGCGACCTACTGTCCCCCGTGCATCGAAGAGATTCCCCATCTGAAAGACCTTAAGAAGACCTACGGCGACGATCTTGTTTTGATCGGTCTGCATGTCGGCGGCGAGGAAGATCGGCCGAAGGTGCCGGACTTCGTGCAGCGGCTTGCGATCGATTATCCGCTCGCGACACCCGAAGATTCGCTCACGCAGTTCATATTCGGACAAGAATCGGCAATACCGCAGACTGCGATCTTCGACCGCTCGGGAAAGCTGGTCAAGAAGATCGTCGGATTTAATCAGGAGATCAAAGTCGAACTCGATAGCGCGGTTGCGGCAACGATTGGTGCGAAATAAATGGAAAACGTGCATCAAGTATCAGCCGGCGGAGTCGCTCATCGTGTTGCTGAGAGCGGTCTCGAAGTAGTCGTGATCAAAACGTCCGCCGAGGGTCGTTGGCAGTTGCCGAAAGGTATGATCGATCCGGGCGAGACTGCGGAGATCGCAGCCCTGCGAGAGGTTCGCGAAGAAGCAGGGATCACGTGCGAGATCATCGAACCGCTCGACGTGATCGAGTATTGGTTCGTCGCCTCCTTCGATGGAGCGCCGAAGAAGCGGTATTACAAGAAGGTCCATTTTTATCTTATGAAGTTTCTAGAGGGCGATGTAAACGATCACGATCACGAAGTGGTTGAAGCTCGCTGGGTCGATATCGACGCGGCCAGGAAGATGCTGGCGTTCGATACTGAAAGGGATTTGATCGTTAAGGCCAAAGGCCGATTGGAGGCTGCTGAATGAGAGATCTGCCCGTCGGCAACGGATCGCTGCTGGTCAACTTTGACGATAAGTACCAGATCCGCGACATATACTTTCCGCACGTAGGACAAGAGAACCACACCGAAGGATTTCCGTGTCGATTCGGCGTCTGGGTCGATGGAGAGTTTGCATGGGTGGCAGATTCCGGATGGGATCGAAGCCTTGAGTACCTGCCGGAAACTCTTGTGACTGCGGTCACGTTAACCAACAAAAAGCTCGGCGTCGAGATGGTTTGCAACGATACCGTTGCGAGTCACGAGAACACGTTTCTCCGGCGCGTTCGGGTAAGAAACCTCCGTGATTCCCGATCGAACTTTCGAGTATTCCTTCACCACGATCTTCGCATTTACGAGAATGCCTTTGGTGATACGGCGTTGTACGACCCCGAAACGCAGGCGCTTATCCATTACAAAAAACACCGATATTTCTTGATCAACACTGAGCCGCATTTCACTTCCTTTGCAACGGGCCGAAAAGCGTTTCAGGGCAAGGAAGGAACATGGCGTGATGCCGAAGATGGGAATCTCCAGGGCGGCGTGATCACCGAAGGTTCGGTCGATTCGACGATTGGGATGCACTTCGCTATTGACCCTTCGGAATCATTCGAGTTCTATTATTGGATCGCCGTCGGCACCTCGCATGGTGAAGTTGCGAACTTAAATTCGCTTGTCACTCGTCGCACGCCGCAGGTCTATCTTGACTACACCGCGAACTACTGGCGCGTTTGGGTAAACAAGAACGACAAAGACCTAAGTGGCCTTCCGCCCGACGTTGCTGATCTTTACAAACGATCGCTTCTCATCGTTCATACGCAGATCGACTACGGCGGAGCGATCCTCGCGGCCAACGATCACGATGTAACTGAGCGAGCTACGGATCACTACAGCTACCTATGGACCCGTGATGGAGCTTTCGTCGCGCACTCTCTGGATCTTGCGGGATACTCGCATCTAACTCGCAAGTTCTTCGATTTTTGCAGCAAGATCGTTCACAAAGACGGCTATTTTCTACAGAAGTATAACCCCGATGGTACGCTCGCTTCGGGATGGCATGCCGCTTGGGATATACATCGTCACGAGAAGCTGGTCCCGATCCAGGAAGACGAGACGGCGCTGATCCTATGGGCTCTTTGGGAGCATTACGACCGATATCGCGACATCGAATTCGCTCATCGGATGTACCGAAAGGTGACGATTCCTTGTGCTGACTTCCTTGAATCCTTTCGCGATGTTGAAACCGGCCTTCCGCTTCCGAGTTGGAATCTTTGGGAAGACCGCCACGGCATACATACCTTTACCTGCGCGACAGTCGTGGCCGGACTCAAGGCTGCTGCAAACTTCGCCGTACTATTCGCCGAGTACGATTACGCTGAGCGCTATACTGCCGCGGCTGAGCAAGTCGTGACCGGGATGCGCGAACATCTCTACAGCAACGAACTCGGACGTTTCTTGAGGTCTCTTCAATCATCCGGCGACGGCCGGTTTGATGCGGATCAGACCGTCGACGCATCACTCTTCGCGGTCTTCTATTTAGGCTGCTTACCAGTAGACGATGAAATGGTCGTCAACACGATGGAATCCGTCCGCAGTCAACTAAATGTCGAGGGCGGGATCGCCCGTTTTCAGCAGGACGGTTACATGAGGATCTCCGACAAGATAATCGGAAACCCATGGTTCATTTGCACGCTTTGGATGGCCGACTATTTCATCGCATCAGCGAAGTCCGAAGCAGATCTAAGGCCGGCGATGGAGATCATCGAGTGGGTAGTCGAACGAGCGTTGCCCTCCGGAGTTCTTGCCGAGCAGATCGATCCGTTGACCGGTGCGCACGTATCGGTTTCGCCACTGACGTGGTCGCATTCGACATTTATCGCAACCGCCTGCAATTATTTGACGAAACTCGCCGAAGTGACCGCACCCTAGCTTTGGCAGCCACTCGCGGTCGGCTAGAATTGATTGCAATGAGAAGAGCAAAGATCCTTGCAACACTCGGCCCGTCCTCCAATACAGAAGCAATTATCGAAGCGATGGTGTCAGCGGGCGTAAATGCCGTGCGCATCAATATGTCGCACGGCACCTACGAGACGCACAACGCCGCTATCAATGCGACACGTGCTGTCGCGCAGAAGCTTGGCGTGCCGATATCGATCCTTGTCGATCTTTCAGGGCCGAAGATCCGTACGAAAACCCTTGAGAACGGAGCGCCCGTCGCGTTAATTGCTGGCGAAAAATTTACGATAACGACTCGCGACATTGTAGGAAACGCACGCGAAGTTTCGACGAACTTTTCCGAGCTGCCCACATGCGTGTCACCCGATGCGACCATTTTGCTTGATGATGGAGCGCTTGAACTTAGGGTCGAACAGGTCGTTGGACAGGACGTGCATACTCGTGTGGTCGTCGGCGGAATGCTCAGTGAACGTAAGGGAATCAATCTCCCCAACACGGCTCTTCCGATCCCGTCAATGACGGAGAAAGATCACGCGGACCTTGTTTGGGCTATGGGGCAGAACGTCGATTACATCGCGTTGTCTTTTGTTCGAACGGCTCAGGATTGCCGCGAGGTCAAAGACGAGATCAAGCGCCTGAATCAGCGGAAGATGGGGCGTGCTTTGCTAGTTGCCAAGATCGAGAAGGCTGAGGCGATTGAAAACCTTGATGGGATCGTAGCCGAGACTGACGGCGTGATGGTCGCTCGCGGAGACCTTGGCGTCGAAACGAGCGTCGAACTCGTGCCGGTATATCAAAAGCGGATTATCAGCCGAGCGGTCGCTCACGATAAGTTTGTGATCACCGCGACTCAGATGCTGCAATCCATGATCGACAGCCCGAATCCAACGCGTGCCGAGGCCTCAGACGTAGCAAACGCTGTATGGGACGGAACGGATGCGGTGATGCTTTCAGCCGAGACCGCCTCCGGGTCCTATCCGCTCGAAGCCGTCCGTACGATGGTACGCATCATTGATTCTGCCGAAACACTTAAACCGACCGAGCTTCGCAAGCCCGTCAAATTCGGACTTGCACCTACCGGCAGAACAAGCCAGGCACTTTGCAAGGCGGCGGCCTACGCCGCCCGCGAAGTGATGACGGAAAAGGTCGCCGTCTTTACTGAGTCGGGTCTGATGGGCAGGCGACTGTCGTCGGTCCGTTCGGGCCTGCAGACATTTGCCCTTACGTCTTCGAGGGACGTTTACAATCAATTGGGGTTGATCTGGGGCGTGAATCCGTTTTATCAGGGCGAGCTTACAGATTCGAACCCATATCAGCTTGGAGAGGGCACCATGCTCGACCTCCTGAATGCTGGGGAAGCAAATACCGGAGATCTTCTTAAGATTGGCGAGGATACGCTTCTCAAAGCCGGGGTCGTAGCCGAGGGGGAGACGATAATCATGATGGCCGGCCGCCTTTCGGGCCACGGACTCTCGAGTTCAGTGATCGTCTGGACGATCGGCGAGAATCTTCCCAGAAGGTGATTCGAGACTTCTTCTTCGACAACTCGGAATTTACGATGATGAAGAGATCCGGCCGAGGCCGGATCTCTTTTGTTGTCACTGCTACCCGACCTTAAAGTACGCTTCCAGATCGACCCATCCGGCGACGGTTCGAAAGCCCCCGCCTTGATTGATCTCACCTGTCAGTTCTAATGTGGCAGCCTTGTATTCGCGCGTGTTCTTCTTTCCGTCAAATCCGCCGGCCTGGCCGAGATCGAATGTCGACCACTGGGTGCCCATCTCTTTCTCGAAAACACCTACGTGCGAAATCCCGCCGAGCTTCTTATCCGTCACGCCGTAGTTCAGGAGCGCGTAAACATCCCCTGGCTTCGGCTTTTTGCCGGGTCCATTTTCGACCCAACAGTTATTGGCGAGCCCGACATCGCGGACGCGGTTCGTTCCGTCAAGCGAGTATCGATTCATCCAATCGTCGTGCCTCTTTGCCTTCAGTCCCTTGCTTAGAGCGACCTGGCGGCTAATGAATCCGGGAAGCGATCCACAAGTTGTATAGTTGGCGGTTGCCTTAACGACATCATTTTCCTTGCTTAATTTTGAGGTCAATATCGAATAGTTCGAAGAATCATTCGCAACATCGTACGGAGCCGGGAAAAGCTGCGACACCCGCGATATATAGGCTGTTCGATCGAACGGGAGTGCCTGGAAGGTCATCATCCGCCATTTGCCCCCAACACCCAGATCAAGGTTCCACAGGGCATGAGCATCTTTGAGGCTCTCATCGGCCGGCTCGTATAGCCGAGCCGTACCGCTTACGGCGCTCATGTCCATTTGACTCCGCGGAGAATTGTGGACTATAGCGATATTCCGTGCCTGGTCGAACATCCAGATCACGCCCCAATCCTTAAACTCAAACTTGCCGATCTTCCGCGACGCGACGCGTTTCCATGCGCCGGTCTTGTCGTCAGTAACGACCCAACCTTTTCCCTTCCAGTCGAACGCGACCGTCGCTGTTCCGATCGCCGCGTTCCCGCCGTCTCGAACTGCAAAATTCAACTTCATCTCGTCTGTCTCCTTCAAATGAATACCTAAAGCGTGTTATGAATGCCGATAAAACCCGGTGTTCGTTCTTCCGTGATTCGACGAGATTCTATTGACTGTTTGCGGTGTCTGAGCCACCCGTATGGGTAGTAATGTGAAGAAGAGAGATTAGTTTCTTTAGTGGTATTTAGATGGAACGTTCTCGCGTCCCCAACGCAGCGTCTGGCTCATCCACGCAAGCTCGTCGAGGAAACCTTTAACCCGTTTTTCGTATGCTGGGTCGAGTAAATTTCCCTCGTCGTCGAATTTACTGCCGACGGAAGGAAACTGGAGATCGGTAAACGTGACCGCAAGTCCAAGCTCGCGGACCACTGGAAGCAGAGCCTCGCAGACGCGCGTTCCGCCCCAAGGGCCGGCGGAGACGCTGACGAAAGCTACGGCCTTATGGATGTATTCCTTCAGCAGAAGGTCGAGCACACTCTTCAGCACGCCCGGATAGCCGTGGTTGTATTCCGGCGTGACGATCACCAATCCATCCGCCTTGATGATCGCGTCCCGCCACTCAGGAAAATCACCTCCGATCTCAGTCCCGTAATGGTCGTGCGGAAGATCAAAGTCGCGGGCGTCAAAATACTGCGGCTCGATGTCCTCACGCTCCAGCATCTTCGAGAACACCCATTTTGCGACGTGCTCGCTTTCACGATCTCGCCGGTTGGTGCCGAGAAGGATGGGAATACTTAGCTTTAGATCGTCCATAAAAAAGGCGTGCAACTGACTCTAAGCATAACCGAATCTCGCCGACGAGATCGACTGGATCCTTCCAATGATCGTCTTGTCGTATTGTTTAGCGCATCCGCACAATGGAAGAGCCGCTTCGGCGGCGTGAGCTTCAACAAAAGGTGCGGACGCGTTCGTAGTCGCTCCGGCGACATGAGCGAGCTCATGGATCAAAGTACAGGCCAGATTAGCCTGCACATCGAAAAGAAGATTTGGATCGATGCCGATGTCGCGTCCAGCCGTATTCGCGTATGGAACGTCCGCGTAGGTGGAACCCGGTTTCGGCTCTAGAAGGTGCAGCGTTATGTCACCGGCTTTTAGAACGTCTTCCAACGAAAGAGAATTGATCCGACTAAGCGTCTTGAAATAGTCGTTGCAAGGTTTCAGTTTTGCCTTCCGCTCAACTTCGGCCCAAACGGTGTTTAGCTTGGGCTTAATGTCAATGATCTTCGTTCCGCCATCGAGCATGGTAGCGGTCATTTGCGGATCGAACTTCACATATTTGTATTTCTTGTTGAGCAAGGTCGGAACCCGGAACGTACCGTCTACCCCATTAATTTTAATAGCCATGTCCTTTCTCCTATTTGGTGAGTCGGAATACCACTTCCGCATATAAATACGCGGAAGTGTGGGGTGAATGGGCTCATGCGGATATTTGCTCTGATCTTGAAGCAGCCACTTTACGCTGCTTTTCGAAGTGTTCAGCGATATCCGTCGCAGCCTTCTTTCCGACGATCGGTGAAAGCTCTTCGACCGTAGACTTTGCGATGCGCTCGATCGAGCCTAACTGTTTCAATAACTTCATTTTTCTCTTGTCGCCTATTCCCGGTATCTCGGAGAGCTCGGAAGTGAAGTCACGCTTTTCGCGTCGCTTTCGGTGAAATTCGATCGCGGTCTTGTGAGTCTCTTCTCGGATCTGCAGGATCAGGCGAAACGCGAGCGAGTGGCGGTCGAACGGTATCGGTTTATCCTCACGTCCGCGTACGAGCAGGTGAGATATCTGATTGTGCTGTTTTGGCGGCTTTACGAGGCCAACGAGCATTATCTGCTCTAGGTCGAGCATCCTCATCGCCGCGGCTGCGGCCGATAGTTGGCCCTTGCCACCATCGATGAATATAAGCCGCGGCAATTGCCCTCCCTCGTCCATCATCCGCTTATACCGACGAAACACGGCCTCATGCATCGACGCGAAATCATCCTGTCCTTCAACTCCCTTGATGATGAATCGACGATATAGGTTTCGAGCCGGCTTGCCGTTGTCGAATACAACGATGCCCGCAACGTTATCCGAACCCGAGATGTTGGAGATATCGAACGACTCGATCCGGTCAGGGAAATACGAAAGCTCCAGGATCTCCTGCAATTCTTCGAGAACCTTCTGTGAATCAGGTTTGAGTACTCGGAACCGCTGCTCGAACGCGATCTTAGCATTGGTCTCGACAAGGTCGACCAGATGCCTCTTCTCGCCGATCTTCGGCAGCACGATCCGCACACGCCGTCCGCGCCGCTCGGTCAGAAGTTTCTCTAATGGAGGCCGGTCCTCAAAATCATTCGGCACATGGATCTCAAGCGGAACGTAATCGGTAGAGTAATACTGAACGAGTACGTTGCCGAGAAACTCCCCGGCGTTGAACGAATCGTCCTCAGGCAGGTCTTCCCAAAAGAATTCGCGGCGTCCCACGATGCGGCCCTCACGCATCGTGAAAAGCTGCAACGCGAGCCGCTGCTCCTCGCGATAGAAGCCGAAGATGTCGACATCACGATCGGCGGTGTAAGCCATCTTCTGCTGCTCGCCGAGCGCGGTCACGGTGTCTTTCAGGTCGCGATATTTCGCGGCAAGCTCGAACTGTCCATTCTCCGAAAACCGCCACATCCGCTTTTCGAGATCCGATGCAAGCTCGCGGTTTCGGCCTTCCAGCAGCGTCTTCACATCGCGTGCGGCTTCCTGATATTCGTCCTGCGTACAAAGTCCTTTGACGCACGGACCAAGGCATCGTCTCAGATGATACTCAAGACACGGCCGAGGCAGACGTCCGTCGATCTCGATATCACAGGTCCGTAGCTGAAAGGCCCGATTGACGAGATCCAGCGTTCTTCGGGCGAGCGATGCGGGAAGCATCGGGCCGTAATAGTTGGCTCCGTCGCGGACGATCTTTCGTGTAATGACGACCTTAGGATACGGTTCGTTGGTCATCTTGAGGTGCGGATACTGCTTGTCGTCCTTCAACATCACGTTGAAGCGCGGCTTGTGCTTTTTGATCAGGTTCGATTCCAGCACAAGAGCCTCAACTTCATTGTCGACGACGATGAACTCAAAATCCGCGATCTGCCTGACAAGTTGACGTGTCTTGGCGTCGTGATTTCGGCTGGACTGAAAATACGATCGAACGCGGTTACGCAGGTTTTTCGCCTTTCCGACGTAGATGATCTTGCCTGCCTGATTCTTGTGCAAGTAGATGCCGGCTGAGGTCGAAACTGTCTTGAGCTTTTCCGCTATCGTCACGTATTTCAATTCTATCGAAACAATGTGTCCCATGTCCCAGTCCCGCAGGGCGCTCCATAACTTATGATCTTGTTTCGTTCCATTTCGCGACAGTGTTTTTGTACCATTCGGAACAAGATCTCAGACTTACACCAACTTTCAACAACTTACGGGCTCTCAGGAAACGATAAGAGCCATTAACTCTTTTGAGTCGAGTCATTTCGCGATGGAGTTTTTGAACCAGTTGACTCACGATCAACAACTTACGAGCAGCGTTCTGTTTCGCTTTGGACCGCCCTTTGAAACGCCAAATGAAACGCGAACGGATTATTGATGCAGCGGGTTCGGACATATCTCGTCGTCTCGCGGTTGTTACGCCGCGGATCTCGAGGTTAGTCTGATCAGCCCTGGATTGGAATGGTAACTTCGATAAAAACTACGGTTTGCACGATATGAATGATAATCGATGGTTTGAAAGGTCCAGCTATCAGAGATGCATTCCTGGCCGGGAATCTTTCCGGCACTTTCGTACAGAGCTTACCAGTCACGCGCAAAAACAAAATGACCGTCCGGATGAAGCCGGACGGCCTTCGAGTGTGGTTGGGTGAAATTGTGACTTATCGAACTCTCTGAACCGCAGGCAGCAGAAGTCCGATCAAAACTGCGATAATTCCAACATTTACTACAAAAGCATCCATATAAGAGCGTTCCTCCGTATATTATTCCTTCCGACCTATCGGATATGTACAAGGGACGCGAATCCGGCGGGCTTTTGCGTTTTCGGGCGCGATGTTCAAAACTTTTTTCAGTGACGACCTCTCTGACAATTGAACCAAGTATCGCTGCGGAATTCATCCGTCTCGGAGGTATCGTGGCGTTTCCAACTGAGACGGTTTATGGACTTGGGGCAAATATCTTTGATGCTGAAGCGGTCGCGAAGATCTTCGAGGCCAAACAACGGCCGCAGGATAACCCCTTGATCGCCCATATCGGCTCGCTAGATCAGATCGACGAACTCGCTGAAAATATCCCCGATTTCGCCCGTGTTCTTATCAACGAGTTCTTCCCGGGACCTCTGACGCTGGTACTGAGAAAGGCCACCGCCGTTCCTTCGATCGCAACCGCCGGACTTGATTCGATCGGCGTTCGAATGCCTCGCCACGAACTTGCCAGGGAGTTTCTGGCAGCATGCGGAACACCCGTTGTTGCTCCGAGCGCGAATCTCTCAGGCCGTCCGAGCCCAACAACATGGCAGGCCGTCTTCGAGGATCTTGACGGTCGCATCGACTGTATCCTGCAGGGTGATCCGACTAAGATCGGGCTTGAGTCGACGGTTTTAGACTGCACCGGTGATCGGCCAGTTGTGCTGAGGCAGGGAAGTGTGACGCTCGAGGATATTCGACTAGTTATTCCCGAAGCGATCGCGAACGATTCGGCTGAAGCCGATCGTAAGAGCCCGGGCTTGCGACACCGGCACTACGCTCCGAACGCCGAAGTCGTGATCGTCGATCGCGGCACGCAGATCAATGACGCAACGGCCGCAGCGTACATCGGGCTCCGCGATCGCGACGAGCCATTCGCCGCTGAACAGATCGTCGCCGACGCGGCTGAGTACGCCCACCTTTTGTTCGAATTTTTTCGCGAGTGCGAACGCGAGGGATTGCGGAAAATATACTGCGAGGCCGTCGACGAAGTTGGCATCGGAGCAGCGTTGATGGACCGCATCCGTCGAGCGGCTCAGGGCTGAGCTTCGCGTGCGGCGATGATCGAATGTTCGGCGTTGCTTGCGATCAGTTCCGCCGAGAGTAAAGGGCTTTCAAGCGTCTGGTGAGCCCACTCGTTCGGCACAAGCACAAGCACAGTCTCGCCATCCCGCCGGCGAACCTCGTTCAATATTTCTGCCGGAGAATAGAGCCGCATCTGCTTACCGTCCGGCGACCGGTGCAGACGTCCAGCCGCGTAAAACTCTGCGTTGTGAGAGATCGCGTGCTGGCTCAGGACTTCGGCGCTGTCAAATCCGCGAGCATTCGCCTCCGCGATCAGCCGCTTAACCGAATCATCATCCGCATACTTCGGCACGGCTGTCAGAAGTAGCACGACGATAGTGGCGAATGTGATTCCCGCGACCGATCCGATCATTCCAAGCCGAGTCCGGTTTTCGCCGACCCAACGCGAAACACATAGCCCCGCAAGTATCAAACAAGGCGGCAAGGCCGGGAGAATATACCCTGGAAGTTTCGATCCTGATAACGAAAAGAAAACAAGCGGCACGAGGAGCCACGCGAAAGCGAAAAGAACTACCGAGCGAACATCCTCAGTGTCGTCGACCTTCCTGATCGCCGTCTTGATCCCACGCCACATGCCCGCGACAAAGAACGGCAGCCACGGGATCGTCATCAGGGGCAGCACCCAGAAGAAGAAGTAGAACGGCTGAGGGTGGAAATATTTGTTCGACGTGTATCGCTGGAAATGGTGCTGGATGAAGAACTCGTCGATGAATTCCCAGCCGTTGGTCAGGTACATCGGCAGATACCAGCCTGACGCAACCACGACCGAGATCGCAGTTCCCCAAATCAAACTCAGCAAAAGGGTTGCCTTCGGCCACTTCCACGACAGCAGGTGATAGAACGTGACGATCGCGAAAGGGAACACGATCCCGATAAGCCCTTTCGCGAGCAGTGCAACACCGATGAAAAAGTAAAACCCGACGAGGGCCGAAACCGATTCCTTCCGCTCCCACAGCCAATAACTGACAAGCGAAGCCGTGATCGGAAACGTCAGGATAATGTCGAAACTGGCACCGCGGGCGAACACGATAATGCCGATCGATGATGCCGCGATAAGTGCGAGGAGATTCGAAAATCTAATAATTCCGCTCTTCGATTCCACGGATCGCCCGAGAATGCACAGACTCGCGATCGTCCCAAGCCCGAATAGAGCCGATCCGAACCGGGCCGCGAATTCACCGACTCCGAAAATGTTGTATGACGTGATCTGCAGCCAGTAGAGCAGCGCCGGTTTCTCGAACCAATGAAAGCCGCCAAGCGTCGGCGTCACCCAGTCACCCGCTTGCCACATCTCGCGGGCGACCTGAGCGTATCGAGGTTCGTCCGGTCCGACCAGCGGGATCGTCAGGCCAAAGAAGTAGACGGAAACGATCAGGATCGCGAATATCCACATATATGGATTCCACGTCGTTCGCCCTGGTTTTTCAGTCTTTGTAACTTCCGGCATGTTAGATAAGAATGTAAAGTATTGCGAAAAAACCGCTTGGGTTCAATTATGGCAGGGACTGAAAAACTCAGGGCAGCGGCGATCGGCGTGGGAAGTCTCGGCCGTCATCACGCCCGAAACTACGCCGAACTCGCCCGCGAAGGCCGCGTCGAATTCGTTGGTGCGTGCGATGCGAACCCTGAGACCGCCGCTCAGATCGCGTCGGACAACGGATCAGCGTCGTTCACCGACTGGAGTGATCTGCTCGATAAAGTGGACGTCGTTTCAGTAGCGACGCCGACCGAAACGCATTGCGAGATCGCGTGTGCGTTTTTAGAAAAGGGCGTGCATGTGCTGGTGGAAAAGCCGATCGCACTAACGCTCGATGAAGCCGACAGGATGATCGCGATTGCCGAAAAAGGCGGTGCCAAGTTAATGGTCGGTCAGCTCGAACGCTACAACCCGGCGATGGTCGCACTCCGGCCGCACGTGACGAATCCTCTCTATTTCGAGATCCATCGCGTTTCGCCGTTCCCGAATCGTTCGCTTGATGTTGATGTAGTGCTCGACGTGATGATCCACGATCTCGATGCGATCCAGTGGCTGGTCGGAGAAGGTGTGAAGGTGAGCGAGATCCGGGCGGTCGGCATCCCTGTAATCTCGGACAAGGTCGACGCGGCGAACGCCCGCATCGAATTCGAGAACGGAGCCGTCGCGAACATCACGGCCTCTCGCATAGGCACCGAAAAGATCCGCAAGACGCGGTTTTATCAGACAAACTCGTACGTCGTGCTTGACTACGCGACGAAGTTCGCGTCAGTTACGTCACTCAACCCCGACGCCGCTCATCCACTGCTCGGCATTTCGATCAACCGACTTGAGATCAACGACGTCGAACCGCTCCGAGCCGAGATCACCGCGTTTTTAGATTCGATCGAGAACAAAACCGCTACGCCTGTCACCGGTCACGACGGACGACGCGCTCTTGCCTTAGCTGTTGAGGTGCTTGAAAAGATCGAGGCCCACGTTAGCATGCTCAACGTAAAAAATAGCTAATAGCTGTCGGCAAACAGCTATTAGCTAGATCCTAGAAATTGAACGTGACTACGCTGAGGCTTCGCTTGTTTGGCCGCCGGCAATTTGCTCGGCCATCGATTTTAGCCACTCCTGCGTTTTCTTGAGTTTTTCCGCTCCATTTGGCCGGTCCAATATAACCTTCTCAAGATGATAGAAAGCCCTCGGCTCCTGCCACATCTCCCGGAGTTCGGCCACGTATGGTTCCACCTTGGCGAAAACAATCATATGCTCGCCGGCGGTATCGCTGAACATTTCGGCATCGATCGCTCCGTGATTTACGAATGACGCGGCCATGTCCCAATACGACGAGACCATCCGAAGATAACCGCCGACCTCCGGGTTCATCATGGTCGTCATGTAATCCTGAGCGCTCGTCGGGTTAAAAGTGAAAAACCAATCACGAGCCTTACGCATCGTCGCTTCGCGGCGCAGATCGTACAATTTCAAGATTAGGTCCGCGGATTCTACTTTACTCATAAGAATATCCTCCAAAAATAATTTGCAGGCGAAGTCTATTGCTCTTCCCGACAGGTGTCAATCGACCTGTTACGAGTTAGGATAAATTTAGGATGAACGAACGACTTTCCGGCTTTATCGGCGAACGTATCGCCGCCAACGATTTCCCCTCGGCCGTCTATCTTGTCGCCGAGAAAGGCGAGATCGTGTTTCACGATGCGTTGGGATATGCAGTCGTAACGCCTGAGGTGATTCCCGCGAGGCTCGATACGGTTTATGATCTGGCGAGTTTGACGAAGGTGCTAATAACCGGCTTGGAGCTTGCTCGTCTACTCGACCAAGGCGAACTTCAGTTGGATGATGTCGTTGCCGAAATAATACCTGGGTTCAATTCGGCAGATAAATCATCGATCACAATTGTCGATGTTGTCTCTCACCGGTCTGGTCTTTTAGGATGGTTGCCATTCTACCTCATGGAAAATCGTCCTGATGGTCTTGAAATGTCTTATCCCGGTATCCCAGATTCGCGAGTTCCTCCGTTTGTAATCGATACCATCAATAGATCTGACCGTTTGGGCGAGCTGACGGTTGAATACAGCGATCTAAACTTTATTCTTCTCGGGGTGGTGACTGAAGTTCTGAATGGGTGGCCTTCTGGCAGTAGCATCGCTCACTCGGATTTGCTAGGGAAACTGCAACTCCTCCGAAGCTTTTTTGGTGAGGAGCATCCACTTCGAAGGGAGATTGCTGCTAGCGAGTTCGGCAACGAGTACGAGAAGCAAACTTGTATTGAGAAAGGCTACTTTCAACCACCCGCCACCGCAGGTGGTACTGACATGAGCTCGGCCTTTCGCAGTTATCAGATCTGGGGCGAGGTTCACGATGGGAACGCGTACTTTCTGGGCGGCGTCGCCGGGCATGCGGGGCTTTTCTCGACGGCGGAAGAGGTCTTCAAGATCGCACTTCAGTTCCTGCCGCAGCACACGACCTTGCTGAAGCCGGAGACCTGTGACCTTTTCCGGAAGAATTTTACGAAAGGGATGAACGAGGATCGATCGTTCGCGTTTCAGCTCGCTTCGACCGAGGATTCCACGGCGGGAACGAAGATGTCCCCCGAGAGCTTCGGGCACAACGGCTTTACCGGAACATCACTCTGGATCGACCCCGTCAAAGACCGCATCTTCGTCCTGCTCACCAACCGAACGCACAACCATCCGCTGCCGTTCACTAACATCAACTCCGTCCGCCGTAGATTTCATGACATAGCCATCGAAGAGCTTAACGCTCGCTGAACTACATTGGACGTACCGCCCTTACTTACGTGCGGGCTTGTGCAAGAAAATCGTTGGCATCCAATAGTTTGGATATATAATCAAACATCGAGCTTTCCCCAAAGTAGATCAAACGGAGATTACAATCGATGAAAAGGTTCGCCTTCTCGTTCGTTTTGTTGGGGTTAGCTGCGGTTTTCACGGTCGCTCAGGGCGACAGGTCGACCCGCACCCGCGTGGCAACTGCGCCGGAGCCAAAAGCCCCAACCATTCAAAATGACACAGTTCGTTCGCAAGGCGAGCGGCGGCCGCCCGTATTTGCGACTCCGAACGGCGGCCGGCCGTCGGCAACGCCGGTTCCCGGATCGACCAACGATGCAGCGATCGGCGATAGCGACGAAGATGATTATATGTGGCCAACCTTAGGGTCGACTGTGCAGCAAACAATGAAAAAGACAACTTTAGATGTAGACAAGTTGACTCAGCGCCGCATGCTCTTCCTCTCCGCAGTTGAGAAA
>JBEBGW010000360.1:0-4586 GCA_040081025.1 Pyrinomonadaceae bacterium | reverse complement strand
GTGGTCAATCTGACCTTTGCCGACGAAGGTATTGACGTCGTGACGGTTGGCGACGGTGACGCCGCCCTCGCTCATCTTGCCTCCGAAACCCCTGACATCCTGCTCGCTGACGTGAATATGCCCGGCCCGACGGGCTATCAGATATGCGAACAGCTGCGGGCGAACGAAGCTACTCGGGGTGTTCCGGTGATATTGCTGGTCGGATCGTTCGAACCATTCGACGAGGCCGAGGCCACACGCGTCGGTGCGAATGCCTATTTAACCAAGCCGTTTCAGTCGATCAAGCAGCTTATTGCACAGGTCAATGAGTTGATGGATGCGGCACGCCCGACCGAACCTGAGCCGGTGCCTGAAACGGTTGAAGTCGCGCCAGTGATCGAAGAGGCGGTCGTAGTCGATCCGCAAACTGCCGATTCAGTTGAACTTGAGACGCAGTCTTTTGATCACGAACCGGTAGCCGCCGATACTCAGCCGGGGGCTGAGCTGGCGCCAAAGTATTTCGATGATCTTGGCTACGAGATTTCGGCTCCGCTTGCCGAGGCATCTACTCCGGCACCTGATGTGCCGGACGACATTGAAAATCTTTACGAGCGGAGCGTTTCGGGTGAGACGAACGATGACCTTTCGGATGTCGGTATCGACGATGAAATGATCGAGACCAGTTATTCCGCGGCCCAAGCGACCGATGAGATAGGAATATTCGCGTCGGAGTCAACACCGGCTGCTGAGTTTGTCGAAGCTCCTGCTGAAGCTGAGGTTACGGAGCCTTTGGTCGAGGTAGAAGCTGAGGCTGGAGAGCCTGAGATCGAGATAGCGGCCGAACACCAACCACCTAAGATCGAGACCGATTCGGAGATCGGCTTTCGATCCGGATACGTTCAGCGATTTCCTGACGATCCGAGCAAGTTTGAGAATACGATCTCGTACGATAACTGGAAGCCGGCCGATATGCGGGACGGCGATGGTGCTCAACAGGCGAGCCCGGACAGCAGCTTTGCGACTTTGGGGGCATTGGATACAGCGCCGCTTAGCTCACCGCCCGGCCCGCAGCCGGTCGAGGTGGTTCCAGCGACGACTCGTGTAGGTGAGGACACGATCCGGATGGAGAACCGGTTCGAAACGACGGGTTCATCGTCGTTCAAGTTTGACGATGTCGATCTTCTCGACCTTTCCGCAAACGAGCAGAATCCGGTTGAGATCACCTCACCGGTGCATGCCGTCGAGCAGGGCGCTAGTAAGCAGGTAGTGACGATCTCGCCGGAGCTGATCGAGATGATCGCGCAGCGAGTAGTCGAGAAGCTGTCCGAAAAGTATTGAAAGCTGAAAGCTTTATCGGACGGCCCGTTTTTGTCTTAGAGATGAAAGCGGGCCGTTTTTGTTTTATTATCTAAGATTTACGCTTATGGAGATCGCAAAGGCTTACGACCCAAAGGAAGCCGAACACAGCCACTACGAACGCTGGGAATCCAGCGGTTTTTTCCGCCCGGAGATCAACCAAGATCCTGACGCGCCGAAATATTCGATCGTCATCCCGCCGCCAAACGTCACGGGCAGCCTGCATATGGGCCACGCTCTCCAGCACACGATAATGGACGTGCTGACACGTTGGAAACGAATGCAGGGGTATCGGACGCTCTGGCTGCCGGGCACGGATCACGCCGGGATCTCGGTTCAGCGAAAGGTCGTCGAGCAGCTTAAGAAGGACGAACATAAGAAGCCGACGGATATCGGGCGCGAAGAATTTGTCCGCCGTGCCTGGGCGTGGAAGGAACAGTACGGCAACACGATAACCGAGCAGATGCGTCGGGAAGGTGCGTCGGTCGATTGGTCACGGCATCGATTTACGATGGATGAGGATCTGTCGAAAGCCGTGCGGAGTGTTTTTGTAACGCTCTACAACGAAGGCTGGATCTACAAGGGCCTGCGCATCGTCAATTGGTGCCCGAAAGACAAGACCGTGCTGTCCGATCTTGAAGTAAAGGAAGAGACGAAGAAGGACGGGAAGCTCTTTTATCTGAAATATCCGGTGATCGGCACTGACCGTACTATAACCGTCGCTACTACCAGGCCGGAGACGATGCTTGGGGATACGGCGGTTGCGGTGAATCCGAAGGATGAACGATACAGCGACTTGATCGGAAAGACGATCGCATTGCCGCTGACTGACCGCGAGATCCCGATAATAGCGGACGAGTATGTAGATGCGGAGTTTGGAACGGGTGCGGTGAAGATCACGCCGGCTCATGATCCGAACGATTATCAGGTCGGATTGCGGCACGACCTGCCGCAGCTTCTCGTGATGAACGACGACGGCACGATGAACGCCGCCGCGGGTGCAGAGTTCGAAGGTATCGATCGTTTCAAAGCCCGCGAGAAGGTTGTCGAACGATTCGAAGAACTCGGGCTGCTTGAGAAGGTCGACGATTACGAGATCACGCTGCCTGTCTGCGAGCGGTGCAAGACGATCGTCGAGCCGATCTTATCCGATCAGTGGTTCGTGAAGATGGACGAGATGCGCGATATGGCCCTCGACTTGATGCGGACCCAAGGAGCGCCCCATTTCTCGCCGCAGGTTCCGCACGAGAAGGTTTACACTGCTTGGCTTGAGAATCTAAAGGATTGGACCATTTCGCGGCAGCTCTGGTGGGGTCATCAGATCCCGGCATGGTACGACGCAGACGGAAATGTTTTCGTCGCGATGACCGATGACGAAGCTCGGGAAAAGGCCGGCGGAAAGGAATTGATGCAGGATCAGGATGTGCTTGATACGTGGTTTTCGTCAGGCCTGTGGGCGTTTTCGACGTTCGGATGGACCGGGTCAGAACCCCCTGCGTCAGCGGGGGGCCAAGTCTCGAGAACCGATAAAGATTCCACGGCAGTCGCTTTGCCACCTCCGCACGCAGGCGGTTCTGACCTCGATATTTTCCTCCCGACCGACGTACTCGTCACGGGCCGGGACATCATCTTTTTGTGGGTGTCGCGGATGATGATGCTGACGAAGAAATTCGTAGACAAGAAGGCTTTCGAGGACGTGATCGTCACCGGGACCGTGCTCGGCAAAGACGGCAAGCCGATGTCGAAGTCGCGCAACAACGGCGTCGACCCGATCGAAATGTTCGACAAATTCGGCGTTGACGCAACTCGTATCTATCTCGCGTCCATCGCGACCGGAGCCGACATCAAATGGAACGATCTGCTCATCGAGACCTCTCGCAACTTTGCCAACAAGATCTGGAACGCAACTCGGTTCTGTCTGCTGAATTCGGAAGGGGCGAAGGTAGATCATGAGTGCTTGATTGGCCGCTCGGGTTTGCCGCTTTCGGACAGATGGATAATCTCGCGGCTCAATCAGACCGCGATCGATGTGAATAAGTCGCTCGCGAAGTATGAATTTCACACGGCGGTATCGCTTCTTTATCATTTTTTCTGGGACGATTTCTGCGATTGGTACATCGAGCTGAAGAAGGATGAGATCAACATCGGCGATGTCGAGGCTACGACCCGAATCCTTACGATCATGGAGATCGCACTGCGGATGCTCCATCCGTTTATGCCGTATTTGACGGAAGAGCTTTGGTTGAAATTGCCCGGGACTTCGGCGGAGATGCTCGCTTCGGCATATAAGAGTGCCGACGCGACGATAATGTTGACCGCGTTTCCGCCTGGAGATGCGAGTGCGATCGACGCGGCGGCCGAAGGCGAGATGCAGTCCGTTATCGACCTGATCAAGAAGGTACGAAACATCCGGGCGGAGATGAACATCAAGTCGAGCGACAAGGTTTCGGTCCACGTTGCTGCGAGTGCCGAAATGCGAGCGAACTTCATGGCGAACGAAGCTCAGATCAAAAAGCTTGCGCGTGCTGATAGTATTGTTCTCGGCGATTCGCTGGACGTGCCAAAGGCGTCAGCAAAGGCCGTTCTTTCAGGCGGTGCCGAGATCGCGGTCCCGCTCGAAGGGCTTATCGATTTCGACAAGGAACGCGAACGGCTGCAAACCCAGATCACGAAGCTCGACACCGAACTCCAACGCCTCAACGGCCAACTGTCGAACGCGAACTTCGTCGAGCGTGCCCCCGCTGAAAAGGTGGAGGAGTTAAGAGAAAGAAAAGGAGAACTCGAACAGCAGATCGCAACGCTCAAGTTGAATCTGGAGGCTTTAGGATGAGAGCAAAACTTCTTTTCGCGTTCTTCTCGGTCAGCGTTATTTTCGGAGCGATGAGCTCGGCGGATGGGCAGAAGACGGTGATGGTTTATAAGGAGGCTGATGCGATCATTTCGGCTTCGCGGCGGCTTTTGATGGACACGCCGAACCGTCAGAAATACTCTGAGGAGAAGTTCGCAACGGCCGGAACGAAGGCTCAGCCGACGAAGATGTTTCTCAACGAAGAGATCCCTTCCAAGGCAAATCGCTCGTTGAGGACGACGTGGTCGGACGACGGGAAAAAGGAAACGAAAGAGTTCATTTACGTCAACGGAACGTCCTATTGGCGAACCAACAAAGAAAAATGGGTCACGGCGAAGGTAAATGGGGTCGATACGCCGATGATCGGCGGGCCGGGACCAAATATTGTTGGCCACAAACAGGA
>JBEBGW010000359.1:0-4591 GCA_040081025.1 Pyrinomonadaceae bacterium | reverse complement strand
GTCAAGGAAGTCGAGTCTGCTGATATTGCGATTGCGACAAAGCGTCTTTCGAGTCTCGACGTACCGATCGAGGAATGCCTCCGCATCTTGTCCGCGCTTGGCATCACTCCGCAACTCAAATCCGACGGCAGCGTTGTCGGATCGCACAAGTTCACGGTTCCAACCTGGCGACACGACATCGCGATCGAAGAAGACCTGGTTGAGGAAGTCGCGCGTCATGCGGGTTATGAAAACATCGCGGATGAGCTGCCCGCTGCGTTCGGTGCGGGTGAGTATCAGCCGAGCGAGGCACGTAAGAAGCGGATCCGAAAGGGGCTCAGCGATGTTGGTTTTGACGAGGCGATCGGGTATAGCTTTATCGATACGAAACATGATGGCGTCGTACAGGAAGTGCCGGAGCTGCTTAACGGTTCGATCGAGGAGCCGTTCGTCGAGCTTCGCGACTCGGTGATCGAAGGTGCCGTTCGGATGCGTCCGACGCTGATCCCGGGGTTGCTCGACGCTGTTCGGCACAACATGAACTTCCAGCGAAAGAACCTGAAGCTCTTTGAGATGGGAAAGGTGTTCGCAGCGGATGGCGAAGGCAGCCTCCCGAAAGAACGCGAGCTGTTCGCGATCGTTGTGACCGGCGGTTTGCTGAATGAAGGCCAGTCGATGCCGATCCGAGATCTTGGTCTGTTCGACGCTAAAGGAGCGCTTGAACTGGCTCTTGACGCAATCGGTGTCGCAGATGTTAGTTTCATCGCGGCCGATGTGAAGCATCTACGTCGTGGACAGTCGGCTTCGATAAGCGTCGGCGATCGCCCTATCGGCTATCTCGGAAGGCTGAACGAGGAAATCGCGGCGACTTATAAGTTTAGACAACCGGTATTCGTCGCTGAGATCGATCTGCAATCCGTGCTTGAACAAGAGCCGGCTCCGGTTCGGTACCGACCGCTTCCGAAGTTCCCAGCGATCGTGCGGGATGTTTCGTTTGTTGTCGACCGAGCTATCGCTTATCAATCGATCAAGCAAGGTGCGTTCGATGCGGGCGTCGAACTCCTACGCTCCGTCGATTTCGTTGACGTGTTCGAGGGAAAAGGACTCGCGGACGATCAGCGGTCGCTGACACTGCGGTTCACTTATAGAAGCGATGAACGCACTTTAATCGAAGAAGATGTGACGAACGCACACGAGAAAGTATTGGACCACCTTGCTTCGAATCTGGGTGTAGGACAAAGAAATTAAGTCGAGCGGGTTAAACACTTGAACTTTGGAGACAAAGCATCCATAATCGGAAATCCAAGTTTCATGACCCCCGACAATTGGAGAGAGGCTGAATGAACGGCTTAACGGGAATGGAGAAATTCTCGCATCTCGAGGACAAGATATACCTCACGATCGAGTATGCGAAAAAGATGCGTGAAGAAAAGGAGAAGATCGAAAGAGAACTCCAGGAACTTCGACGCAGCACACACCAGATACGCGAAGAGCGTACGCAGATGGAAGAGAAACTCGCTTCCTTGCTGTCAGAACGGGACGCGATCCAGTTAAAGGTCGAAGCGATGCTTGATGCGATAACCATCATCGACGGCGATGTCGCACACGCGATCGGGAGACATGCATCATGAGCCTGCGACAACAAACTGAACCGGAACAAACGGTCCGCGTAGAGATATATAACCAGACGTACAGCATCCGCTCGGACGGGGATAACGACTATATCCACACGCTGGCGGAGTACGTCGATCGGAAGATGCGCGAGATCTCGTCAGGTACTTTTACCGTTGATTCGCTGAAGGTTGCGATCCTGGCGGCTCTTCATGTCGCGGACGAGTTGCATCAGCTTCAGGATGCTCGTCATCAAACGGATATGCAGTTAGCCTCGCGAAGTGCGGAGTGTGCGGAGATGCTCGACAGGGTTTTGAAGTTCAAAGAACCTCCGCCGCAAGAGCTGGAAAGGGAACAGTAAAGTCAAGCGACAGAGCCGGGATCGAACCCGGCTTTTTTGTGTCCATCCATTACGATCGTGTGGTAATCTTGATTCTGGCGAAAGATCTTTACTGCGGAGTTTGTTACCGACGCAATAATAATTGAGCCAACACTTGAATTGAGGGGGGCCGATGCCGGTTCCAGTGCAATCTTCTACGGGAGTTTGCCAGAGGCTCCGGCTAATGCGTTTCTTCGGGGACGTGACGCCACCCACCTGTACATACAGGTTCAATTCATGCGTTCGGAACGGCTATCACGGTTACTTTCGCTTTCTACAATTTCTTCATCTGCCAAAAGATTTGGCGACGATTCCTCAAGCTCAAGTATCGCTTCTCCATGAATACGTGCGGCTTCCAGTGCTAACGGAAGCTGCGATGCCCGTGCAGCAAGTTTCTTCAACGCTACTTCCGTATCCGCGAAGCTGCCGCCTCGTGCCGCCGCTGCCTCGATCATCTCAAGACGCGACTCGGCCTCGGTCAGCATCTGCTTGGCTTCGTTGTGGATCGAGCCGATCTTCTCGTTGTCGACGGCCAATTCCTGGAGGAATCGCTTGGCGTTTTCTGGCTTGAGCGATCGCAGTTTCGATTCACGTCGTTTAACCGATTGAAGTTCCTTTCGCGAGGATCTCACGATCCGGGTTGCGGTAAGTCGTGATGCGAGGGTTTCTCGATACGCGTCTTCGATCAGCGGATCAGCCGCTTTGAGGGCCTTTAACGCGCGCTTCTCAGACGGCTTTAGTTCTTTCCTGAACCAATCGATCTCATCGGCGCCGATGCCGCTCGCTGCGATACGCTCACGCATCTGCTTCGACCATTCCTGGTGTTTGTAGAAAGTATAGGCCGAAATGCTTAGACCGACGACAAGGCCGATGACGGCAAAGACAAAGCCTAGGAACAGCGATGAGATCGCAAATGCGGGTGACGTGCTTAGTACTAGCGTGATGATCAGAAACAGGATGACCGGCACTGCTGTCAGGAGTATGGGCGAAGCGATGCCCACGATCCGCAGATTCCTGCCGCGTGCAAGCTCGGCTTTTGTGATGCCTCTCGACTGAACCAAGTCACTCATTCTCAAGCGTTTACTTTACAAACAGCGTCGGTTTAATTCAAACTAACGAATGTTTCTATGATCTTAAGCCCGCGAATCTTGTTTGCAGTGGTTTTGCTGGCGGTGCTCGGCGCGTCGGGGTTCGCCCAGTCTCCGTCTCCGACTGCAACTCCGAGAGGCGAGATCCGCACGGTTTCGATCCCTATCTCGATCTTCACAAAGCAGGAACTAAAGCAAGACCGGCTTCAGGAGTATTTGCAACTCGATCGCCTGATCGTCAAAGAGAACGGTGACGAACAGCAGATACTTTCGATCCGTAGTATCGAGGAAGCTCCGCTCGCTCTTGCCATCCTGATCCAGGACGATCTCGGCTCCGAGTTTAACCTTCAGATCTCCGAGATCAAGAAGTTCATCACTGCATTGCCCAGAGGCTCCCGCGTAATGGTCGCCTATCTTAGAGGCGGCTCGACACAGATCAGGCAGCGATTTACCACAGATCTCGAAGCGGCAGCGAATTCCCTGCGAATCGTCACGTCAAGCAATGCGACGGCCCCTCGAAATCCCTTCGACGGTGTCGTTGATACTCTTGATCGCTTTGATGCATTGCCTGCCGGACGGCGTGCGATCTTGATGGTGTCGGACGGGGTGGACCTTTCAAGTGGGTTTTCAGCCGTTTCACCATCGCAGAGCATCGATCTTGATCGAGCAATATTGCGAGCTCAGCGAAAAAGTGTTGCCGTGTTCTCGGTTTATTCGCCGACAAGTTCTAATCCAAACGACAATTCGAGGCTCACGCTGGTCGGTCAGGGATCCCTGGAAAAACTATCCGACGAGACGGGAGGACGTGCGTTCTTTCAGGGTTCGATGGCTCCGGTAAGTTTCTTACCGTTCTTCAAAGACCTGAGCCTCCTGCTTACGCGTCAGTTTCTGCTCACCTATCTCTCAACTCATATGAAAAAGGGTTATTACAAGGTGCAGGTCTCCAGCACGAACCCGGACGTAAAGGTCGAGCATCCTCGCGGTTACTATTATCGGTGATTCAGCCGGATACGGCAGACCGGACAAACGCTAACGTCCTCTTTCATCAATAGTCCGATCCAGAAGAAAATAAAGGTAAACACCAGCAGGAGAGCGAAGGTAATCCAGCCTGCTTGCGAGATCTTTCGTTCGATGACAGGTAAATAATGCGTCCCGCAGTTAGGACAGCGGTAATTGCCGGTGATATCACGCGGAGAGTTGAGCGTCATCGCCTGGGCCCCAGGCACGATGTTCGGATTGAGGCCCGGGAAATGTTCAACCGTCGAACGCTGCCGGCCCTTCGTCTTCGTCTGAAACTCGTCGGTTTGCCACGAATAGGGCCGTCGAGCGGCCATCGGATCCGCTGGTTGGAAGAACGGATCAGGCATTCGGCTGCCGCAGTATCGACAGAATTTACTCTCGACCGAGTTTGCCTGCCCACAATTTGTACACTGGTTAGAAGCCACAGTTATCTGAACGCAATCTTACACTGAAATGTTCTAGAATCTGACCAGCTCGCCTGAACGGATCGCGTGATAGACCGATTCGACCAGCT
>JBEBGW010000358.1:0-4598 GCA_040081025.1 Pyrinomonadaceae bacterium | reverse complement strand
GGCGGATCGGCGACGTAAAATGCGCGTACTTTCGCAGGTTCAAGCCGAAGTGGCCGTAGTTGTCGACCGCGTATACAAGATCATGGCTGGCAAAGCCGGGTGACGAGACGAAAAGACGTCCGTCCGGACCGAAGGCGATATGAAACGCGGCAACTGACGGTTCGATCACTGCAAAGGTTTCTTTGCCACCGTCTTCGAATACCCGATAGATCGTGCCGGAGCGGTCACCGACGTACATCATCCCGTCGGGGCCAAACGCGATCCCGGTGGCAACACCAAGATCGCTCGCAACGACGGTGGCCGTTTCGCCTTTATCGATGCGGCTGATCGTTCCTTCGGCGCGGTTCGTGACGTACATCGCGCCGGTCGGACCGAATGCGATCCCGGTTGGATTAAGGATCTCGACAGGGAGTTCATCGACGAAACCGTCTGTCTCGAGTCGAAACAACGTATTTGGAAGTTGCTGTCCACGAGCCCCTGAACGTGTAAGGATCAGAGCGTCGTCGCTAGGGTCGATCGCCGGGTTGGCGACGATATGCATATCGCTTGCGACCCGCTTACCGGTCGTGACGACAAATCCGTTCGAATCCTGATCACGGGTCTCGATCTGAACTATCGCCGTCGAGTCATCGATCTCTGGCAAGAAAGCAACGACTCGCCGCGACGATGCAGCGGATACCTGACATTCGACGCCGTTCGCCAGGCAACGAAGCGACTCGCCGGTCGGAACCTGAAGGCCTTCGACAAGTATTTCGATCTCGCCCGATGGGATGGCTCGATTGGGGATGACTTCCCTGATTTTCGCAGTACCGCTCATATAAAGAAACTACTTCGAGTGTACGCATGCCCCTATCTGGTGTCGAACTCGGTCAGTCTGACCGAGTTCGGAGCCCAGTGTTTACGGCGGCTCCGCACGGCAGTAAAATTCTATTGGCTACTCTACGCCCCGCACCTCACTAAGCTTCTGTTTTTCTCGCACTACCACCTATGTTAAATCGAATAGACGATCTTCTGAGAATGGCCATGAGCTTTGGCGCGTCCGACCTGCACCTACGCGCCGGTTCGACTCCGGTCATCAGGATAAACGGCGAACTCAAGCCGTTGGCCGGCGTGCCCAAACTTAATCAGGACGAGACCCTCGAGATGGCGTTCTCAATGATGTCGAATCGCCAAAAGCAGCATTTTAAGGAAGTTTTCGAGGTCGATCTGGGATATGGCGTTCAGGGACTTGGACGCTTCCGCGTCAACATTTTTCAGCAGCGAAACTCGATCGGCATCGTCGCCCGCGTCATCTCCGATCACATTCGAAACTTCGACGAACTCGGTCTCCCGCCGGTGTTGAACAAGATATCCGAAGAAAACCGCGGCCTGATACTGGTCACCGGGACTACGGGATCGGGTAAATCGACCACCCTCGCGGCAATGGTCGACTACATAAACCAGCAGCGAAACTCCCATATCGTCACGATCGAAGACCCGATCGAATTCCTGCATAAAGACAAGGAATCGTTCATAACCCAGAGAGAAGTGGACGTCGACACCCGATCGTTCGCCGAGGCCTTAAGAGGAAGCCTTCGTCAGGACCCGGACGTGATCCTCGTCGGCGAAATGCGTGACCTCGAGACCATCGAAACTGCACTGGTCGCTGCCGAAACGGGCCATCTTGTGCTTTCGACGCTTCATACACTTGACGCCGCCGAGACGCTAACCCGCATCATTTCAGCATTTCCACCATATCAGCAGAAGTCCATCCGGATCCAACTGGCGGGGCTTTTGAAGGCCGTTGTTTCCCAGCGGCTGATCAAGGCGGCAAAGGGCAGTCGAGTTCCTGCGGTCGAGGTAATGATCTCGACCCCGCTCATTCGCGATTACATCCTGTACGAGGAAAAGACCGCGTCCATCCGCGACGTTATCGCCGCGGGAACTTCGCAATACGGCATGCAGACGTTCGACCAGTCTCTGTTTTACCTGCATCAATCTGGTCTCATTTCGCTTGAGGAAGCTCTTCGTGGAGCCACAAATCCAGACGAATTCCGTCTCCGGCTCGCCGGTGTACAGAACACGTCCGGAATGGCGAAGGAAGAAATGGAAAAAATGGGCGGCGTCACAAACATCAGCAGCCTGCTCACGCGAAACTAGAACGTGTATTTTTGTTCGTGAAATCGGCCGACCGCGATTCAGAGTTGCGGTCGGCCTTTCTCACGCTAAAGAGACGGGAGCAAGACCCACAAATCCCTATTTTTCAAGGATTTTCGGCATCGAAACCTTGACAGGAAAGCGTTTAGACGTGTAAATTTTAGTTTTACCTGCTCAGCTTGAATTCCCCTCACGCACCGGATTCATCGGAGATGTGAGGGTTATAGAAGTTGGCAACGCTATAGTTATATCAAGTAAGGAAGTCGAAACAGTTAATGACAAACGACGTTAAGGAACAGACTGAAGAAACGAATACCGGCGATTCTTCAGTTGTGGCACAACAGGACAAGGCAGATGCAGCAGCTGCGGCACCGGTGAACGCTGCATCAGAACCGAAGGAAACACCCTCGTACGAATCGGCCGGCTCAGGCGAGTTCGATTTTGGCGCGATCCTCGAGCAATTCGAGCAGGAACAGACCGTTTTCCACAGCGGTGAACTGGTCGAAGGCAAGGTGGTCGGCGTATCGGAGCACGGAGTGCTTGTCGATTTCGGATACAAATCCGAAGGCGTGATCCCAACCGAGGAATTCGAGCAGCCGCTCGAGTCGTCCATAGCCGTTGGGGACACCATTCAGGCGGTCATCAAGCACATCGGCGGAGAGTCTCAGCCGTTGCTATCGAAAAACGATGCACTGGGCCGACGTGTGTGGACGGATCTCGAAGAGGCTTTCAAGAACGACGCTCCT
Source organism: Pyrinomonadaceae bacterium (assembly GCA_040081025.1). Taxonomy (GTDB): domain Bacteria; phylum Acidobacteriota; class Blastocatellia; order Pyrinomonadales; family Pyrinomonadaceae; genus OLB17. The sequence goes on along the minus strand of JBEBGW010000358.1, from coordinate 1,716 downwards.
GTCCGTGGAATGATCACGGGCAAGATCAAAGGCGGTCTGAAGGTCGATCTCGAAGGTATCGAAGCGTTTCTTCCGGGTTCGCAAGTTGATTCGCGTCCTGTTGGCAATCTTGACCCGTATATCGGTACGGAGATCGAAGCCAAGATCATCAAGTTCAGCCGCCGCCGCAATAACATCGTGTTGTCGCGTAAAGCGATCACCGATCTTGAGATCAACGAACAAAAGAGCGCGACGCTCGAAACCCTCGACCTCGGCCACATCGTCGAAGGTACGGTCAAGAACCTCACCGAGTACGGTGCGTTTGTCGACATCGGCGGTATCGACGGTCTGCTCCACGTGACGGATATGTCGTGGGGCCGCCTCCACCATCCCGGCGATATGTTCAAGGTCGGCGATCATGTTCAGGCAAAAGTTCTGAAGCTTGATCGAGAGAAAGAGAAGGTTTCGCTTGGCTACAAGCAACTGCTTCCGGATCCATGGTCGACCGTGATCGAAATGTACGCGGTCAACTCAAAGCTCACGGGCAAGGTTTCGTCCGTCACCGACTACGGCGTTTTTGTAGAACTCGAGCCGGGCGTCGAAGGATTGGTCCACGTTTCGGAGATCTCGTGGGCAAAGCGCTCTGCGAGCCCGAAGCGGATGTTCAACAAGGGCGATGAGGTCGAGGTTCAGGTCCTGGGCGTTGATACCGAAGATAAGCGTATCAGCCTCGGGATGAAGCAGCTCCAGGAAAATCCGTGGGATACCATTGGGACTCGTTATCCGGTCGGCACCAAGATCCGCGGTAAGGTCCGCAACATCACCGATTTCGGTGCATTTATTGAGATCGAAGACGGGATCGACGGTCTCGTCCATGTGTCGGACATCACCTGGGCCAAGAAGGTGAAGCATCCGAAGGAACTTCTCAAGAAGGACCAGGAAGTTGAAGCGATCGTCACGAATATCGATGCACGCGGACAGCGTCTGTCGCTATCGATGAAGGACCTCACGCCAAGTGCCTGGGAGAGCTTCGTTGCCACTCATCGTGCCGGTGACGTAGTTCGCGGAAAAGTTTCGCGATTTACGAGCTTTGGTGTGTTCGTCGAACTCGGCGAAGGGCTCGAAGGCCTGTGCCACATCTCGGAGCTTTCCGAGGAGCGAGTTGAGCGTCCGGAAGACGTTATCCAGCTCAACCAGGAAGCTGATTTCCGCATCCTTCGAATCGAGACTGCCGACCAGAAGATCGGACTCTCGTTCCGGGCCGTTGGCAAGGACGACGAACCGACCATCGACAGCCGCGTTTACTCGAGCGAGGCAAAAGGCGGTATGGCGAGCCTCGGTGAACTCGCAAATATTCTCGGCGGCGAAGCGGCCGCTGAGGAGCCGGAGTTGACCAAGGAAGAGAAGGACGAAGCGAAACTCGCCCGAAAGGAACAGGCTCGCCGCGAATACGAGGAGAAAACCGCTCGTGAGGCTGCCGCCGCTGAAGAAGCTGCGAGTGCGGAAGTAGAAACTGTTGAGGCAGTTTCAGCCGAAGCGGTCGAAACAACCGAGGCTGAATCGACGCCAGAGACGGAGGTTCCTGCAGCCGTGGCAACCGACGAAGTCGCGACGGAAGAACCCGTCGTGGCCGTAGCTCCCGAACCTGCATCGGAAGAAGCCGCCGTGGCCGAAACAACCGAACCTGCAACTGAAGAAGTTGCGGTGACCGAAGAAAATCCGACCGAGGCGGCTGAC
>JBEBGW010000050.1:0-17165 GCA_040081025.1 Pyrinomonadaceae bacterium | reverse complement strand
TCCAGGAGCTACGCCGAAGAAGCCGGCTTCGGGGTTGATGGCGTGGAGCTTGCCATTTTCGTCGGGCTTAATCCATGCAATATCGTCGCCGACAGTTGTGATCTCCCAGCCTTCGTCCTGAAAAGCCTTTGGCGGAATGAGCATGGCGAAAGTCGTTTTGCCACAGGCTGACGGAAACGCCGCGCAGACATAATCTTTGCGGCCGTCGGGCGATTTTACGCCGACGATGAGCATATGCTCGGCGAGCCAGCCTTGCTCGCGTCCGAGTGTGGATGCGATGCGAAGCGCGAGGCATTTCTTACCGAGAAGGGCGTTGCCGCCGTAGCCCGAGCCGTACGAGATGATCGAGCGTTCTTCGGGAAAATGGACGATGTACTTGTCTTTCGGATCGGGCGAGCACGGCCATGCGACATCGGCCTGGCCTTCAGCTAACGGCATCCCGACCGAATGCAGGCAGTGGACGAATTCGCCATCACCGAGCGCGTCGAGCGCTTTTTGGCCCATGCGGGTCATGATCCGCATATTGACGGCCACGTAGGGCGAGTCGGAAAGCTGCACGCCGAACTGCGAGATCGGCGATCCGATCGGGCCCATGCAGAACGGGACGATGTACATGGTACGTCCGCGCATCGAACCGCGCATTTTCGGGGTCAGGAGCGCCTTCATCTCCTTCGGAGCCATCCAGTTGTTGGTCGGGCCGGCATCGCCTTTCGAGAGCGAGCAGATGTAGGTGCGGTCTTCGACGCGAGCGACGTCGGACGGGTGCGAACGGGCGAGGAAGCTGTCCGGACGCTTGTCGGCGTTCAATTTGATGAACGTGCCCGCGTCGACCATCTCCTGACAGAGCCGGTCATACTCCTCCTGCGATCCGTCGCAGAGATAGACCGAATCGGGCTCGCAAAGCTCGGCCATGTCGGTGACCCAACGCTTAAGTTCTTCGTTTTGAATGTTTTCGGGAATAGTGTACTTCGCCATATCGATTAAAAAATGGATCTAATATCGGGTGAATCCGGTTGTTTCTATAACGTAATAAACGGCCAATAACCGACCGTTTTTGCAAGTATTTGCGTAGCTTATCACAAGATATTCGGGATGTTAATGGTAAGAGAAACGGTCGTAAGTCGATTGGTAAAACCAATTAACTCATCCAGGGTAACCGCAGATGGACGCAAATGAACGCAGATCTTCTTGAGATACGTTATCTGCGTTTATCCGCGTCCATCTGCGGTCGAATGGTTTTTTAATACGCGAGCTATTGGCGTGTTGCGACGCTGCGGATCTGGACGAAGGTGTTGGGTCGTTTCGTGCGGACCTTGAGCCGCGGCGATGGTTTGCCGTCGGCGGTGGAGATCTCGGATCTGAACGTCACGTCGTACGAGGTTCGAAGCTGGACGACAATGTCGTCGTATGCGATCTGGATCTGTGAGAGCTGTGTGATCGGGTAATAGACGCCGCCGGAGATCTCGGCGAGCCGCTTCCCTTCTGCATCGGCCTTCGACGTGAGGTCGTTGCTCAAGTATCGCGATCGAAGCGGGTCGACGGCGGTCGCGGGATCGGTCGATGCGGCGGCGATCAGGCTGGTCGGGACGTAGAGCGGATAGATCAACGCCCCGCTCTCTTCGATCGAACCCATCAGCGAATCGAACGGCAGGAACGACCGGTTGTCGTCGCCATCTGACAGCACAACGATCGCGGTACGCTCGCCGCGGAATGGCCGCAGGACGTCGGTGATCGTGTAGCCGAGCGCGTCGTAGTAGGCGGTAGATCCGCCGGCGTCGAAAGTGTCGAGGCTTTCGGAGAGTTTGCGTCGGTCGGTCGAGAATCCGGTAAGTTCCTTGACGTCTTCGTTGAAGAGGATGATCGAGATCCGGTCGTTAGGATCGGCGGTGGTTATGAATGCCCGCGCTGATTTGCGGATGAACGTGACGTAGGTTTCGATGCTGCCGGATACGTCGATAAGCAGCACAAGATTGACGGGAGCGGTCGTCGGACGCGCGGACATGACTTCGCGAGATTCGCCGCTCTCGGCTGCTTCGAAATCGGCCGCGGCCAGTCCCGGGACGGCACGGTTCTGCATATCGGTGACGCGGACCGACGCGGTCTTGATGCTCGAAACTTTTACATCGCTCGCGGTCGGCAGCACCGTGATGCCGGGCTCGCGTCGATAGGGTGGAAGCGTTCGCGTGTAGTCGCCGAAATACTTTGGGCTCGCTCGCCGGATCGCGTCCATCAGGAGCGTATCACCGCTGCGGATGATCGCCTTGGCCGCGTCGGTCAGCGGACGTTCGCGAAGATCACTCATCACCTCAGTCGGCGGGACGTTGATAAGGATGATGCCGCGGTCGGTGGTGAAGTTTAATGTGATGGTCTTCGGGCTTTTGGCATTGGTTTTTGGGTCGTTATTCGAAGTTGCGCCGTTGCCTTCAGTTGATTCCGGGGCAGGCGTTGACCCAGTCGCTATCGCTCCCGGTTCTGACTTGGGCCGGCCACCTGCCGACGCGGGCGGTTCTGCCTGATACCTGCCTTTTATTGAGAACCTTCCTGCCGCGCCTTCTTTTACTTTTTCGAGTTCGAAGTCGCTGAGGAAACGTGGACGCGATTCGCGCCAGATGAGCGAGTAGCGGACGTCTTCGGTCGGGATGTCGGCAGCGATGGTGCCGGTTTCGGTGGTGACGGAAACGTTATCGAGGTTGCCGATCACGCGAACTTCGCCGTCGGTAGTTGTGATCTTTATGTTCGCTCGTTCCGGGACGGTTATCGAGACATCGACGCGGTTGTTGCGATTCTTGGGCTTAACTTCGATGCGGGCCTCGGCAACGGTGATCTCGTCCGAGGCGATCGCGAACTTGGCAGTCGCGGTGAGTTCGGGCTTGACCGTCTCGCCCTCGGCGGCCTTGACGGTGGTGACATCGACCTTACCGTAGCGATTGACGATCTCTATCGTACCGCCCTTACCGAGCGAAAGCTCTCGCTTGACCTGGCCATTCGCGGTGGAAAATAAGGCACAGGCGGCGAATATCAGTAACGATAGTTGTCGCCAGAATTTCGTCATCCGGTAGGTTTGCTCGTGACGCGTCCGGACTGGATCAACCGCTGTCGAACCCGCTCCTGCCACTTTTTCGGGGTTCCATCAGTCTCTTCAAATTGACGGAACAAATCGTCCAGATTCTCTCCGCCGGCTTGCCTGGTTTTTAAGTACAGGAGAGCGAAAATGATCGCCGAAAGGGATGTCAACAAGATCTGCACCGGCAGCATCAGCAGCGATTGCAACGACTCTTGGGCCATGCTCGCGATCGGTTTTAGGGCCGGATTTCTCTTCCCGACATCCACTGAGTTATCCCGTGTCCCGATATCAATATTGATGTCCTGATCATCGTCGGCATCTTCGTCGGATGGTTTTGCGAGCGGGCCGGTTGTACCGCTTTGATCGGCAACAGTATTGGCCCGTTCGTAAATCTGCACGCCCTTATCAACGAAAAGAGCGACTACAAGGCCCGTAGCTCCGCCGATCACCATTGGAACAAAGAACAGCAGGGCAACGGCGGCGGTGGACGTCGCAAGCGAACGCATGACCAATGTTTTCGACCTTTTAAAGGCCGTGAATCCTCGCAAACCCTCCATCATTACGACCGGTGCAACAAGTGATAGAAGGATCGTTGCGGCGACACCGGGAAGAAGGCATAGTGCAAGCCCGACAACGATCGCGACCGTCTGCATAAACCCTGTGCCAACCAACCTCTTCCAGTTTCGAAGTGTCGCTTTGATAGCTGGCCTGACGCGTACCGGACGAAGCGGCACCGCAAGCACCTGATTTACGATCCAGGTGATCGTACCGACGGCAAAATATCCGCAGAGAATTGCCGAAAAAGCCGAAAGGCTAGTCGTTACCGCGAACGCTACGCTACGCATCGGAGCGTCCTGGGCGATCCCTTGGGCAACGTAATAGATGCCAAGCGACGCCGAGATGAGCGACGTGAGAATGAAGGGAAGATAGATCAGGATCGTGATCGCGAGAAACTTCGGCAGATGTTCCGTGTAGATAACGACCGCACGCCGGAGCAGATCGCCGATACCACCCGACCGCGAACGAAGCTCACTCGCGAACGCCTCGGCCGTTGGTGGACGATTTACCGCATCCTTGTCGAGCGCCTTCATTATCACTCGTCGCAGTTTCTTTCGAACCTTGCGGGCACGCAGCGGCGGAGGCGGCTCGATCTTGTGCGCGTCCATGATCTTGGTGAAATCGCCGCTGAACGGAGTCGAACCCGAGAGCATCTGATAGCCGATCACACCAAGACTGTAGATATCCGACCGCGCGTCAAGCCGCCGGCCGCGGCACTGCTCGGGTGACATATACAGAGGTGTACCGAGCACCGCTCCGACGCGTGTGAGATCCTTCGTCGGCATCGATTCGAATGAATCCGTATGTCCTTTGCTCTCGCCGTTATCACTAAGGATCTTGGTTCCGGTCGAATCTTGATCGGTGTCCACAGCGGTGCTCATGATCGCAGTCGCGTTCTCCGAACCGTTCGACTCGGATTCTGGGCGGACGTTGATCACGGCAGTTCTGGCTTCGGATAAACCCGCCATTGTGCCCGTATCTCCGACGATCGTCGGAGAGATGCTGTCGTGGATCGTGTCATCGCCCAAGCCGCCGATGTTCGTATGAGCCCCGCCGACGAGGGCCGGAAACGCGGGATTCGGTGCATCGGGACCGGACGCAGCCTCGAGTTTTGCGATACCGAAGTCGAGAACCTTGACGGTGTAACCGCCGCGTTGATTCGGTTCGAGCCAGATGTTGTCGGGTTTGAGATCGCGGTGGATGATGCCCTGTGAGTGAGCTTCGTGGACGGCCGAGCAGACCTGTTCGAGGATATCGAGCGTCCACGAGACCGGCAGATTCTTTTCTTCTTCAAGTATCTCGCCGAGCGTGCAGCCGTCGAGATACTCCATCACGAGATACGCGACCTGACCTTTCTCGGTGTTCGCGAATCCGAAATCGGTAACGTCGACGACATTCGGATGGCGCAGGCGTCCCGCGGCCCTCGCCTCCCGTCGGAAGCGCTCGACGAACTCAGGCCGCTCCATATATTGCGGCGCGATGACCTTGATCGCGACCGGACGCTCGGTGCCGAGATGGGTCGCAAGATACACCGTCCCCATCCCGCCGCGGCCGAGTTCGCTTTCAATGCTGTATTTTTCGTCGAGTGTCGTTCCGATCATTCGTGTGTCACCGCAATTATAGTTGATACGGATTCGCGAACAAATGGGGATAACTTTATACGTTGTCTGAAACGTCGCAAGCCAAATCGGATTTCTCTTTGCGTCATTGGCGGCTTCGCGTGAAACTTCTTTTTTTTCACGCAAAGACGCGAAGAACGCAAAGAGCAGTTCAGTTAATAGCGATCGATCAGAACTTCCACCATCTGAGCTTGAGAATTCTTCCGGCTTCATTTATTTTTATCCAATCGCACACACAGGATATTATAGGCGTATCAGTGATGCAACACCTTGCATCACTCAACACAACGTGTTAAAGTCAGGATCGAGATCTAATACTTCCCTAACGGAGAAACTTTAAATGAGCATCGACAAAGCAAAAGCGATCGAATCAGCCCTGCTTCAGATCGAGAAAAAATTCGGCAAAGGATCGATAATGCGCCTCGGTGAGCGGCCGCGCGAAGAGATCGGTGCGATCTCGACCAACTGTCTCAGTCTTGATGCAGCTATCGGAGTAGGCGGGCTACCACGCGGAAGGATCATCGAGATCTATGGGCCGGAAAGCTCTGGTAAGACGACGCTGGCCCTACAGGTCGTGGCATCCGCTCAGAAGACGGGCGGGGTTGCCGCGTACATCGACGCGGAACACGCGATGGATCCGGAATATGCAACAAAACTCGGCGTGAACATCGAGGAGATGCTGATCTCGCAGCCGGATTCGGGCGAGCAGGCACTCGAGATCGCCGAGACCCTTGTTAGATCGAACAGCGTTGATGTGATCGTGATCGACTCGGTCGCGGCACTCGTCCCGCGTGCGGAACTCGACGGCGAGATGGGCGATTCGCTTCCCGGCTTGCAGGCACGGTTGATGTCGCAGGCCCTGAGAAAGCTCACGGCAATCGTCGCAAACTCTCGAACGACATTTATCTTTATTAACCAACTCCGCGAGAAGATCGGCGTGTTCTTTGGTTCGCCGGAGACGACGACCGGCGGCAAGGCCCTCAAGTTTTACGCCAGTGTCCGACTCGACATCCGCCGCATCGGTGCGATCAAGGAAGGCGACCGCGTCGTCGGCAACCGCACGCGCGTAAAGGTTGTGAAGAACAAATGCGCACCGCCGTTCCGCGAGACTGAGTTCGATATCATGTACGGCGAAGGAATCTCACGCGAGGGCGATCTGATCGATCTGGCCGCCAACAACAACATAGTCGAAAAATCGGGAGCTTGGTTCTCCTATAAAGGCGAACGCCTCGGTCAGGGCCGCGATAACGTCAAGAACATGCTCAAGCAAAATACAGACCTGCGCGACCGCATCGAAGAAGAAGTGAAAACTGCGCTGGGATTTGTGAAGGTGGATGCGGCTCAGGCGTAAGTTGCCCAATAGCTAGTAGCTAGATCTCTAGTGGAACGATAATGGTCAGTTATTATGTCCCGGCAAAAACTCACCATTATCGATCTGAATATACTTGATGGCCTGACGACCAAGCGACTCTTGGCAAGACTGAAACGAATCCATCAGTGCGAGGAGTCGAAAGATCGCTCCGACCTCGATGCGAACTACAAATCTGCGGCGGGTGTTATTGAGTCTAAGGACAGTCCGGAATGGGAAGCCGAGTATAACTACATAAAGAATCTGCTTTCAACGAGAGATAATATTTCGAAATAACCGCTAACCGCAGCAGACTTTAACAATCATAGGCCCGGCCGAGATAACTCGGTCAGGCCTATCCTTTGGCTAAAGCTATCTGATAAGGCGGCGTTTCAGCATTTGGTTTTTTGATTTGTTTCGTGTATTTCGTGGAAAAACTCCTAAGAATTTGTCCACGAAACACACGAAATAAGAAAGCAAAACACGAAAGAGATCTGAAACGCCATCTGATATTTTTCAGACACTCTCCAATTTACATACGCTACGCGTACGTCTCCTGCGCCACTTCCTTTCTGAACCAGCACTTTGTGCAAAAGCGGCTTTTGCGTAGTTCGCTCATGGTCATATCTTCGAAATCGGGCAGGGCGGAGATCAGGTATTGCTGATCGTCGGAGAGGTCTGCCCATTCGCGGACCTTCATTGAATTGCAGCGGGAGCAGAGTGATTCGGATGCAAAAGCTTCCATCGTGGTTTTGCGCCTTTTCAGAGTGTCAGATTAGAATCAGAATACTAACCCTTCCGACGTGAAACTCCAAGCTTTTTTTCACGTACTGGAAACAAGAATTTCAGTTCACTATTTCGCGTCCAAGTTCGACAAAATGACTATCAAGAAGATCCTGTATCTGGCGAGCGTTGTGTGTGCTTTTTCGTTCGTCGCGTCTGCCCAACTCGACCTCGATTTCGATTTCTACGATCGCGGCCCGTATCGCGACAACGTACCGAAGCCGCAATCGATACTTCGCTTCGATGTCGGCCAGCATCACACGACATACGGCCAGATGGAGCAGGTGATCCAGGCGATCGCCGCGGCCGCACCGGACCGCGTGAAGATCATCCCGATCGGCACGACCAACGAACACAGGATGCAGTATCTTGTCGCGATCTCTTCGCCCGAGAATATACAGCGGCTGGACGAGATCAAGGCTCAGAACGCACGACTGATCGATCCGCGGAGGACGACAGCAACCGATGCGGCCCAGATCGCACAGAACAATCCGGCGATCGCTTGGATGGCATACACGATCCACGGTAACGAATCTTCGTCGTTCGAAGCATTCATGCAGGTGATCTATCAGCTCGCCGCTTCGAATGAGCCTGCGACTCTCGACATTCTCAAGAACAACGTCGTGCTCGTCCTGACCGGCGAGAATCCTGACGGTCACGAGCGGTTCGCGACTTGGTACAACTCGGTCGCGGTCGGCGATCCAAACCCGGCGGCGATGGAGCACCGCGAGCCTTGGGCGATCTGGGGACGCGTAAATCACTATCGCTTCAATCTGAACCGCGACACGCTGGCGTTCACGCAAAAGGAATCGCGGAATATGCAAAAGGCCTACATGGAGTGGCAGCCGCAGCTTGCAGTCGACCATCACGGCCAGCCTTCGCAATACTTTTTCCCACCCGTTTCGCTTCCGATCAACCCGAATCTGCCGCAGCCGCAGTACAACAAATGGCTCGACGTTTATGGCCGTGCGAATGCCGCTGCGTTCGATCGGAAGAAGTGGGATTATTACGTCCGCGACATTTTCGACGCGTTCTATCCGGGCTACTGGGATATGTATCCATCGCTCAACGGTGCGACGGGTATGACATATGAGACCGATGGCGGCGGTCCTAAAGGCCTTCGATGGACACGAGAGGACGGCACGATCGTCAGCTTTCGTTCGTCGATCGCGAAGCATTACACCGCGTCGATGACGACGCTCGAAACAGCCGCGAAGAACAAGGTAGACCGGATCAAGGATTTCTACGATTTCCGGTCACGCGGAATGGCGGACGCTGCTCGGGCAAAGATGAAGCGGATCGTGATCGACCCGACGAGCGATCGCGTGAAAGCGGCCGACCTTGCCGAAATACTTCGCTTATCGAATATCGAAGTGAAGGTGGCTACTTCCGCATTCACTTCGACCACGGCACACACCTATTTCGAAAAGGAATCGAAGGCCGAACGAAAGAGCTTCCCGGCGGGCTCATACATCATCGACCTCGACCAGCCGCAGCGGATCCTGATCAAGGCCATCCTTGAACCCGATACCCCGCAAGACAAGGCATTCGTCGACGACAACAACGCCCGTTTCCGCCGCAATCAGATGCGCGGACCGGGACAGCCGAAGGAACAGTACGGATTTTACGACGTGACAGCATGGTCGCTGCCGCTAGGATTCGGACTCAATGCTCATTGGACCGAGGATGCACCGAACGTCGCCGGTACAATGATCGACCAAACCCACATCGACAATGTCCGCCGCGGCGGCGTCTCGGGCAGGGCGGCGATCTCGTACATCATTCCTTACGAAACCGACTCGACTGTCGCGATGGTGATGCGATTGATGCAGGCCGACTTTAAGATAGCGGTCGCCTCACGTCCGTTAAATGCCGGCGGACGCAACTATAAATCGGGCACGTTCGTCGTTCGCGTTTCGCGAAATCCGGACTCTATCCACGACGCGATCGCGAAGTACTCAGCCGAGATGGGCGTGAATGTTGTCGCGGTGAATTCCGGCTACTCGGATGAAGGCGATACTGGAGTAGGCGGCGAAAATGTTCTCGCACTGAAAAAGCCGAAGATCGCTATCGCGGCGGATGAAGGTATCACTCAGGAATCGTACGGCGGCATCTGGTGGACGTTCGATAAATACGGCATCAAGTTCACGCCGATGACGTTCCAGACCATCCGCGGCGGCGGGTTGAAGGATTACAGCGTGCTGATCATTCCGTCCGGTGCTCCTGGTAGATTTGCGAGTCAGCTCGGAAGCGGTGGAGCGGCTACACTAAAAGAATTCGCTCAGGGCGGGGGAACGGTCATCACCCTTTCCGGATCAGCCGTCTATGCGACTATGAAAGATGTTGGCCTGACGTCCTCCAAGATGGTCGGAAGCACCGATGACGAGCAAAAGGGCAAAGTCCCGGAAGATAAACCCTCCCCAACGCCATCGCCATCCGCCACCCCCGCACCTCTTCCTGACGATCGTACCCCGGAGGTTGGTGCGGCCCTTCCGCCGATAATGTCGCCTTCGGCGGATAACAACAACGTTCCTGAATCCCTCGCAGGAGCGATGTTCCGGGCGACGGTCGATCGAACCTCATACATTAATTACGGCGTCGACCAGAATGAGATCTCGGTCTTGATCCAGACCGGCTACTTCTTCCGTTATTCCAAGGAAGGAACCAACGCGGTCGTATTCGATGCCAATCCGCGACGGCCGCTTACCATCTCAGGTTTCGTCTGGGAGGGTAACACAGAACGACTGCTCAAGGGCACGTCCTACATAATTGACGAATCGACCGGCGCCGGACACGTGGTGCTGTTTGCGGAAGATCCGTTCTACAGAGGCATGACCCGAGCGACGACGCGACAATTCTTTAATGCGATCGCGTTCAATGGTGTATTCTAGTTTGCGAGTATAAGGGGAAGTTATACGACTATGTTCACTGTCAAAGCCGGCTACAGCGACGCCATCGAGATCAGATCGCCTGCGGATCAGGTTCGTGAGTTCTTCGCAGACCTCACGAATTTCGCTGATCTGATGCCGGGCATCGCGGCGATCCACACTGACGCGAAGGGCGTTTCGCATTGGAAGATCGAAGCTGATATCCCGATCGTCGGTAAGATGATCCAAAAGTTCGCAGTAGAGCTTGCGGAAAAGACGGAGGATAGGATCGAATGGTTCCCCGTGGCGAAAGAGACGCAGAACTTTCTTCGCTTCTCTGCCGAGTATCTTGAAAAGGCTCGCGATACGACTCTCATCCACTTCTCACAGATGGTCGAACTTCGTCGCAAATCTGCTCGTGAACTTCATATGCTTGCCGGACTGGCCGGTGAATCAGTCATCAGTTCAGAGATGAGCAAGAAGATCACTGAGATGATCAAGGTGTTCTTTCAACGGGCAAAAGACCGGCTCGAAAAATAAAGTCCCGAATACGGAAACGATCCCGTCTTATCTAACGCGTTAGAATTTGACGGGATCTTTTTTTCCTGTTAGATTTCTTATTGAAAGTGATTTTCATTTTCGAGTATGACAACGAATCATCAAATTGCGACTGAACGCTCGACAGCGGTCACCGAAGACAAGAAAGTTGAAGTAAGCATCGACGGCGAAAATGCCGTTATCCGAATGTTTAGTTATGCTGACGGGATCGGCTGGTTCGTACAGAAGACGATCACGGTAGATGCCGATATGCTGGACACATTGTCAGACCAATTCGCTGCGGCTCGCGGTGCGATCCGTCGTGAGGGCGATGAGATACTTTCCGCAGATCTTCTCGAATTCTAAAAATGGCCATATTCAAATAACGAAGCCCGCCTGCAGTAAAGCAAGCGGGCTTTAATATTCTCGATCCTGAGTTCTTAGATCTCTTTCAGGACGATCTTCTCGGAGTTTACCTTCGCGGTCCGTTCCGACGTCAGCTTCTCAAGTTCCTCAACATGCATCTGCTCGTCGGAGATCTGTCCCTCGAGCCAGAACTTCTGCGGCAGATCGTTGTCGTCGCACGCAGCCCACGCAGCCATGTAAACGGCTAACGCTTCCCTTTCGAGTTCAAGGTCCTGCTTGAGCATTTCCTTTAGTTCGGTGGATTGCCTGATCATCGCAGGTTCGACACCGGGAATGCCACCGAGCGAAACGATCTTATCGCCAAGCTTCTCCGCATGCTCCTGGGCCTCTTCAGCCTGATCGCGAAACCAGTCCTTAAAGACCTCGCGATCCGTGCCCGTGATCAGGTAGCTGTGCTGCGAATACTGGATGACGGCCGCGAGTTCGTAACTCAGTGCCAAGTTCAGCTGATCGACAAGTTCTGCTCGTGCCATAAGTATCGGTCTCCCAAACACAGATACTAACTATGAACCAATGACCTGTCAAGCTAAGTCATTTATTTACAATAAGATAGAAATGACTTTCAATTTCATTACCGCTTACTCTTATGTGCTTTTCGCGAGGTTGGCCCGGGCAGCAAGTATCTGTCTTACAAGCAGTTCCACGTCTGGACTCGAGAGATCGCCACAATTCACGACGCCATTTAGGATCGAACCATCCTCTTCAGCGATCTCAAATTGGAGTTCGGATCCAGAGATCATCCGTGAAGCGGCCCTACATTCATTGATCTGGTCGAGAAAATAGATCCAGCTTCCCTCGTTATCAAGGGCTGCGAAGTCCAGACGGGCCGCGGCTACGTTTCGTTCCGCGACACGGGCCTCGCCGGCGATCGCTCCGATCAAGCCGATCCCGCCGGCAGCTGCACGCATGCCGGTCGAGAGAAACATCAATTGTTCTTCGAGTAGGATCAGGCGGCCGGCAAACCCGGCTGAGTTGAGAAAAACGTCGAAATGAACCTTTTGTACATCACCGGTGATACCGCGCCTTTCAGCTTCTTTCCGCGCGATGTTCAATGCTTCTTCGGTGTACGAGGAGGCGTTGATGCTTAGCAGGGCGATCAGTTGGTCGTCGAACAACCCGGCAACCTTGTCTGCAAATGCCTTGGCGTCGAAATCGCTCATTATCCGATTACGTGATAGTTCCGCCATCGACCGTGATGACCTCGCCGTTCATATACGAATTGCGATCGCTCACGATAAACGCCGCAAACTCGGCAAGTTCACCAGGCTGGCCGAGTCGTTTCAGTGATACCCAGTTGGTGTGCGCAGCCAGCAAATGTTCGGGCAGAGTGTTTCCGAGATCGGTGTCGAAGATACCGGCGGCGACGGCGTTTACTGTGATCCCAAAATTGGCCGCTTCCCGCGAGAGGCACTTGGTGAACCCGATCATCGCGGCCTTTGAGGTCGCGTAGTGGACCGACGTCGGCAGGGCCCGGATCGCGCCGATGCTTGTTATGTTGAGGATCGTACCGGAGCGTTGGCGGATCATCTGCTTGTAGAAGGGTTTTGTGACGGCGAAGAGGCTGTTTACGTTGGTATCGACCACCCAATCCCAGGACCGGTCCGTTGTCGTTGCGAAGTTGTCGCCCTTATTGACAGCGGCATTGTTGACCAGGATCTCGACCGTGTCCCACTGATCGTGGATCTCACGGGCGACGCGTTTCATTCCGACTCGATCCGTGACCGAAACCTTGAACGCAAGGCATTTTCGGCCGAATCCTTCCACCTTCGCTTTGACCTGCTCGGCAAGGTCGTCGCTGGAATGATAATTAAAGGCGATATCCGCACCTTCGCGGGCAAAGACCTCGCACAATGCCGCCCCGATCCCGCGCGTGCCGCCTGAGATGAACGCGTGTTTACCTTCGAGTAATAGACTCAATCCGTTTTCTCCGAGACTTGTCGATAAGAGTTCGAAATTAGTGCAAAAGCTAAGGTTAATGAAATGACGGTGAACTGACAAGTTTGCTATCCGATTTCGTGGCACCCGTCTTGCTATTCAAAGTACCGGCATCTGCTGCAGTCCCTACAGAATCGCCGCCAGATCAGGTAAATACAATGAACGCGCTCGAACTCCTATCGGCCAATGTGCTCAATTTCGTCATTTTCGTGGTGACACTTTTTGGCAGATTGGTCAGCGTTGCGCGCATCCTCTATTGATTCCCAGCTATGAATTCCCAAAAAGGCTTCAGCCTAATAGAGCTGATCTTGGTCGTCGTGATCGCCGGCTTGGTCGCGACGGTTGCGGTCCCTTCGCTCTCGAAAGCCCGGGACGCCGCGGACAATGTCTCCGCTATGGTCAACCTTCGCGCGATCCACACGAGCGAGATTACTTATCGTTTCATGTACTCCCGGTATGCACGCCTGCCTGAACTAAACCGCTTCGCGGAAAAGAGTACGCACGGTACCGTCGTCGGGTCAACACTTCGACGTAATGATTTCACATTCATGATGTTCCCAGATCCCACCGATGCGTCGTTGAAAAACGGATTCGACATCATTGGGTATCGCGTCCGAAAGGGAAGGGTGATCACCCAATTCAACATGTCCCAGGACGGGAACATCCGCACGATAATTCAGTAGGAACCCACTATAATATGTTCAAAGGCTCCGAAACTGTCTCGCTTACCGACAACAACCCGGCGCTAATGCCGCGGCACAAGTATTTGGGTGATAAGGCTCTTCACCTTAGGATCGTGGACGAGTTCCTCACGCAGATGGAACTTTCCCTTCTGAAGGCCTCGTCAGACCAGTTCGATTTTACGCCGGTCCGATCGGCTATCAACGAACTGCGCGGCATTGCTGACGATGACATTCCCGATAGGCGTAAGCGGGTCGAATTTCAGCTTGCTCACGAGTTGCTCGGTTGGCAGAAACACCTCGCTGCTCGTGACGAATCGATCGAGGCGTACCACATTCGCCGATACTGCGACGGCCTTAAGAAACCATTCGATAACGAGGTTTTCATCGCTCTCGCCCGCTTCTACCGTGACATCCCTCGCTGCAAGAACAGCCAAAGCAAATTCGACCTTGCCTTAACGCGGGCTTTCAGCACCTCGGTCAGCGATCTTTACCGGTCGATGACGATGTCGCGTGAGGAGATCGCGGTAAAGCTGTCTGCTCTCTACTCTGGGTGGGATCGCGTAACCAAGGTTGACGCGGGTTCGCCCCGCGACGTATCAGGATTCGACAAATTCCTTGCCGAAAGCGACGAATTGCTCGACTTTCAATCGCTGACCGCAAGCCGTCTTTTCGACCGGATGCGCGAGTACAAAGGAGAATTGGGGGATCGATTCTGGGATCCTGCTGTCGCAGCGGCTGCGGTCGAGTGCAACATCGTCGTTGGCAACCATTTGAACGGCTTGATGGCTCGTGCCAGTGAAAATCTGGGCGAACGACTCGGTTCCGAGTTCGACGTTGCCGGGGCGTTCCAGGACACTTCGTCGAACACGGGCACGTATATTTCCCAGGTCCTCAAAGAGATCGACGATAAAACTCCGATCGTCATCGACGATTCGGGATCGGAGTCAGACGATCTTCGGTTCCTCCGATCACTGCTCGAACTGTCAGACTCGCTCAGCAGCATGGAAGCCGACGGAAATGAAGAGATTCCGCAACAGGCTGAAGAATCCAAGCTCTCGATCGACCGCCCGGAATTTCGCGAGATCGTTTCAGCTTTGTCGCAGCACAATCCTGATTCACGGCCGCTCGCCTCGTACATCGCGACGACAGATCTCGGAAACGCTTTTGAACTTGACGACTTTCTGTTCGGCGAGGACGACCGGCCTGACGATGTCGGCCGCGAAGTGCTTGAAACAATTCTCTCTCTCGAATCATTCAGGCAGCATGAGCTTCATGATCCGAAGATACTCCCGCTGGTCGTGAAAAATAAGGTAATGCAGCTTCTATCACGGGCAGAGGATCTCGGCTCAAAGATCGAAGCGCGGATCTCCAAGGAGCCGAGGTCAGCCGGTCGACGGCTCAAGATAGCAAACCGCCTCCTTGAAACAAGGCTGCGGACCGAACGATCAATAGTTAAGTTCACCAGCCGCGGGCTTGGTGCTGTCCCCATAAAGAAAGTTGAAGAAGAGGAAACTAAAGAGCCGAAGCCACCCTTCGTATCGTTCTCGGCGAATCGCTGGATGGTGGGAGTGACCATAGCTGCCGCCATTTTTTCCGGAATACTATATTTTTCGGTCGGCAATACCGAGGCTTCGGTGGGCGACGATGTGGAGGTTCTTGATGCCATTCGACTACCTGGCGGCAGAAGCATCTCAAGCGCATACCGAGAAGACAACACGCTCTACCTGGTTGCAACCGACGCATGGCGAGACAAGTCGGAAGCGGACAAGACCGAGGCTTTGAAAGAACTGATCACGTCGCCCGCTAAGAAGCCGTTGTTCAAGGTTCTGGTACTCGACAAGGATGGCGTTCCGCTTGCACAAATGTCAGAGGATGGCATTCACGTAGACGTCGTGCAGCCGGACCCAGAAAGCTAAACTGATCAAGCGGAAACCGTAGAGGCTTTCTCAGCAGGGATAATATCGAGGATTTCTCGAACGATCGATTCTGTGGAGTTTGGGATCGACATCCCAGCGGTAGCGTTTCTGAGAGCCAAATAGCGGACCGAGTCGGTCGAGAGACTGCGAACGAGCGACACGATATCCTTGGGTTTGTCCAACAGGATCCCGGCGCCTTTTTGTGAAAGCATGCGAACCGTACCAGCTTCCTGCGGCATCGGCGGCGTCGTCGTGTCTGCGATGATCGGCAGGCGGCACGCAAGTGCCTCGAAGGTCGTTAAGCCGCCGAGCTTTGAGATCATTACATTCGCCGACTGCATCAGCTTCTCGATCTCATCCGAGTAACCGATGACCTTGACCGGGAACTTCGCGGACTTCGCGATCTCCTCAGCCTCGCGCTTCAAGTCTTCATTTTTACCGGCCAGAAAGATCGCCTGAACATCGAGTTCACCACGGACAAGCTCCTTGAAGATAGCGGGAATGTTCCCGCCTCCGATCCAACCGGCATTCACGAAAACTGTAAATTTATCAGGATCGAGTCCGTATGCGCTGCGGGCTTCCTGAGCAACCTTTTCATCAACCTCACAAAACTTAGGATCGACCGGCATACCGGAGATCTTGATGCGCGATTCGGAAACGCCGTAATCCATCAACTGCTGTTTCGCTTCGTCATTTGCGACGAGATAAAGCGATACGTCATCGCACGCCCATCCCTTCCAAAATCCGTAACAAGGATCGGTCACAACAGTTACTAGCGGGATCTGATCGGAAAGATTAAGTTCGCGAAGAATCCGGCCAAAGATGTGCTGGGTAAGCGGGTGAACGCTAACGACGACATGCGGGCACCACTTTTCGAATGAGGCTTTGATCGGCGCGATGCACCGTTTCATGAAGAACTCGTGCTGCTCCGGACGGAAGCGATTCACCGCCCAATAGAGGTACTTCATCCAGCCCTGCTTGTTACGCAGCAGCCAGTTGTAAACCCTAACGAGTTTCTCGGTAACGTGATGCGATTCCTCGATCGCCTTCATCGTTCTGACCACAAGCGACTCGCCGTGCCAAAATTTCTCCAACCCGTCCGCAAGCGTCTTCGCCGCCGAGCGGTGTCCACCGCCGGTGTCGGAAGAGATTATTAGGATCTTGGGGTTTTTCGTTTGCATCGACGGGTTACTGGTTCAGGTACTTAGCAAACTCCTCTTCCACCTGTGCCAATCGGTCTTTCAGCTTTTCGGCTTCGCCAACTAGTCCCACAGACTTCATCATGAGGTAATGAGCCTCTACCGCGTTCTTAAGCCTCCGACTATACGAGACTCGAAAGTCATCGTCGCCAATCTCAATGATCGCCGCCCTGTAGGTTTTCTCTGCTCGTTCTAGAAAAGACTGTGCAGACGGAATCTCGTTCGAAAGA
>JBEBGW010000357.1:0-4608 GCA_040081025.1 Pyrinomonadaceae bacterium | reverse complement strand
GTGTTGGCATACTCCGGCGGGCTTGATACCTCGGCGATGCTGCTGTGGCTAAAGGAAACCTACGACTGCGAAGTTATCTGTTACTGCGCCGACGTCGGCCAGGGCGAGGAACTCACCGGGCTTGATGAAAAGGCGAAGGCGACTGGAGCTTCGAAGCTATATGTAGAAGACCTTCGGGAAGAATTCGTCAAGGATTTCGTTTGGACGGCTGTGAAGGCCAACGCCTTGTACGAAGGGGTTTACCTGCTTGGCACATCGCTAGCACGACCCGTGATCGCCAAACGACAGATCGAGATCGCCCGACGCGAAGGTGCCGACGCCGTCGCTCACGGTGCTACAGGCAAAGGCAATGACCAGGTACGGTTTGAGCTGACTTACTATGCCCTTCAGCCCGACATCAAGGTCGTCGCTCCCTGGCGGCATTGGGAATTCAAAGGCCGCGCCGACCTGATCGCATATTGCCAGCAGCACGGCATTCCCGTGACCGCAACGGCGGATAAGCCATATTCGATGGACCGCAACCTGATGCACATTTCGTACGAAGGCGGCATCCTCGAAGACCCGTGGGCGGCTCCACCCGAGGATATTTTCCTGCTCACGAAATCACCCGAGAACGCATCGGACAAGGCCCAAGAAATTACTCTCACATTCGAGAAAGGCGAGCCCGTTGCGATCGACGGTGAAAAGTACGGCCCGGTCGATATGCTTTCGAAGCTCAATCACCTCGGCGGCGAACACGGCATCGGCCGCGTCGACCTGGTCGAGAACCGCTTCGTCGGAATGAAGTCCCGCGGTATCTACGAAACACCCGGCGTCACGATCCTGATGGCCGCTCACCGTGCTCTCGAATCGATCACGATGGACCGCGAAGTGATGCGCCTCCGCGACAGCCTCGGCACCAAGTTTGCCGAATCGGTCTACTACGGATTCTGGTTCGCCCCCGAGTTCGCTATCCTCCGTTCGCTCATCGACCAAACTCAGGAAACCGTCAGCGGCGACGTTCGGCTGAAACTCTATAAAGGCAACGTGATAGTCAACGGCCGCAAGTCGCCAAACTCCCTATACCGCGAACGCGTCGTAACCTTCGAAGACGACGCCGGAGCCTACGACCAACACGATGCCGAAGGCTTCATCAAGCTCCAGGCATTGAGATTGCGGTTAAGGAATATGGAATAGGCAGAAGGCAGAAACACGACCGTTAGGGAGTGTGTCCGAGACGATCCTCGCTCTGGTTGATCAGGGGAAATACTGTAATGAAGTGTCTAGCATGCGGAAGTGAATCCCTCGTCGGCGGAACGGTTTTCGATTCCAACGGATCGAAACTCAACTTCAAGCTCGACGACGCTCCTGTTTGGAAGAGCCTGTTCGGCGTCGGCACCCGCGGCGTCCGAGCCTATGGCTGCGTGCATTGCGGCCACCTCCAACTCGCCGTCGACTTTACCGAGAAAGACCTGCAAAAGTACCAGCAATTCGAAGGCGCTCAGCCGGGCGTACTGGAGCGTATCAATTCGGAGCCCGAGAACTTGAAGGAGTAGAAGCCTCGACTTCTACCCGGGGAGGAAATCCATGCTATTCGAAGTTTCAGCGCAGTATTCTTATCAAGACCATAACGAGTCGACCGATCTGGGAACGAAGTCGGCAGCGGATGTGCTCAAATGCTTTGACGAATTCGACTGGGAGCACGAGGTTTCCGAGGCAACCCGATTAGGAAAGGTTTCTCCGACACTGTCGGTCGAGGATAAAGTCGGTCAACGCTTGATTTGGGTTTCCGGATATAGCAATCCGAAGTTTCCTTCGTTCGTTTCGGATTGTACCTTTCCGGGGATGGCGAAAAGATTTTTTGGCCTTCTTGGTGAAGGCATGGGTGTAGTTGAGCTGCACACCGAAGGATTCAACACCCTTCAAGCTCGTCAAGCCCTCGAGTTTTTCGTGACGAACGATGAAGCTGCCCTCCGCCAGCTTTATCAAGCTGCTTGAGTAATTACTCAGCAACTCCGTCTTCGTTTATATTGGTAATGATTCCCAACGCTATATCTCAATGGCACAACATCGTCCGCACTCGCGACGCGAGCGGGCTCGGCGAATTGCTTGCTGATGATGTCGTCTTCTACTCGCCGGTCGTTCACACGCCGCAGATCGGGAAGGTGATCACGACCATGTATTTGTCGGCTGCGGTCCACGTCTTTGGCAACGAATCGTTCCGATACATCCGCGAGATAGTAGGAGAGAATGACGCGGTGTTGGAGTTTGAGACGGAGATCGACGGCATCGTTATCAACGGCGTCGATATGATCAAGTGGAACTCCGCCGGCCAGATCACCGAATTCAAGGTAATGATCCGCCCTCTCAAGGCCGTCAACCTCATCCATCAAAAGATGGGTGAGATGCTTCAGGCCCGTACAAAATAGGCGAGAACTCGACCCGCCTGTAGTGAAACCAAAAATTGCCCCCCAAACCGCGATTTGGTATCCTAAAAACTTACCCTGCTATTAGATTTATTTATTGAAAGGATCATTTTTAATGTCTACGTCTGCGAAGAAAACCAATTTGAAAAGCAATAATAGAGAGGCCAAGGAAGTCATCGTCGAAGAAGCGAGAACGACGGTTGCCGATGGATACGTTACCGACGAGATCGTGCATGAGACGGCAAAGGGAACCGTTCAGGCTTCGGAAGCGCCGCGGTCACAGGATCGTCAAGGGTTGGACGAGAAAACGCTTGTCGGCATTTACAAGACCATGTATATGTCCCGGCGGATCGACGATAAGGAGATCCAGCTAAAGGGGCAGAACAAGATCTTCTTCCAGATCTCAGGCGCCGGGCACGAGGCGATATTGACAGCGGCCGCTCTCGCCATGAAGCCGGCGTATGACTGGTTCTTTCCATACTATCGCGACCGCGCGTTAATGATCGGCCTCGGGATGACCGCGCAGGAGATGTTGTGGTCGGCGGTCGGGGCGGAGAAAGATCCGAATTCGCACGGACGTCAGATGCCTTCGCACTGGGGACACAAGGACCTGAACGTTCCGTCGCAGTCTTCGTGCACCGGTTCGCAGTCGCTTCACGCAGTCGGAGCCGCCGAGGCAAGCTATCGGGCATCGCTTCTCACGAGCCTTCAGGACAAAATTATCGGCTTCAAAGGCGACGAGGTCGTTTATATGTCGGTCGGCGATGGCACGACGAGCGAGGGCGAATGGTGGGAGGCTCTCAATTCCGCAAGCAATCTCAAACTCCCGGTTATCTTCCTCGTCGAAGACAACGGCTACGCGATCTCCACTCCCGTCGAGGTGAACACCCCCGGCGGAGACATTTCGAAGCTTGTTGCGGGGTTCCCCGATCTCTACATTCAAAAGGTTGACGGCACCGATCCGCTCGCGTCGTACGCGGTGATGAAAAGTGCGGTCGAATATTGCCGTGCTCGCAAGGGTCCGGCGTTCGTCCACGCGAAAGTAGTCCGGCCCTATTCGCATTCGCTGTCGGATGACGAAAGGCTGTATCGCATCGATGAAGAACGCGAGGCCGATGCCGCTATCGATCCGATCAAGACGTACGCCGAATTCCTGATGTCCGAAGGCATTGCGTCAAGCGAGCAGCTTGAGGCGATCCGCAAAGAGATCGACGCCGAGGTCAACGAAGCGGCAGACATCGCGATCGTTACGCCACAGCCTGCACCCGAGACTGCCTTTCGAAACGTCTATTCGCCAGACGTCGACCCGACCGATCGGCAGTTGTTCGATACCGAAGACGGTGTGGAACTCTCCGGCAACGCAGGCACGATGGTCGATCTCATCAACCGCTGCATGCACGAAGAGATGGAGCGTGACGAGCGAATTCTTGTATTTGGTGAGGACGTGGCAGACTGCTCTCGCGAAGAATATCTCGAACGCTTGAAGGGTAAAGGCGGGGTGTTCAAGGTTACGGCAAATCTGCAGCGGAAGTTTGGCGGAACTCGCGTGTTCAACTCGCCGCTGGCTGAGGCGAATATCGTCGGGCGTGCGGTCGGCCTGTCGCTGCGAGGTCTGAAGCCTGTCGTCGAGATCCAATTCTTCGATTACATCTTCCCGGCGATGATGCAGATCCGAAACGAGGTTGCCGTGATGCGTTGGCGTTCCGACGGCGACGCAAAATGCCCTATGGTGATGCGCGTTCCGGTCGGCGGCTATTTGAAAGGCGGTGCTGTTTATCACTCGCAATCAGGCACGACGATGTTCGCCCACACGCCCGGTCTGCGGATCGTCTATCCGTCGACGGCGCTCGACGCGAACGGACTGCTCCGCACGTCGATCCGCTGTGACGATCCGGTACTTTTCCTCGAACACAAGCACCTCTATCGACAGGTCTACAACAAATCGCAATATCCTTCGAGCGACTTTCTCATCCCGTTCGGTAAAGCGAAGAAGGTCCGCGAAGGCAGCGACGTTACGATCGTCACCTTCGGCGCTCTCGTCGAGCGTTCCAACCAGGCCGCCAAACGCCTTGAGCAACAAGGCATCACCGTCGATCTCATCGACCTTCGCACGCTCGTCCCCTACGATTGGGAATCGATCGCCGAATCCGTCAAGAAAACCTCCCGCGTCCTCGTCGCCCACGAAGACCCGATCTCCTACGGC
>JBEBGW010000356.1:0-4629 GCA_040081025.1 Pyrinomonadaceae bacterium | reverse complement strand
GAATGAACGTAACGGTCGCGGATCTCGTTATGAGCGACGGAAACCGTCTCGAGCATATCGGCGTAATACCGGACCATCCTGTTGGCCCAACCGCATTCGCTCTGGCCCACAAGAATGATCCGGTCCTATCGTTTGCCGCGAAGCTCCTTGGCGAAAAGATGTCACCAGAAGAAGCGGGAAAACTTGAGTTTCTGTTCAAGCGTACCGAGGCGGATGACGACGAAGATGACAATAAGGGTGATGACGAGCCCTAGACTAGAAAAGGCGCGCAAGTCGCACACCCGCAACGACAGCAACAAACCCTCCGACAACACTAAGCAACAAGTAAAGTAGTGCGGTCAAATGTTCGCGCTCTGAGGTTAATCCATAGACCTCCATTTCAAACGTCGAGAACGTCGTGAAAGCGCCGAGGAATCCCACGATCACCGAGAGTCGGAACGTTTCGCTTACTTCAAAACGATCGGTCAGTAGTATCAGCAAAAAGCCGATCAGAAAGGAACCCGAAACGTTGATCACGAACGTCGGCAGCGGAAACTTTTCGAACATTCCCGCAAGGGGCGAGATGTTGATTAGATATCGGGCCACCGCTCCGAAAGCCCCGCCGACCGCGACCGAAAAGACCTTGCTGAATGCTTCCATAGTCGGGAATTATAAACCGCAAGGTCGTTTGCGGCGCAGTTCTACGGGCTATAAAATAGGGGTAATGGCTGAAAGTATTGCATTTTCAAAGGCCGCGAGCCGCGATATCGTTTACGCCGAGATCATCCCGCAGATCGAATCATTGATCGCGGGCGAGACCGACGTCGTGGCCAATCTCGCGAACATAGCGGCAGTCTTGAAGGAAGCTTTTGGATTCTTTTGGGTCGGATTTTATCTCGAAAAGTCGGGCCAGTTAGTGCTTGGGCCCTTTCAAGGACCGCTTGCGTGCACGCGGATCGACTTTGACAAGGGGGTCTGCGGACACGCCTATACTACTCAAGAGACCGTCGTCGTACGGGATGTCGAGAAATTCCCCAGCCACATCGCCTGCAGTTCTGCGGCCCGATCCGAGATAGTTGTACCGTTTTTCTACGCTGAAGGAAGTGTAGCTGGCGTTATCGATGTTGATAGTGACAAGCTTGACGATTTTGGCGATGCAGATGTCGTCGGGCTTCAGGCTGTCGCAAGGACTGTTGAGAGAGTCATTCGGAGCCACACGAACTCTGATAGACTCGAATGATACCTGTTGAACATCCTTTTTGGGTTTGGGCCCTATTTTTCGGCATCGTCCTTGTGGCGCTCTTTGTCGACATCGGTATCGTTAACCGGACGGCACACGTGCCGTCGCGAAAAGAGACCGCGGGCTGGAGCATCGTTTGGGTATCGCTCGCCCTGCTGTTCAATGTTTTCATCTACTGGCAGGTCGGCAATCACTACGGCGACTGGAACCTCGCACTTGTTCAGGCGAAATTGTTCCTGACCGGATATCTCATCGAACTCTCGCTCTCGGTCGATAACCTGTTCGTCTTCCTCCTGATCTTCTCGTTCTTCAAGGTTCCCAAGAAATATCAGCACCGCGTCCTCTTTTGGGGCATCATGGGAGCGCTTGTGATGCGAATGATCATGATCTTTGCGGGGGCCGAACTTGTCGAGCGTTTCCATTGGGTCATCTATATCTTCGGTGCATTTCTCGTATACACGGGCCTGAAGATGTTCCAGAACCAGGACGATAATTTCGAACCTCACGAAAGCGCGGTTGTTCGCCTTACGACCAAGTACATCCGGATCTCGAAACACTACGATGGCGACAAGTTTTTCGTGATCAAGGATGGCGTTCGGACCGGTACCCTTCTCTTGCTTGTCCTGATCGTCGTCGAGTTTACCGATCTCGTCTTCGCGGTCGATTCGATTCCCGCGATCTTCGGCATCACTACTGACAAGTTCATCGTCTATACGTCGAACATCTTCGCGATACTCGGCCTTCGTACGTTCTATTTTCTACTCGCCGACGTCGCCGAACGATTCCATCTTCTCAAGTACGGGCTGGCCTTCATTCTCACCTTCATCGGCCTGAAGATGCTTCTGCCACTACTTGTTACAGGTCTGCTATTATTGATGGGAGAGGGAAGCACCGGTGCCTTTGCCGATCTGCTTCGCCGATACGAGGCGCACGACGAAGCGATCAAGCAGATGGTGATCAACGTCTCGCTTAGTGTCGTTGTTCTCTCGATCGCGGCTTCGATAGTGCTGTCGCTTATTTTCCCGAAATCAGAACAAGCGGAAGTCAAAAAAGGAGACGAACTCGATTCCGAGGATGAGCCCGGCGTGATCTAGTGTCTGATGGAAACTCAGTACAAGAAGATCTATGTTGAGTGGTGGAAGATCCGCCGCAGCACGATATACGGATTGGTAGGTTTTCTATTACTTTCCGCTATTATCGGGATCTTCTCCTGGCTGGCGATGCGAAACAATTGGTTCTCGCAAGAGAACGTCATGCCGGCTCCCAAGAACGCCGCTAGCATCCTCTCATTCGAAGGCGACGTACGCATCATTCGAGCAGCTACCCGTGAGACGGTAGTAGTTACAAAAGAGACGTTCATCGCGGCCGGGGATACGATCCAGACACAATCGGATGGCAAGGCGATCGTGTTGATGATCGATGGTTCGGTTCTGACGGTCCGGCCGAACAGCACACTCATTATTAAAGACAATTCCTCGATCTTCGGCGGACCGAACGTTCGCGTTTCTCTTGACGACGGTCAACTGAATGTCCGCACGGACCAACTTCCCGCCGATGCGGAAAACGTGGTTGAGATGTCACAATCGGAAACGTCGATCAAATCGCAAACCGACGCGAGTTTCAATGCCGACGCCCAAACGAATGGCGGCGAGATCCGCATCACGCGCGGAAGCGTCGACACCACGATCGGAGGTGCAAAAACCACCCTCACAGAGAACGAGTTTGCGAGCGTCAATGACGGACGGATCGCGTCGAAGGAACAACTCCTCCTGTCCCCCCGACCCGTCCAGCCGTCAGATAGCTCTCAGGTTGTCGATTCGGGCGGCGGGGTTGGTGTTACTTTCGTTTGGGAGGACGCGAGCACCGTCCCTATTTCCGGATACTACATCCAGATCTCCCGGTCGCCGATCTTCGCAGCCGATTCGATCCTTGTCGACCGCAGCTCTCTAACCAGTCGCGAGTTCCGTTTAGCAGGCCTTCAGCCGGGCACATATTATTGGCGCGTCAGGTCGACGGCACGATCCGGTCAAACAAGCGATTGGAATCCGCATGCCAAATTTATGGTAGTGCGTCGCGGATCGAGTCCCGGTATCGACGTAGCTGGCTGGGGAGTGGATCCCGTGGGCGGCAGCGTTTATATCATCTCAGGCCGCACACAGCCGGGCCTGCTCGTCCGTGCTCAAGGTAACCAAGTGTTTGCCGCTAACGACGGATCGTTCAGACTGCAGGTGTCCTCGTCGTCCGGCGAAGTGCCGGTCGAACTTACGGACGACCGCGGCAATCGGGCGGGATTTGTCCTTTCGCTGCGAAACTCCCGGGTGCTTCGACGTTTTTAGGAGGCAGTTACGGGAAACGGTCATTCTCACAGTCACGCCAAAGTTTCGCCCGCACGGACGACACGCCTCAAGATCGCGCTCGGCCTTACTTTAGCCTATATGATTGCGGAGGCGGTCGGCGGCTGGCTAACCAACTCGCTCGCGCTCATCGCCGACGCGGGCCATATGCTGACCGACGTTGCGGCTCTTACACTGACCCTCTCGGCTATCTGGTTCGGCTCGCGGGCGGCGACATCACGAAAAACCTACGGATATTACCGGCTTGAGATCCTCGCGGCGTTCATCAACGGCATCGCGCTGGTGCTGCTATCGATCTGGATCGTCGTCGAGGCGTTCGATCGGTGGAATTCGCCGCAGGAAGTCGCCGGGCTGCAGATGTCGCTGATCGCCGTCGGCGGACTCATTGTCAACATCATCGCCGCGTTCTTGCTGCACGCCGATCACAAGCACGACCTGAACATGCGCGGGGCCTTCCTCCACGTTCTTGGCGATCTGCTTGGCTCTGTTATGGCGATCATCGCCGGTGTGCTGATCCTTACGCTCGGCTGGATGTGGGCAGATTCGGTCGGATCGGCTCTGATCAGCTTGATCATTGTTGTCAGCTCGTGGCGGCTGATCCTCGAATCCGTCAACGTTCTTCTTGAGGGCACGCCCGGCCACATCGATCTTGCATCCGTCGAATCGACGATCACGGAAACGCCCGGTGTCGCAGGTATTCACGATCTCCACGTCTGGACCATCTCGTCCGGCCGCGATGCGCTTTCGGCTCATATCAGCCACGACGACTCGGTCTCGCATTCGGACTTGCTTCAGACCGTCCGCACAAAACTTCACGACCGCTTTGGTATCGATCATCTGACCATTCAAATGGAAACACTCTCGCACGAAGCAGAGGCTCTGTACGTCTGCGAGACCGGCACGCAGTGCTTTGAGCCATCTCGAACCGTCTCGGGCAACGCGGCAAAGGCGGGACACTAGCCGTATGCCCGTGATCGATCTGCGGTGGGGAACCCGCGACATTCCGTTCACATTCGACGAGAACAGGTTCAAAGTTCTCGGTGCTGCCGATGAGCG
>JBEBGW010000355.1:0-4636 GCA_040081025.1 Pyrinomonadaceae bacterium | reverse complement strand
GCTCGATGTGGCCGCTCACAAAATCAGCGTGCGAATGAGTCTCGATGACGTACTTGACCTTCTGGCCGTTTGCCTCAGCCTCATCCAGATACTGCTGCACGTCCCGCTGCGGATCGATGATCGCCGCCTCTTCGCCCGAACCTATATAGTAGGAGGCATGAGCCAGACATCCCAGATAGAACTGTTTGAATTTCATATCGCTTTCCGGTTCCAAGGCATCTTCGCGATCAGCAAACCCATTCCACACCAATCGATCGTCGCCGTGAACGCCAGCCCGAATCCGACGAACCCCGACAACGCAATAAAGTATGGATGAACGAAAATACTCAATAGCACACCGGTCAGCACCAGCAAGCCCGCCGTGAAACGCACTTGTCGTTCGATCGACCACGGAGCATTTTCATCGCGTTCAATCGGAAGCCCTTCCTTTTTCCACGCTTCGATCCCGCCGCTCGCGTTCACGACATTCGCAAACCCGAGCGCGCTCAGCTTTCGCTGAGCCTCGGCTGACCGTCGACCTGTTCGGCAAATAACGAATATCTCACTTCCGCGATCGAGTTCAGAGCATCGCGATTCGATATCGCCAAGAGGTATAAGCTTCGATCCGGGAATCCTGGCACCTGCATATTCAACCGAATCGCGTACATCGACTAATACGGCGCTTCCCAAACTGATCCGATCTCTCAGCTCTAGCACCGAACATTCGCTCATCTTTTTACCTCGCTTTCGGCCTTACAGTATACTCAAATCGTCGCCAAGACAAGCGAAAGGCCCCTGCACGCATTCAGCGCGACAAAGGCCTTTTCAACTCAGACATTATCGAAAACCAGTCTACGCCGCTGACGTCTGTCGTTCGCCGTCAATGTACTTTTCGATGACCTTTGTGAGCGAATCTTTCGACACCGCTCCAACGATGCGTTCCTGTTCCTGACCGCCCTTGAAAAGGATCAGCGTAGGAATACCGCGGATGCCGTATCGATTAGGCACGTTCTGGTTTTCGTCAACGTTCATCTTATAAACGCCTGCCTTGCCCGAATACTCTTCCGCGACGGCTTCAACCGACGGACCGATCATTCGGCACGGCCCGCACCATTCAGCCCAGAAATCAACCAACACCGGCTGGTCCGAACCAAGCACATCGGATTCAAAATTTGTATCTGTAATTTCCTTTGCAAAATTTCCCATTTCTATCTCCTAATTATTGCGAAATTATAACTTACGCCCCACAGCCCGCAAAAACGGCTAGTTAATAAACTCTCGTTCGAGCGGAATTATTCCCAGCTCGATCTTCTGAACGCCTCGGATGACACCGAGCGTCACTCCTTGCCCGACCCGTTCGTCGGTCAACATCCGATGGAGTTCGTCGATCCCCTCGACGGTTTCGCCGCCGAACGAATAAATGATGTCGCCTTCTACCAGTCCGGACCGCTTCGCAGGGCTGTTCTCATCCATCGACACCACGAGGATCCCGCTGCGATTCGGCAATCCGTAATGATGTGTTATCTTCCTGAGGATCGGCACGTTCTGGCCCGCCATTCCGATGTAACTCCGCCTGATCCGTCCGTCGCGGATCAATCTCGACGCAACGAACTTCGCCGTATCGATCGCGATCGCAAAGCAAAGCCCCTGAGCTGGCATGATTGTCGCGGTATTCACACCGATCACTCTTCCCGCTGAATCCATCAGCGGACCGCCTGAATTGCCCGGATTCAACGCGGCATCGGTCTGCACAACATCGTCGATGAGCCTGCCCGAACGGGCCCGCAAACTGCGTCCTAGAGCGGAAACAACGCCGGCGGTAACGGTCGTTTGAAATCCATATGGATTCCCGATCGCGATCGCAAGCTGCCCGACGCGAAGCCTGTTGGACATTCCAAGCCGAACCGGCTGGAGCCCTGTCGCGTTGATCCGAATGACCGCCAGATCCGTGTCCGGGTCGTCACCGACGATCGAAGCTTCATACCGTTCGCCGTTCATCAGAATGGTTCGCAGTTCTTTTGCTCCGCTGACGACATGGCTGTTCGTCAAAACGAATCCGTCCGGCGTGAACACAAATCCCGATCCGCTGCCCCCTTGTTCTTCACCGCCTCTGCGACGGCTCGACGTGTTAGGTACACCCGAAACCTCGATCTTGACGACCGACGGGCTCACCGCCTCGCTTACCGATACAACAGCGTTCGAATACGCGTCGAGCAGCTCGGTCTCGTCAAGATCGACACCATGAGGCCTAGGCAATTCTCCATCGTTCCTTGAATCGACATTCCCTAAGAATTCTACCGCTTGATCCATGTTTATATTGTAACTGTACCTGTTACAGATGTCAACACCTTAGCATTACGAACCGTCCGCTCAAACACCCAAGCATGCTATGCCGCTTTGGCGTTAACCAACGTCGCCTTCAGGGTGATGTTCGTGGCCGCAAGAGCCCGGCTGATGATGCAGGTTTTTTTGATCAACTCGGCGGCAGCCTCAAACCCTGCCTGATCCAGGCCGTCCACTTCGCCTTCAGTTTCGAGGTCGATGCGGTTGATCAGAAATCCCTCGTCATCCTTGCCGATGAACACCTTTGCTTCGGCCTTGATGCTCTTCGCGGGCGTATTCTCTCGCTCTAGATGAGCGTTCAACGCCATCGAATAGCATCCGGCGAGTGCGGCACCGAGAAGCTCTTCAGGATTCGTTCCCGAGGCTTCGCCGAATCGCGTATCGAACGAAAACGGCCCGCTATACACGCCGCTTCCGAGCGAAATATTGCCTGTGCCTTCCTTAAGAGTCCCGGTCCATTCTGCGTTTGCTTTTCTTTCTCCCATAGTTCCCTCCGATCGTTTGAAACCTATTTCCCTATTTCGCTCTTTGTGCCAGTTCCTCTTCGGGGAAATCAGCATCTTCGGTAACCTCAGCCCACTTGTCAAAATCCGCCTTCAGCGCATCGAGTTTGAGCCGGGCATTTTTCAGGGCAGCCTTGCCCAAAAGGAAGTAGAACGGCGGTTCGTCTGACTCAACCGCCTGAACGATCGCTTTCGCAGCCCTCACCGGATCTCCCGGCTGATTTCCGCTATACCCGCGGATCGTAGTCTGATTCGTCCCGGCCGTTTCTGCGTAATCGGCGATAGTGTTCGGCGCGTCGTTTGCCGAACGCCCTGCCCAGTCGGTGCGGAACCCCGAAGGCTGAACGAGAACAACCTTAATACCAAGCGGCTCGACCTCTTTCTTCAAGGCCTCCGAAAATCCGTTCACCGCGTACTTCGTTGCGTGATAATATCCCAAGCCGGGAAAACTTACGAATCCGCCGATCGACGAAATGTTCGCGATCGTACCACTCCGACGCTCGCGCATCTTCGGAAGAACCGCCCGCGTCATCTCCGCAAGCCCCCAGAAATTCGCCTCGAACATCGACCTCACTTCCGCCTCGTCGCTTTCCTCGATCGCTCCGAAATAGCCGAATCCTGCGTTGTTCACTAGCACATCGATCCGGCCGAAGTGTTCCTCTGCCTTCGCGACCGCATCAGCGACCTGTTGTTTATTGGTCACGTCCAACGCTATGGCGATCGCATTCTCCGGATTGATCGCGACAAGATCCGCAACTTTCTCAACATTCCGAGCCGTCACCGCGACGCGATACCCAGTCTCCAAAAGATTAGTGGCAAGCGCTCGTCCAAAACCCGTCGAGCAGCCTGTGATAAACCAAACTTTCTTCTCACTCATGTTATCTTCCTCACTTCCCGGCCGCCGAATCGGCTGCCGTCTCACTCATTGCTTCCGCGACGATCTCGTAAGATCGCAGCCGAGCTGTATGGTCGTAGATCATCGCGTGGACGATCAACTCGTCGGCCTTTGTATACTCCAAAAATGATCGCAACTCTCGTCGAGCTTTCTCCCGTCCGCCGATGACCGAACCTCCGAGCCGCTGCTGAACCATCAACTTTTCCGACGGCGTCCAGATCGCATTCATGTCATCCACCGGCGGCTGGATCTTCGACGGGGTTCCTCGCAGTAGATTGATGAACGATTGGTGCTGCGAAGTCGATATTCTTTCCGCTTCCTGATCCGTCTCCGCCGCAAAAACATTCAACGCCACCATTACATAAGGCTCGTCGAGCGACTCCGACGGCCGGAAATTCTCTCGATACAGCGACAATGCGGCGTCGAGATTCTCAGGCGAAAAATGCGCGGCAAAGCTGAAGGGCAATCCCGATCGGGCCGCCAACTGAGCACTGAAGCCGCTCGACCCGAGCAGCCAGATCGGTATATTTCCTCCACCCGACGGCACGGCCCGCACTCGCTGATTTGCCACCGAATCGCGTAGAAAGTATTCCAGCTCCTGCAAAAGCTGCGGAAAATCATCCGCGTCAAGCGAACGCCGCAACGCATGAGCCGTCGCCCGATCGCTTCCCGGAGCACGGCCAAGACCAAGATCTACCCGACCCGGAAACATTGCTTCCAACGTAGCGAACTGCTCGGCGATCACAAGCGGGGCGTGATTCGGCAGCATTATCCCGCCCGCTCCGACGCGGATCGTCGACGTCTCTGCTGCAATTCGCCCGATCACCACCGAAGTCGCCGGACTCGCGATGCCCGGCATGCTGTGGTGTTCGGCGAACCAGACGCGGTTGTACCCTAGCCGTTCCGCGTGCTGTGC
>JBEBGW010000354.1:0-4642 GCA_040081025.1 Pyrinomonadaceae bacterium | reverse complement strand
CAACGAAATGGTTGCCAGCGGCGAGCTAAAGGCCCCGATCGTCATCGGCCGCGACCACCTCGACTGCGGCAGCGTCGCCTCGCCGAACCGCGAGACCGAATCCATGAAAGACGGCTCCGACGCGATCGCCGACTGGGTCTACCTAAACGCCATGATAAACGTCGCGGGCGGCGCAACCTGGGTCTCCCTCCACCACGGCGGCGGCGTCGGCATCGGATATTCCCTCCACGCCGGACAAGTAATCGTCGCCGACGGCACACCGGAAGCCGCCAAACGCATCGAACGCGTCCTAACCACCGACCCCGGCATGGGTGTTATCCGCCACGTCGATGCTGGCTATACTGAAGCGATGGATTTTTCTGAGCAGAATGAGGTTAAGATCCCCATGCGAGATTAGGAGGGAATTATGGAACCAAAGTGTCGTTTTAATGTGATCATATCGGCAAGTCTTGTGCTTACAATGTCGGTGCTTATCGTAGCTCAGCAACGTGCCAAGGATGATGAACTCTTTCCTGTCAAGGTGAACGGCAGGTTCGGATACATAGACACGAAAGGAAGGATGGTAATTAGACCGCAATTCGACGACGCTCATCGATTTCAAGAGGGACTTGCTGGCGTTGTAATGGGAGGAGAAAAAAGAACTGGACGCGATGGCTATGCTTTCTACCTTGGCGGCAAGTTTGGTTACATCGACAGAACGGGAAAGTTGGTAGTCCCGCTGGGGACGTTTTCTTTTGGGCGAGGGTTTTCTGAGGGACTCGCCGAGGTTAACGTGAATGGTTGCAAAGGCGAGAACTGCACCGGATATGCGAATAAAGTCGGCAAGCTGGCGATAAAGAACCAGTTTTCTTCCGGCTCAGAATTTCGTCAGGGGTTGGCCATAGTGGAGATTCCCGGTGGGAAGCGTGGTGTGATCAATAAGAACGGGAAGTTCGTTGTTCCAGCGATATATGACGGTGTGATGCAGATCAGCGAGGGCATCATCGTTGCAAACACACGCGTCAGCGGTAGCTCAGATTTCTTCGATAATAAGCTACCGGTCTATAGGTCTGTCTTCCTGGACAGGAGCGGCAACATCACTGCTCGTCCCGACCATACCGTCATTGGGCCTTTTAGCGAGGGGCTAACGCAGGGAATCATTACCGTAACCGTTGGCTCTCAGGATCACGAGGTACATGGCGTCGTCGATAAAATGGGCAAATTTGTGATCGAACCGGGATTTCAAAAGGTTGGTGACTTTGTCGGCGGACTCGCTCCGGCTCAAATACGCAATAAATGGGGCTTTATCGACCAGACCGGAAAATTTGTGATCGAACCGGTTTTTGATCGGGCAAACAGCTTTCGCAACGGATTGGCTGAAATTTCGGTAAACCGGGAAACCGGTTTCATCGATCGAACCGGAAAAATGGTAATCGAGCCGCGTTCGTGGACGGTCGAAGAGTTTTCCGGCGGCCACGCATTTGTAACGGAGAACGGCTATGTAGGCTATATTGACAGAACGGGTAAATACCTTTGGAAAAAGAAATTTGATAATTAGCTGTCGATCACAGACCGGGGCTATTTTGGAGAACGACGAGGAATGACCTTAGAAATTGACCTTCTAGATACCGAGTCCGCAAAAGAGGCGATCTCTGCCGTTAAAGCGGTTGCGGCGGCGAACGGTGTTGAATGGGCTTTGGTCGGCGGTATTGCAGTGGCACTCTATGGCGGTGATCGGAATACCAAAGATGTGGAAGCTATCGCGAACAAACTCTTGCCCCTCGAAAGTGAAGGGAAGCTCAGGCAGGGGGGCGAACGTTACAGTTTCAGGGTCTCGAAACGTGAGGTTTTTGTTGACTGGATAATCCGAAACGATTCGTTCAAACAGCTCTTTCTGGTCGCCGTGGCGGAAGCAGTCGAGATCAATGGCATCCCGGTTCTGACGCCCGAATGGCTCGTTATTCTGAAATTCATTGCCGGACGCTTTAAGGATCAGGAAGACGCCGTGTTTCTCCTCAGCCGCAAAGGTCTGGTTGATCGCGAAATCATCAAAGAAAAAATAATAAAACACGTTGGCCGCAACGCCTGGGAACTCGCCCGTCACGGCTACGAACGCTGGTACGACATGGCCGACGGCCGCTCACGCGACGAAGCCCGCGATGCGGAAGACGGCTATATAGATTCGTAAAGAAGCGATTACCCTTCCAGCATTGAGCGGGTCGGGACTAGCAAATAGACAAATGAAACATATACGAAACAATATTTGGTTGGTGTCAATGCTCGGCTTGTTTGCCTCTTGTCTTTTCGGCCAGGAAAGACAATATTATCAAACGGATTTCCCCAAGGAGGAGTTTGCCGAGCGGCGGGCCAAGCTTTTTGAGAAGATCGGCAAGAACGCGATCGCGGTCGTTCAGGGTGCCAAGGGCACGGCGGATTTTAATGTCTTCCGGCAATCAAATGAGTTCTATTACCTGACCGGGATCGAAACGCCACACGCGTATCTCGTACTCGATGGGCGGAATCAGCGGACGGCGATCTATCTGCCGCATCGCGACTCGGATCGCGAACGAAATGAGGGCAAGATACTCTCTGCCGAAGACGGCGATCTTATCAAGGAATTGACAGGGATCGATCAGGTGCGGAGTCTCGAGCAACTCTCGCTCGATCTCGTTGGAAAAGGATTGCTGCGTCCACCGGCGGCGTTGCTGTTTACGCCGCTAAGTCCGGCCGAGACGGGCACGGACAGCCGCGACGTGTTGTTGAATGAGCAAGCCCGCGTATCGTCAAATCCGTGGGACGGACAGCCGTCACGCGAGGCGCGTTTTCGCGAATTACTGGGCCAGCGCGCACCGCAATTCGAGATCCGCGACCTATCGCCGGTGTTGGACGGACTCCGTAACATTAAGTCAAAACGTGAGATCGACGTGATCCGGAATGCAACCGAGATCGCAGGCCTCGCGATAATGGAGGCAATGCGTTCGACCGAGCCGGGCGTTTATGAATATCAGCTCGATGCCGCTGCCCAGTACGTATTCTACATGCACGGGAGCCGCGGCGACGGATATGCCTCGATCATCGGTGGCGGCACGAACGCGTATCTTGGTCATTACTTCCGCAAGACCGACAAGCTCAAAGACGGTGACCTCGTGCTGATGGATTACGCTCCCGACTATCGCTATTACACGAGCGACGTAACGCGTATGTGGCCTGTTAACGGTAAATACACCACGGGCCAAAAGGCCTTGACCAACTACATCCTGGCATACCGCGATGCTCTGTTTAAGTACATCCGACCGGGCGTGACGGCGGATTTTGTCCTTGATTCGGCGGCCAAGGATATGGAGGCATATCTGGTTGGCAAAACGTTTGAGAACGCCGCTCACCTGAAAGCCGTGAGAGAAGGTCTCAAGTTTCGAGGTCACTTCCAACATCCGGTCGGCATGGCGGTTCACGATGTTGGGCAGGTTCGCGGTGTAAAGCTCGAGCCCGGAATGGTCTTCACGATCGACCCGATGATCTGGATCCATGAAGAAAAGCTTTATGTCCGTATCGAAGACGTGGTTGTCGTGACGGCTGACGGGGCAGAGAATCTCAGTGCCTTTGTTCCGTCAACTGTCGAAGAGATCGAGCGAACAATGACTGAACGAGGCTTGATCCAGTTTCGTCCAGCATCAGCGTTGCCATTAAAGAAGTAGTTTCACCGTCGAACATAACTAAACGAATATGAAAATCTTTCTCCGAATTCTACTGATCGGATTGTTCCTGAATATCGGCTCTACGGCCGGTGCAGCGGTGGTGTACTTTGACACCTATCCAAAGAATCCGAAGATCGACGTGATCAATTACGTCTTCAAGATCGAGTTGTCCGATACTACCGATGAGATCGTCGCCGAGGCGACGGTTGATGTCAGGTTTCTCGCCGACGGGGTCGGTGAACTTAGGCTCGATCTGACGAATACCAGCAACGCTGTGAATGGCAAGGGAATGAGTGTTAGCCGCGTCATGCGCGACGGCAAGGCGGTTGAGTATCGCCACGAAAACAATGCTCTGAATATCAAGCCGTCGACCGCTTCCACGGCGAACCAACGCGATAAATTTACGATCTTCTATAAAGGTATTCCCGCTACCGGCCTCAAGATTGCGAACAACAAATACGGCGACCGCACTTTCTTCAGCGATAACTGGCCCGACAAAGGTCGCAATTGGCTGCCGACGGTCGATCACCCGTCGGATAAGGCGATGTGCGAGTTCATCGTTACCGCTCCTAATCATTATCAGGTCGTTTCGAACGGATTGAAACTCGAAGAAACCGACCTGCCGGGCAACAAACGGCTAACGCATTGGAAACAGGGCGTGCCGATCGCTTCGTGGCTATACGTTCTTGGCGTGGCCCGTTTTGCGGTGCAGTACGTCGATGAGTTTGAAGGCAAGTCGATCCAGACTTGGGTCTATCGACAGGATCGCGACAAAGGCTTCTACGATTTCGATAACACAACGAAGCAGGCTCTCGCTTTCTACAGCAGCTACGTCGGCCCGTTCTCTTACGAAAAGCTCGCCAACATCCAGTCAAACAGCGTCAGCGGCGGCATGGAAGCCGCGTCGGCGATTCTTTATAGCGAAAATTCGGTCGTTGGTGATCGAAACACGCGGTGGCGGAATGTGG
>JBEBGW010000353.1:0-4649 GCA_040081025.1 Pyrinomonadaceae bacterium | reverse complement strand
CTCGCGAACACGCTCTCTTGCTTCATCCAGCGTTTTGTCTTTCTGATTCATCGCGGTATTTCGATCTCGTAGATTGCGTGCTTTCCGCTGCGATCGCTACTGAAGATTATCTTCTTTCCGTCCGGTGAAAAATGCGGCATGCCGTCATTCGCAGGGTTTCTGGTTAACCTCAGCTGAGCGGTTCCGTCCGCGTTCATGATGTACACTTCCCAGTTCCCGTCTGTGTTGCTCGAAAATGCGATACGCCGGCCGTCGGGCGAGATCGCCGGAGTGTCGTCCGCCCGCGGGCGAAACGTCAGCCGTTCGGCGGTTCCGGTTTTTTCGGCTGCGATCCGAAAGATCTCGAAATTGCCATCCATGGCAAAATCGTTAGCAAAAAGCACGCTCATCCCGTCCGGTGACCACACGGCCGAACCGCTCATCCCATCCGGTGCCGAATAGATCAGCCTTTGATCACTGCCATCGGCGTTCATCATGTAAAGATTGTATTTTCCGGAGTTTCCGTCACGGTTTGTAGAAAAGACTATTCGGCTGCCATCCGGCGAGAACGACGGAGCACCATCGCGGGCTGCATTGTTTGTAAGGTTTTGCAGTCCGCTTCCGTTCAGATCAATCAGGCAAATTTCGGTGTTCGATCCAAGCTTGTTCTGAAACACGATCTTCGTTCCATCCGGCGAGAAGGTTGGGGCGACGTCGACATTTTGCGTTTTTACGACAAAACGACTCTGTTTGGTCACCAGATCGAGGATACGCACTTCGCCGGTCTTGTCCGGCAGCTCCGCCTGATAGACGATCTTCGTGGCGTCGGGCGAGTAGGAAGGATAGCTTATGTTGTTAGCCTCATCGGCCAGAACAAGCCCGGGCTGCTCGACCTCTGCTCCAATCACGAAAATATCGTCGTTCCCGTCGCGGTCCGAGAAGAAAGCTATGCGTGTGCCATCGGGCGACCAGCATCCGGGTTCAACCGTTTCATTCGTCGGCCAATCGGTCAAACGACGAATGTTGGTGCCGTCTGTATTCATCAGAAATACGTTCGAATTTTCATTTTCTCGATCCGACGGAAATGCGATCTGCGTTCCGTCCGGCGAAAAAACCGGATGATTGTCCCAAGCGGGATGGTTGGTCAATCTGCGGACATTTGTTCCGTCCGAATTCATCAAGTAGATCTCGGTATTACCGTCGCGTCCGCTGGCAAATGCAATTTGTTTGCCATCGGGCGAAAAACTCGGATCGGCATCAAAAGCGGGATGATTCGTGACATTCACTTTTTTTGCCGTGTCAAGCGAATAAATAAATATCTCGGCGCTTTTGTCTTCGGTCCTTGCCTGATAAACGATCTTCGTAGAGTCGGCCGACCAGTCGAAATTGGCACGCAGGAATGGCAGGGCGACCTCATTGGAGCCGTCGGAATTTGCGAGATACGGACCCTTGTCATCGCCGACTTTGGTAAAGATGACCTTGCTGCCATCAGGCGACCATGTGCCGATGGAATCGCGAACTTTTGTCTGATCTGTCCCGTCTGCGTTCATTATCAGGGACTCGGCATGTCGAGTTTTCCCATCAATTCGCCAGAAACGGAGCCGCCCATCCTCGGTCCAACGCGGGATCGTATCGTGTTTCGGATCGTCGGTAAGCCTGATCGCCGCCGAAGGATCGATTAAAAGGAGCTTGGCGGTTTCCATCGACTGTCTATGCCAGAAAAAGATCCCCAAACCCG
The DNA here is from genome assembly GCA_040081025.1 of Pyrinomonadaceae bacterium. Taxonomy (GTDB): domain Bacteria; phylum Acidobacteriota; class Blastocatellia; order Pyrinomonadales; family Pyrinomonadaceae; genus OLB17. The sequence continues at coordinate 2,932 of JBEBGW010000353.1, read as the reverse complement.
TAATCATCAGGAACGCAATTAGGCCACCTGCAAGCAAAATCTTTCTAGAACCAACGGAAGTACCATTGGCTGGTGTGGGGATGGCGACATCGTCAGTACCTTCCACAACCGGCGCAACAAAACGGTACCCGAGCTTTGGCACCGTCTCGATAAAATCGCTGCCATTCGCCTGCGTTCCCAGATTCTTGCGAAGGGTCGAGACGGCACGGCTGATGTTGCCTTCTTCGACAAAATTATCTGCCCATATCGAATCGAGCAGAGCTTCTTTGGTGACAAGTTCGCCATCGTGCTCGACCAGCACGATCAACAGATCGAGTATGCGCGGCGTTAGAGCCACGCGCTTTTCGTTTTTTGTAAGAAGGCGTTCGTGCGGATTAAGACGGTATTCGGCAAACTCAAAATGCCGCCTGTGGTGCCCGTTATTGTTCATTTTCCAAACAATTCAGAACTTTTCCGAACTCTTTCAGGACTTGACCAGATAGAGAGATTATAACTGGACTATCGGAAATCTGCCAGAAATTTATTCAAGCTTGGAGCTAATTATGAATATAAGGCCATTAGCGAGTCTGGTTCTGATGTCGGTATTGGTGGTTTCGACCGCAATGGCTCAGACAACTGCATTTTCGCATCAGGGACAACTCAATAACGGCGGCAACCCGGCGAATGGCAATTACGACTTTGAGTTCAAACTATTTGACTCGGTAAGCGGTGGAACACAAATCGGTTCGACTGCTCAGCGGCTCAATGTTGCTGTCTCTAGCGGGATATTTTCGGTGTCGCTCGATTTTGGAGCGGCGGCTCTGCCCGGAGCAAGCAGATTTCTCGACATTGCCGTTCGCACGGCGGGCGGCGGTGCATTTACCCAACTCAGCCCGAGGCAGCCCGTAACCTCGGCCCCGTACGCGATCCGCAGCCTAAACGCGACGACTGCCGATACGGCGACAAATGCGACACAGCTCGGCGGAGTCGCGGCAAATCAGTATGTAACGACTGCCACCGGCGGTGCGAATTTTATTCAGAACCAGCAAGCCGTTGCGCAGTCATCAACCAATTTCTGGATCAGTGGACGAGGGAGCGCAAACATCCTAAATGCCGGAGAGTTTCAAATCAGTGGCAACCGCGTTCTGTCGAATGCCGGAACGGACAACCTGTTTGCCGGCGACGGTGCAGGCCAATCGAACACGACGGGCGGCAGAAACGCATTCTTCGGGTCGGGTGCAGGCTTCTCGAACACGACGGGCGGCAGCAACGAATTCTTCGGGAGGCAAGCAGGCTTCTCGAACACGACTGGCAACAGCAACGCATTCTTCGGGAGGCAAGCAGGCTTCTTTAACACGACGGGCGGCAGCAACACATTCTTCGGGTCGGGTGCAGGCCAATCGAACACGACGGGCAGCAGAAACGCATTCTTCGGGTTGGGTGCAGGCATCTCGAACACGACGGGCAGCAGCAACGCATTCTTCGGGGACAGTGCAGGCCGAGCGAACTCGACGGGCGGCGGCAATACGATCATCGGTGTCGAGGCCAGTGTCGGTGTCGACAATCTGATCAACGCCACTGCTATCGGTTCTCGTTCCCTTGTGACGCAGGGTAATTCGCTCGTTCTGGGCAGCATCAACGGCGTAAACGGCGCAATGGCTGACACCAACGTCGGCATCGGCACAACGGCGCCAAACCATCGGCTGACCGTCGGCCCAATGGAAACGCCGGTTGTCACCAGCGCGGTCGCTGGCGTTTACAAGGCCGGGGCCACCTATTCGATTGTTCGCGATACAGCTAACGATGTTGAGGGCTTGTTCGGGGCTGAGGTTTCCGGGGTTCTCTACGGGTCAATGACCAATCACAGGGTTGCTCTCCGCACAAACAACACCGACCGGATAACAATCGCTCCAACCGGTGAAGTAGCGGTCATCACTCTCGGTTCGGCGGGAGCGGTGAGCCTTTGTCGCAATGCCTCGAATGAGATCTCGACGTGCTCTTCGTCGCTAAAATACAAAACGAATATCGGCCAGTTTTCGCAAGGGTTAAGCTTTGTAAATAAGCTGCGGCCGGTAAGTTTCGACTGGAAAGACGGCGGGATGCGCGATGTCGGCTTTGGCGCCGAAGATGTCGCGAAGATCGATCCGAGATTCGTCACCTACAACGATAAAGGAGAGGTCGAAGGCGTCAAATACGACCGCCTAAGCGTAGTTTTCGTCAACGCTTTCATCGAGCAGCAGCAAAAGATCGAGGCCCAGCAAAAACAGCTAGAAACTCAACAGGCTATGATCGAACGCCTCGCCCAACGCCTTGCTCGACTCGAGAATAAGAAAGGAGCCAAACGCAAGTGAGAATCAAGGGCATCGTCGGAGCTATTTTTATTCAGTTTCTTCTTGTAGTAATAGGGCAGGCGCAGGAATTCACGCTGACAACGAGCGCTAGAAATATCACAGCGTCAAGAGCGACGATCAACGCTACAGGTCTTGACGGCAATCCGAACGCGATAATCGTCGCCGAGCCCGTCGGAAACACGGCTGTTCTAAATCCGCATCCGATCGGTGCTTGGTACTACAACGGCAAATGGAACATCTTTAATACTGATCACGCGACGATGCCGCCTGACTCTAAGTTCAAACTACTGATATTTGCACAACCCGGGCCGAATCAGTTCTTACACGTCGTCACAAAATACACCCTTGCTGACGATGGCTCGTTCATCGACGAACCGGCACTAAACAATAATCCAAATGCGTCTGTTCGAATCTTGCAGAACCATGCTCCCGACAATCGCGCCTACAATCTAAATCGGTTCGAAGCAAAGGCCGAATACGTTCCGGCTGCGGGAAAATGGCTCATCAAAAATATCAACGGCCGTCGCATGGAGTTGAACATGAGCTATAACGTCGTGGTTTCATCGGGCGGGATGGCGGTCTCGGATTCACGCCCCGCGTTG
>JBEBGW010000352.1:0-4658 GCA_040081025.1 Pyrinomonadaceae bacterium | reverse complement strand
ATCCAGAACGCAATCTTCCCCGAGCGCTGATCATCGGCGTACTCATCCTGACCGTGATCTACATCGCCGTCAGCGGCGTCTTTATGTATCTCGTCCCGGTCGCAAGTATCACGAGCGACGAGACATTTGCCGCCCAGGTTGGCGAAGCTTTGTTCGGTTCGGCAGGTGCGGCGATCTTCTCGTCGGTCGTCGTCGCGTCGGTGTTGGGCTCGCTCATCGCGTACATGATGGTCTCGCCGCGGCTCTACTACGCGATGGCGAAGGACGGACTGTTCTTTCGCGGAGTCGCCGCTGTTCACCCGAAGTTTCAAACGCCGTATCGTGCGATCGCGATCCAGGCGGTACTTGCGGTTATCCTGATCTTCTCCGGAAGTTTTCAGGAGATCCTGTCCCTCTTCTTTTTTGTCGTCGTTCTGTTCATCGGCGCGACGGTAGCTTCGGTGTTCGTTTTCCGGCGGCGGGAACACTCAGGATTCATGACTCCGCTTTATCCGCTGACGCCGTTGGTGTTTCTCGTGATCACGGCAGTCGTCCTGTTCTTTATCGGGATGCGTGATCCCGTTCGTACCTTGATGGGCATCGGGCTGGTATTCTTGGGCTTGCCTGTTTACTATTTTTTTCGAAGCAAGCGAGGAAGCTGAATGGCCTGGATCAAAACAGTTCCGTTGAAAGATGCTGAGGGCGAATTGCTCGAACTGCTGCTAAAGCAACGGGCGATGTACCCGAAGGAGTACGAAGAATCGACGGCCGGCGTGACGGGAACCGAGGAGTCAATCGTTGAATCGCACACGCTTATTCCGGCGGCGATGTATCACGCGTTCTCGACCTTCGGCGCGTTGATGTCGCCCGATCTTCCACTCGGCCGTCGCCAGCACGAGATGATCGCGACGATGGTGTCCGACACCAACGACTGCTTTTACTGACTGGAATCGCACGCGGAGTTTCTGCGTAGAGCAACTTTGGATGAAGAGCTTGTCGCGGCGATCCGTGAAGACTACCGAACCGCTCCGATCACCGATGCCGAGAAGGTGATGATCGAGTACGTGGTGCAGCTAACAAAGGACGCCGTGAAGATCACGCCTGAATATCACGTGCGTCTTCGTGCCGCGGGATTCAACGATCAGGCGATCCTGCAGATCACGCTGATCGCGTCCTGGTTCAACTATATCAATCGAGTCGCCGACGCTCTCGGTGTTGGCAGATTTTCCGATTAGGCTCACTTACCTCGTATTGCTTTTGCCGTCGAGTTCAGAACCTGCCACGTCGTCTTGTCGCTATCGAAGATCGTGTTCAGCCCCTGCTCTTCCATCGGCGGATCGCCCATATATTCGTCGCCCGCCTTCCAGAAGATCTGTCCCTTGATCGGCCTCGCCGTTCCGCCAAACGCCCAGAAGTTCGCGCCGGCGATCACCGATTCGCCTCCCGGTTGATTGCCGATATACGAAAGTATTTTCGCGAAATATTTGTCTCGAAATTCTGTCGATACCGCAGGGTCGAAACTATGATGATCGCGCGGCAAACCAAACTCTTCGATCACGAGCGGCTTGTTCAGTTTCTTTGCGACCGGCACGTGCTGAGCGATGTAGTCCGATGCTTTCTGCAGCACATTCGGGAAACCTTCCGCCACCTTCTCGCCCGAAAACCATCCCCAGTTTTTCGCCCAGATATGTATCGCAAGATAGTCCACGTTCTTGTCTGCATGGATCTGCTCGAACAGCTCTAGACTTTCCGTACCCATGAATCCTTCATGGCCGATCGTGACGAGATGGTTCTTGTCTTTGGATTTGATCAACGCCGACACATCGCTGATCCAGGCCTTGTAATCGTTATGCGCGTAAGGCCGCATCGGCCGCGGTTCGTTACCAACTTCCCAGGCCATTATAGCCGTGTCCTCGGTGTACGGTTTGCCGGTCACCGTATTTTTGCGATCGACTAGTCGCGACAAGTGGGCGTTGTAGCTCTCTTTACACTTCGCGCAGCCGTAGAACTTCGAGACGATGTCACGCTGCTCGTCCCACGTGAGCTTCCGCGTTTCCTGATCTTTCGGCACCAGTCCGTTCCAGATCAGGTACTGCTGAAACCCGCCACTCCATTCCCAGTTATTGCTGATGAAAATAATGCCCTTCATATCGCGTTTGCCCATCTCCGCGAGCACGATGTCCAGGCCCTTCAACACGTCGTCGTTGAACTGTCCCTGAGTCGGCTGCAGCGGCGGGCCGACCCGGATCACGCCGTTGATCAACCCCGAACCTTCCGCACCGCCGAGCAGACGCAGATTCGTCACCCCCTGCGACTTCAGAAAATCCAGTTCCTTGCGAAGCCGCTTGAGCCCGCGTTTCTCGTCCTTCTCAAGCCCGAGCAGACTTCCGTACCAGTAGTTCGTCCCGACAAAGTAATAAGGCTTTCCGTTCACCTCGAACTTATGGCCGTTCGTTCGAACGAATTGGGCGGAAGCGAAACCGGCGAAGCCGATGACGAGAAATACGGCGATGAGTATTTTTCGGTTCTGCATAGTGCGGCTATATTAACGGCGATCAGTACTATTTTGCCAGTGCTTAAAAGGACGACCGCAAAGCGTCATCCTACCTACGAGGTTGTTACTTGCAAAGATTTGGTTTACAAACATAAACTAATTCGGCCCTTTTCTCCGTCGCGACCAACATGAACTCCGCCACTTCACTCGAACAGCGCGCGGTCAGCCGAATAACCCGTCGCCTTCTGCCCTTCCTTATCCTACTTTTCATCGTTGCGTTCATCGATCGCGTGAATGTCGGGTACGCGGCGCTCGAAATGACCGGTGACCTCGGCTTCGATCCGGAGATCCTCGGATTCGGTGCCGGCATTTTCTTCATCGGCTATTTCATTCTCGAGATCCCCGGAACTCTGATCGTCGAACGCTGGAGCGCCCGGAAGTGGCTCGCCCGCATCATCGTCTCGTGGGGAATTCTTGCGACGATGATGGGATTCATCCAGGACGCGACGCAGTTCTACATCGTCCGGTTCCTACTCGGACTTGCGGAGGCGGGTTTCTTCCCTGGCGTTATCGTCTACCTGAGCCACTGGTTCCCTTACCGGCATCGCGCAAAGACCGTCGCGATGTTCATGGCCGCGATCCCGGTCGCCAATATCATCGGCGCTCCGATCTCAGGCTTGATCCTGGGGATAAACTGGCTCGACGTTGCCGGTTGGCGCTGGGTGTTCATCCTGGAAGGGCTCCCGGCTGTGGTACTTGGCTTCGTGACCCTGTTCTACCTGACGGACAAACCGCGACAGGCAAAATGGCTTCCGGAAGAAGAGACCGACTGGCTTGAAGCCGAATTAGCGCGCGAAAAGCTGGTCAAGCATTCGCGGCAGCAGTTCACGATGCTTCAGGCCGTCTCGGATCGCCGCGTTATTCTTCTTTCCCTGGTCTATTTCTGCTCCGTAACGAGCGCCTATGGATTTAGCTTTTTCCTGCCGACGATAATCAAAGAACTCTCCGGGTTCTCTAACCTGATGGTTTCATTGGTCGCGATACTTCCGTATATCGGCGGGCTTGTCGCGATGATACTGGTCGGGACTTCGTCCGACCGGACCGGTGAACGGCGGTGGCATACATCGCTGTCGTTCCTGTGCGTGTCGATCGGATTGTTTCTCAGCTCTATCGCGTACGCGAACGGCAATGCCGTCCTGGCAGTTGCGATGTTCTGTCTTGTAGGCATCGGCACTTACAGCGCATTGCCGGCGTTCTGGTCTTTGCCTACGGCATTCCTTACCGAATCCGCCGCGGCCGCCTGCATCGGAATGATCAACTCGATCGGAAATCTCGGCGGATTCGTCGGCCCTTATGTGGTGGGCTATCTGGTCAAGAACACCGGCAGCTTTTCGGCAGGTATCCTCTATCTTTCATGCTCGGCAATGGCCGCCGCCGTACTCGTATTGCTGATCAAGAAGCTGCCGATGACCGAACGTTTCGCGGCCACTGATCAAACTTAGCGAGTCGGCGGCGACTAGTCTCGAATGTCTTTTTGCCCGCTCAATATTGGCCTTTGCGACTTAAACATTCTCGGCTATCTTTGACGCATGAAGAATTCTTCTCTTCTCTCGATCCTGATCATCTTCCTACTTTCGAACTCCGCAAGCGCGCAGCTTGCGGAGGCCAGTGTTCTACCCAAATGAGAGAACAAAACAAGATCATCCATCTCTTCGCGTTTGTCCTGATAACGCTATCTTTCACGCTCGTGTCGCATCCCCAATCGCGCTCGATCGCGATCACGATCGACGACGCACCGCACAACGGTCCGGTCGGTTCACTGAAAGAATTGTCCGCAATGACGAGGCAGTTCACAAATACTTTGAGATCGCAAAAGATCCCGGCCGTAGTCTTCGTAAACGAAGGGCAGCTCTATTATTCGGCGGAAGAGGTCGAGGAGAAGATCGCGATCCTGCGGTCGTGGGCGGGCTCGGGCATCGAGCTCGGCAATCACACCTTCGGGCACGCCGGCCTGAAGGATACACCGCTCGAGATGTATCAGGACGACTTCATCCGCGGTGAAGTGATATCCCGAAAGATCTCCAACGACACAAAGACGCCGCTCCGATATTTCAGGCATCCGTTCCTGCAGATGGGGCCGTCACGCGAGATCGAGGACCGCTTCGATGCATTCCTCGAGAAACGC
>JBEBGW010000351.1:0-4669 GCA_040081025.1 Pyrinomonadaceae bacterium | reverse complement strand
GCGGAGAACGACGTGCCGGCGCCGTATTTGTAGGGCTTTGTGATCACGGTCTCGCGGCGGATCTTGCGCGTGAGGATCTGGCGGATGCTGTGAACCGGCCGGTCGAGTGCGGCATCGAGTTCGCCATCGACTCCTTCGTTTTGTCCGATGATCGAATGAAGGTCGTCGTCCTCAGCGGCATCGAGCTGCTTCAACAAGGCCGCCTGTTGGGCGGTCGGCGTATTTGGAAGGATCGGGGCCGGAACCCAGATCGACGGAGCGATGACCTCGGGTTTTTGCAGTCCGTCGACGGTAGGACCATACGACGAGCGGTACATTCCGCGTCGGGCACGATCAAGCGAATTGTTGTCGTCGAGTCCGCCGACGGCGATGCATGACGGAGCACTCGCGGGCGGCACGACCGGGTGATTCGGCAGGTGTCCGGCGTTGCCGACCGCACACACCACCACGATCCCTTCCCGCGAACATTCTTCGACGATCTGCGAGAGCGGATCTGTCAAATAATTCTGTTCGTCATCTCCGCCCGCCGAAATATTGACCACGCGGATACCGTATTTCTGGCGATTCTCCAACACCCATGCGAGGCCGACGAGAATATCGTCATCCGTGATCCGTCCGGTGCGTGCGAGCTTCACCAGCACGACGTCCGAATCCGGAGCTAGGCCGCGATAGAAGCCGTTCGAGAGCGTCCCGTTTCCGGCCGCGACGACGGACGTCATCATTCCATGCCAGCTCGCAACGTCCGGCTGGAAAAGCGAATCGAGTTTGCCATCAGGGTCGATGAGGCTTCGATACGCGACGATACGGTTTCGAGGTGAGGTCAGATCGACGTGCGGATAGAATCCCGAGTCGAGAAACGCGATCGTTACGCCCTTGCCGGTGAACCGCTCATCGGCATCGAGCCGCAGGGGAGTCGAGAGTACGTGCGAGCCGTCTTTCTGAACTGCAGCGTCGGCGACGATCTGGTCCTTTGCCCGCGAAAATATCCGGACGCAGCGGCTGCACACTTCATCGAAACCATCCTTGTCGGAGGCATTCGCGACGAGCAGACGACGGACATCCTCATCGAGACCCGATACCGATTCGAAGTCTTCTATCGACTCGCGGCTGCAAACAGGGCAAGCCCGCTCGCCCGCGGCTGTATCGGAGATCAGCGATGGACGGTCTATTTGTTGGGATTCGTGAAGTGACATCTCGATCGAGCGGTTTAGTTTTTCACAGCGGGTAGCTAAAATCAATTTCCAGCAGTTATGGCGAAAAAGGTAGGACTAGCACTTTCAGGCGGCGGCGCACGCGGGTTTGCCCACGTCGGCGTGTTGAAGGCACTCGTCGAGAACAATATCCCGATCGACCTGATCGCGGGCACGTCCGCGGGATCGTTCGTCGGCGGAGCTTACGCCGCGGGCCTAACGGTCGATGAGATCGTTGACGTCGGGAAGAAGATCAGTTGGTTCGGCGTCGCGGGGTTCTCGTATTCGCCGAAGGGGTTTCTGTCGAACGCGGCGATGAAGGGCTTTATCGAAAAGACCTTTCCGGTGACGCGATTCGAAGACCTGCGGATCCCGTTCACCGCTGTCGCGTGCGACCTTGAAACCGGCGAAGAGATCTATCTTAAAGACACCGGCGACCTGACCCACGCTATCCGAGCTAGCTGCGCGATTCCCGGTGTGTTCGTTCCCGTAAACGACGATGGAAGGAACCTTGTTGACGGCGGTGTCGTCTCGCCGATACCCACGCGTGCGGTCAAAAGGATGGGTGCCGACGTAATCATCGCTGTGGATCTGATCACCTGCGGCAGTATAAATTGGGGTTTGCCGACGACCCTCGTCGGATCTTTTTTCCAATCGGCGATGATCATGCTCCGCACGACCTCGAAAAATCAGCACTATCGAGCCGACGTCATCCTCGAACCTGAGATCTCTCACATCCGCCCGGACGACATCAGCAAACGCGACGAGCTGATCGAGCTGGGCTACAAGTCGGTCATTGATTCGCTCGATGAGATCAGGAAAGCGCTCGAGGCTAATTGAGCCATCTTGGACTTGCACGGGCGCGGTCAAAAGTGCATTATTACGTCTGTTAATCCTTCTCTCGCGCATCAACGGTGATGCGCCCGGCCGAAAAAGTTTCATCTAGGCGGCGTGTTTTGGAAGTTCGAGGGTAAGGCAGTTTTTTGGTTTTGGAAGCAGCTCAGTAGTCCCTCGAGCCGCAAATGCACAGTCGGACCGGAGCAGACCGTTTCTCCGGTTAGACCTACGCTTCCGTTGATCCTCAGACAGAGGAAATAGGACATTCAGACAATGAAACTTTACGTAGGAAACTTGCCCTTCTCGACGGGCAATTCAGAATTGGAACAACTTTTCTCAGGCGTCGGAACCGTTGAATCGGCTACCGTTGTCGAAGACCGTGAAACGGGCCGCTCGCGCGGTTTCGGATTCGTCGAAATGGCGTCTGCTGAAGACGGCAACAAAGCGATCTCGGAACTCGACGGCAGCGATTTCGAAGGCCGTCAGCTCAAGGTCAACGAGGCAAAGCCGCGTGAAGACCGTGGTGGATTTGGCGGTGGTGGTGGTGGTCGCGGCGGACGCGGCAACGGCGGCGGATATGGCGGGGGCGGCAACCGCGACTTCGACGGCGGACGCAATCGCTGGTAAAGGCGATCGACAATTTAATACGAAAGGCGGCTCATATCGGGCCGCCTTTTTTTAATTCTTTTTGACAGGCTTGCGAGGCTTGGGCTTCGTCGGGACAAAGTTAGATGCGGCCGGCAGGACGCCGCCCTTCACTTCAAAGTCGAGGCTCTTTTCGAGCTTGTCGTTAACAAAAACGTCGATCCGATAACTGCCTGCAGTCCATTTCCCGTGCGGCTTTCCCGTAAAGAACACTCGGTCCTGGCCCTGCTGCGTCGCGAACGACGCTGAAACCACCCTCGAATCGGGCTTCACGCCATTAACCTTAACGGCGACAAAATTCATCCGGACCGCCGCTGGGTCTGGCTTCGCCAACACAACGATGCAGTGAATCGGTATGTCATTCGGAGTAAAAACCGAAGTTACTTCGCCTGCCTTGCCCTCGCCATCATCGCGGGCAAGATATACGTCTTCTACCGCGTCAGACGGCGCATCTCCAACAGGCCTTGGCGGCTGAGCAAACGCTCCGGCACAAAGGAAGAAGAGGAATAGGGAAATGTGGGCAAATCGCATCGCAAGCCTCGCGGGCTGAACCTACTCCTTTGAGCGTTCACAGGGCCGATTAGTTGCTTTCAATGGTTCAATTACTTCCGAAGTTTGCCTGCCAGAAGTGCGCGGACATGCCCGGCGAGCGAAGACGAATCTCCTGCGTCGACAACAGTTACACCCGCAACGCGACTGACTCCGCAATCATCCGATGCGATCACGGGAATTCCGGCGGCGACCGCGGCGATAAGTCGTCGAGGTTTGTGCTCGACGAACGCGGGCAGAACTACGAGATCGGCCCGCTCGAGCCAGTCCGTGGCTCCTCGCTCGACATCGAATCCGTCCCAGAAATTGGCGGACTCGATGAACGGGCCAAGCGTGATGAGCTTTACATCAAGACCGCGCAGGGCCTCGCGAAGTTCATAACAGCCTTTTCGGCCAACGGTCGATGCGGGAAAGACGATCGTGGGTTCGGTTTTTTCGGGACGGACCGCCGCCTTCGCCTCCGGCATTTTCCAATCTAGCAACACGGATCTCTCGCCAAAGAGCGACGCGATTCCCGAGTGCGGCGTGACTATGTGTCTGGCATTTTTCAACGCTTCAGTTTCAGCGGTGACAAGCGACGGATCCGCACGGAAATCGCCGAGCGTCGTGCTGTCGGGGTGCAATGCGGCGGCACGATCGAGTTTGGATTGGATCTGCGTCATCGGCAGGGCGGTCATCAATACATCGAACGTTCGCCCGCCAAGATGTCCGCGGAGCCAGAGGTAAGGCAATAGGTTCTGCTGCACCGTCACGTGAAGGCAGTCGTACGAGAGTCGTTTCGCATAACTCTCGGCCAATGCCTCATACATATCCAGCAAATTTCGCTGCCGTGCCGCTCCTTGAGCCGCGAGCTTGCGAGAGCGATACGAGCGGATCGCGGTCACAAAGAAACTCTGTTGCACCTGCTTGAATCCGCGCGTGTCCCAAGCGTAGTTCGACCTGCGAAATCGTTTCCCATCGATCGGGACGCAAAGCAGATCGGCGTTCGACCGTTCGCGTTGGAGGTACTCGTCGAATTCAGGCATAAACTCGTCGACGAGCCAGGCGGACCGGCCAAAATTTCGTTCCGATGCCGGCTTGACCACGCGATGGCAATCGCCTACTTCGCAGGTTGCACAGGAGCCGATCTCTGCCGCTTTGGCATTTCGCGAGCTGATCTGATGGAGCGTCTTCTCGGTAACCTTTTCGCCTCGGAACTCGACGATAAGATTTTCTGAATCCAGTCTGGCTTCAATGCGGATAGGCTTCGACGATCGGAAACGCAGATCGACATAGTTCCAAAATACCGTCGCGTCGCGGCCGTGCTCGGCGAGCGAGCCCGTGACGATCTGCGTATGCCGATGGCGTTCGACGATCTCGAGATTCGCCTGTAACGCCGCGTCGTAAAGGGCGTTTGAGATCTGACAAAGCCCACCGCCCAGATTCGGGATGATGCAGCCCTCACGGAG
>JBEBGW010000049.1:0-17399 GCA_040081025.1 Pyrinomonadaceae bacterium | reverse complement strand
TATATAGACTGTGCCGTCAGCGATGCCCGCCTCGCGTGCGATGTCGGCAACCTTGGAGTTAAAGAATCCCTTCGCCGCGAATACACGAACGCCAGCGCGAAGGATCGCCTCCCGCTTATCGGAAACTACCGTCCTAACCGCTACGCTTTCTTTGGAACCACGAGCCATTATCGAATGAATGAGTACTCATTCAGGCTATACCAAAACGGAAAGTCGTGGCAAGAAGAATGTGGCCGATAAACTGTAATAATTTTGTCTTGAGGTGAAATGAATGGCGGAGAGGACAGGACTCGAACCTGCAAGCGATCACTCGCGGTAGTTTTCAAGACTACTGCCTTACCAATTAGGCTACCTCTCCAAATGACCGACGGCCAAGAAAATGACTATAAACAAAAGTCCGGTTGATAACAACCTTTTCAAAAAGAAAAACCCGGCCGATTCAAGATCAGCCGGGCAATATTTTCTGTGTCCTCGACCTATTCCGTGAGCAGGCGTGAGATCTGATTATCGAGATTCGCCGACTTGTCCCAACCCTCGGCCCTCAGGCTGATCGCTCCCTGCTTATTGATCAGGAAATACGAAGGAAAGCCCATATTTATGCCGCCGTCCTTGGTCATGTTCGCGTATTTGAGAACTACTCCAAATCCGTTGGTCAGGATCGTATATTTGAACGGCGTCTTTTGCAGGTATGGATTTACCTTCGCCTCGTTCTCCATCGTCAACGCAAGGAACGCCACATCCTGTCCCTTGTATCGCTCGACGATCTGGTTGAGTTTGGGGATCTCGGCATGGCAGATCGCACATTTGGTCGACCAGAAGGTAAGAACAACGACCTTTCCCTGAAGGTCCTTTAGGTTAACTGTTTGTCCATCAAGAGTTTGCGCCGCAAACTCCGGGGCTGCCTGCCCGATCTGCAGGTTCTGCTGAGCCGAGGCTGCGCAGAATAATAGTAGTGAAATTATGATCGTTGAAATTGCTCGCATTGGATGTTCCCTGGAGTGTTCAGATGAGTATAACGCAGTTTAAGGATGTTCAACATCCCTTGTTTAAACTACATCTCTAATTTCCTTATTCTCCAGAAAATTTGAATGGGGGCAGTCAAATTGACTTACTTAGGCTTGCTTCGACCGGACGGTTTATAGAAATAGACCGTTGCTTGGGCTGGGGCGAAAGCTTGCGTGCTAAAATTTGTTAATGCTTTTGACCGAACTCGAGGCCCGGAATTTCCGCAATTTAAGGGGTAAAACCGGTTGCGGACCCGGCCTGAACATATTACTAGGTGACAACGGGCAAGGCAAGACCAGTTGGCTCGAGGCGATCCATTTGCTTGCGACTACGCGTTCGTTCCGGACGGCAAGGCTGTCGGAAGCGATCACTTTCGATGAAACCTCGGCGGTTGTGGCCGGCAAGGTTTTGGTCTCCGAAGAGATCCAGCATGAGCTTCGCGCCGTTATCGAGGGTAATTCAAAGGCTTTCGCGGTAAATGGTAAACGCGAGACGATCCAGCGGTATTTGGGTGAACTTCACGCCGTAGTGTTTAACGCAGATGAGCTTGAGGTCGTCCGAGGAACCCCTGAGCATCGCCGCCGCTTTCTAGACGATTCCATAACTGCGATCCATCCGCCATACATTCAGACGATCGGCGATTATTCGCGCGTTCTGCGGCAAAAAAATTCGCTGCTCCAATCGGCCCGCGACCGCGAGACGGCGCTGGACAAAGTCAGGGGCAGTCTCGCCCCCTGGAACGAACAGCTGGTGGTGATGGCGTCCAAAATTCACCGATCCCGTGTCCGTATCGTCGAAAGGCTGAATGCAGCACTCGCAAAAGGGCTATTTGGCGACGAGCGTATCACTATCAAATACGCATCATCGCTCGAGGAGAAGGGTGATCTTTCGGATTATGAGGCGTTGATCACAGAGCGTCTCGAACTCCGCGTCCAGGCAGAGCTTGTATCGGGGCATTCGCTGATCGGCCCGCACCGCGACGATCTAGAGATCTCGCTCAACAGCCGCGAGATCCGTAAGTTTGGCTCGTCCGGGCAGCAGCGAAGCGCACTATTGCTGCTTCAGCTCGCGAATATCGAGATATTCTTCGAACAGCGGGGCGAGTATCCGTTGTTCCTACTCGACGATATCGACGCCGAGCTCGATTACCGCCGCATCGGCCAACTGCTGGAATATCTTGCAGGCCGGACGCAGACTTTCGTAACAACTTCTAAGGAATCTTTTGCTGAGGAATTCGGATCGCTCGCAAAAGTTCTTCGCGTGGTCAATGGCGGATTTGCTGATAACAGCGATACGGCTCAGTCGGCCGCCTTATAAAGTTGAAATTAGGCTTCGAAAGGGATCTCGGCGTTCTGAAGAATGCCGAGGTCGTTGCGGGAAACACGTTCAAGAAGCTTGGGATCGTCGAAGAGTTTCACCAGCCCGTTCACCGTCGCGTATCGCGGCTCTTCCGCAACGGAAACAGCAAGGTTGATGTACGAGCGAAGATATTGATCCAGCCCGTCGAGCAAAGCGCCACCGCCTGTCAGGATCACACCGCGGTCGTAGATGTCCGCCGCGACCTCGGGCCGAAGCTCGGTGAGCGTATCTTTAACAAGTCCCGCGATGCGGCGAACTACTGCCTCGACCACCGGATAAACCTCGCCAGTCGTTATTTCTACAGCTGCCGGGCTGCCAGTCTGGACATCGCGGCCGCGGACGTCGATAGAACGTGAAATATCGTCGGGGAGAAAGGCCGATACGAAAGTCGTCTTCAGCAACTCGGTCGTCTCTTCGCCCACCTGCAGCCCGCGATGTCGTCGAAGATGTGTTGCCAACACGGCGTTTATCTCATTGCTTCCGAAACGATCGCTCGATGAGTGAACGATCGAGCCTTTCGCAATGATCGCCACGTTGGTCGTCCCGGCTCCGATGTCGACGATCGCCGATGCTCGTTTATCAGTCGGAAGAACTCCGGCGCCAAACGCGGCCGCGAGGCCTTCCTCCATCATGAAAACCTTGCCGATCCCGGATTCATCGGCGGCATTGCTCAGGGCACGCTGTTCGACGTGCGTTACATCGGACGGCATGCTCATGATCGCGGAAAGCGCAATGTTCGAACCGCCCGAGCGAGCCTTCTTTACGAAGTTCGCGAGCATCTTCTTCGTTCGCTCAAAATCCGCGACGACGCCGCCGATCAGCGGTGCCCTCACCGAAACATCGCGGCCTTCACGGCCGGTCATGTCGGCGGCTTCCTGTCCGAACGCGACGATCTCTTCGGTCAACTCGTTGACGGCGATCAGCGACGGCTCATCGAGCACGACACCTCGATCTTTAACGGCAATAATAGTGCTTGCCGTTCCCAGATCGATGGCCATCTGATCGGTCACGAGTTTTTTGAGTGAAGAGATCTTCAGCATATAAATGCGGTGGGTTGATTATAGTGCTTTTGCGGCTTGGCTGCCAAGGAAAATCGAAAGTGTTGTAAGACGCAGAATTAGCCCCAGCGAACCTCAAGGACATTGACCGGTTGGACGCGATTTTTAACCGTCAGCGGTTCGCGTTGATTTACAGGAATTAGATTCCCGCTGGCGGCTGCGGTTGCCTCCGACATCAAGATTTGGCCGCCGCCCGCGTTCGATTCCAAACGAGAAGCAAGGTTCACCGTATCGCCGATCGCCGTATACTCAGACCGCTTGTCTGAGCCGATATAACCGATCGTTGCCTCGCCGGTGTGGAGCCCGATGCCGATCGCGATGTTCTCATAACCTTCTGCACGAAGTTCTTCGTTGAGTTTCGCGACCTGCTTTTGCATGGTGACCGCGGCCTTCACTGCGTTCAACGCATCTTCCTCGCCGACCGTCGGTGCTCCGAATATCGCCATCAGTCCGTCGCCGATATATTTATCCAGCGTCCCGCCGTGCTCAAAGATGATGTCCGACATCGCGGAGAAATACTTATTGAGCAGCCCGACCACCTTCTCAGGCTTCTCGCGTTCGGAGATGGCCGTGAATCCACGGATGTCGGCGAACAGTACCGTAATGGTCTGGTTCACTCCACCCAGGCGAAACGAGTCGGGGTTCTGCAGTAGCTGCTTCACGACGTACTCGGGCATGAAACGGCTGTAGTTCGCTCGCGCGACTTCTTCACGCGCAAGCCGCTTGTGAGCCTTGACTGTCTCGACGGTTACTGCCGTCTGAGCCGCAACCGCGCTGATCAGCTCAAGGTGATCCGATGTGAACGCGGCAAACGGATCGAGCCGGTCGGCGTAGATGACACCATGCACATTCGATTCCGTAATAAGGGGTGCGCAGATCGTAGACCGAACGCCTTGCGAGACGATCGATTCCGCCCCGAGAAACTGAGCGTCGGTTTTGGCGTCCTGCGAGAGCAACGCTACCTTCTCGCGCATCACCTTTTGCGTGATCGTGCGGCTGATCGTGATCGAGTCGGCTGATGAGTCGATATTCGCATCGCGCGTCTTCACGCCAACAGGAACAAGGCTGTAGTCGAGGATCTTACCGTCAAGCGTTTCATCGGCGAGCAGGGCGACAACGCGATCGGCAGGGCTCCCGCGGAAGATCAGATCAGTTGCGTGGTCGAAGATCTCCTTTAGATCGAACACCGTTCCGAGCGACCGGCTCATTTCATACAGCAGCTCGAGCATCCGAGCCTTTCGCCGAAGGTCTTTGATCTCCTCAGGTGTGGCGGTTGTCGACTCGATCGACAAATGCGACTGACGACCGATGATCTCATTCGCCGAGATCTTCATCTGCGTCTGTCCCAGCGGCTTGTCGTCGTAATCGATACCCTGTGCCGAGTCCGCGATAGTCGGAGCATGGCGCTCTACCGCCGGAGCTGCCACCGAAGCTGACGCATAGCTCACGTGATGTTCCGGGATGAAGGGCTGCGGAAGTACATCCAGGAACGTCAAGCTGCTCTCGCCGATGATGACCGCATCGCCTTGATCCAACGCTTTTTCGAGAGTCGGCGAGCCGTTTACAAAAACGTGGTTCACGCTTCGTTTCAGCGCACCGTTCTCGTAATAACCATCAACTATCCGAAACCGCTCCCCATCAGCGACGATGTGCGCGTGCTTGCGCGAGACGCGCCGGTCATTGAGAACGATGCTGTTCTCGTTCGAACGTCCGATCGTGTAATTCTTCCCGGGCTCGAGCGGAAACTCGCGTTGCCCTCCGCCCGGCTCCATGATCCTTAACTTCGCAGTCACAATATGTCTAATTGTAATTGGGAAAGGCCGAATGGTAAATTGAGCGCGTGCAACCGCCCATTTATCTAGATAATAACGCGACGACTCCGCTCACCCCGGCCGTGATCGAGGCAATGACCGCGGCGTTAGAGATATTTGGAAATCCCTCCTCGGCACACTCAGCCGGAAAACCTGCCCGCGAGACCATCGAAAGTGCCAGGGAATCTGTAGCGAAATTTGTTGGTGCGTCGAGTCCTACCGAGGTCGCTTTCACGTCCGGCGGCACCGAAAGCGACAACTGGGCGATCCTCGGAGCGCTTCAGTCGCAATCCGCCAAAGATCACATCGTCACAACCCGCGTCGAGCACGAAGCCGTCCGAAAGCTCTGCGAAAAACTCGAATCCCGCGGCACGCGCGTTTCTTGGATCGAGGTCGATGAAAAAGGCCATCTGGATCTCGACCAACTCGTCGACTCGCTCAACGCAAAGACAGCAATCGTCTCCGTGATGATGGCGAACAACGAGACGGGAGTGACCTTCCCGATTGACGAGATAGCCGCGATCGTCAAAGAGAATTCCGACGCGCTATTTCACGTCGACGCCGTCAATGCCGCCGGTAAGATGCCGATCGATGTCCAGCAATCCGGTATCGATCTGTTATCGCTATCCGCCCACAAGTTCCACGGCCCCAAAGGTGTCGGCGCTCTGTACATTCGCGACGGCGTCCAGCTTCCTCCGATCCAGATCGGCGGCGGCCAGGAACGCGGCCGTCGCGCCGGTACCGAAGCTGTCCACCAGATCGCCGGACTCGGTGCCGCCGCGAAATACGCAGCCGATCTTTCCTCGATGAATGAGATCCGTCGGCTCCGGGACAAACTCGAAAGCTCAATCGTCGAGCAGCTCGATATCTCTTCGGTCAACGGCGATATCAAAAACCGTCTTCCAAACACATCCAACATCTCGTTCGAAAACCTCAACGGCGAGATGATCCTGCACTATCTCGATGAAGCGGGCATTTGCGTCTCGACCGGCTCAGCCTGTAATTCCGAGTCGAAAGTCAGCTCACCCGTCCTCGCCGCGATGAACGTTCCTTATTCGAAAGCGATGGGTTCGATCAGATTTTCGTTGGGTCGGACAAACGACGACGCGGAGATCTCCCAAACCATTGTTGCTCTTGGGCCGATGATCGAACGACTCCGCTGCGTATGCGGTCAATAACAAAGATTGACAAAGTTCGTTATCCCCTTTAAATTTCTGTCTTGGAGAAAAGATATGAATGTGTCTCTTACACCAGAACTCGAAGCATTTGTTCACGACAAGGTAGCGTCCGGCAGATACACGTCCGCGAGCGAGGTCGTGCGTGAGAGCTTACGTCTTTTAGAGGAACGCGAATGGTTACGCGAACGTCGCATCGATGACCTTCGCAAGGACATTCAGATCGGGATCGACGAGCTTCAAAGAGGCGAAGGAATAACGCTTAATTCTGAGAAAGAAAAAGAGGAGTTTTTCGAAGACATTAAACGCCGCGGTCGCGAACGGCTGAAGCAGAAACAATCGGAACGGGGCAGATGAAATACACACTCGCACCGAGTGCCCGTCGCGACCTGAACGAGATCTGGGATTACATAGCGCAGGACAATGTTGACGCGGCTGATCGTGTACTCGAACAATTTGCAGAAAAGTTCGACCTGTTAGCTGTTCACAAATTGATCGGTCGTCAGGAAGATCGATACGGAAGAGGCATCCGTGTTCTACCGCACAATGCTTATTTGATCTTCTACCTTTCAGACCGCGAGGCGATCGAGGTAGTTCGCGTTATTCATTCTGCCAGAGACATTCCGACGATAATGGAAAACGACCTATTGAACTAAGCCGCCTTCTCAATGCCATATCGCGTCAGCTTCAGATACAAACCGCGACGCGTCAATCCCAACTCCGTAGCGACGCGCGAAATATTCCAGTTGTTCCGGGTGAGCGAGGCCCGGATCATCTGCATCTCGAGTCTCGATACAGCTTCATCGAGCGTACCGCCATCGGCAATGTTCGCGAACGGAGCGACCAGCGCGTCGAACGAGGTTATCGGAACAACCCGGTCGCTGTTCGAATAACTCGCGATCGGCCGGGCGGAACGTTTCAAATCAGGTGAAAGGTGGTCGGGCGTTACAACCTCGCCGTCGACGCCGCGCGCGATTATTCGCTGAACTTCGTTGCAGAGCTGACGAACGTTCCCATCCCACTGGCAGACCATCAACAGATCAACCGTCTGCGGAGTGAAGGTGATGTCGCTCTTTCCGAAGCGGGCCGAGTAATGGTTGATGTAATAATTCACCATCGCCGGTATCTCGGACCGCCGTTCTCGAAGCGGCGGAACACGCAAGCGAATTACGTTGAGGCGATAGAAAAGATCCTCTCGGAATGTGCCCTCAGCAACCTTTTCTTCAAGCGGCATATTCGTCGCGGCGATGATACGGACATCGACCTTGATCGGTCGCTTTTCGCCGATCGGTTGCACCTCGCCTTCCTGCAGGAATCGAAGCAGCTTCGGCTGCACGTCGAGCGGTAGATCGCCGATCTCGTCCAAAAACAACGTCCCGCCGTCCGCCGCCCGGATCATCCCTGGGGAATCTGTCATCGCTCCCGTGAACGAACCCTTTCGATAGCCGAACAGATGACCTTCGGCGAGTTCTTTCGGAACCGCAGTGCAGTTGAACGGAACGAACACCTTGTCCTTCCTGTTCGACATTGTGTGGATCGCCCGCGAAACTAGCTCCTTACCAGTTCCGGATTCCCCCGTGACCAATACCGTCACATCGGATGAGCGGATCTTGTAAACCTCTTCGACCAGGGCGGTCATCGCCGGCGACGAGTGAATGAAGCCCGGCATCAAACTGCTCGACGTGAACGGGCTCGTCTCCTGTTCAACCGAGACCGAGGTATCACGTTCGCGAAGGGAAACGACATCCATGCCGAGTTCAACCACCCTTAACAACGGCTGGAGATTCGACCCGTCGTTGAGCGTCGCACCCGACCGAGGATGTATCAGGATCGTCGCCGGCTCGCCGTTAGTCGGTTTGATGTTTAAGATCGCAAGGTCCCTGGTCCGCAGAAACGTCGGCTCACTCCCTTTCTCGTGAGCGATCTCAAACTTTCTCAGCAGCTCGACGCTGTCCTGCGGGGCGTATCCATGCGTGATGAAGGGTTCTAAAACCCGCTGGCCGTTGGGCTGTGCGATCACGATCTTCTTCGCACCGGTTTCCTGCTGCAGTACGGCCATCAACTCGCGGAACAGTAGCTCCCGCGAAGCAGTGGCTTCGGCAAGACGTACCATCAGCAGCTGCGATACTACCGAGTTTGACCGTTTCGATCTGCTGTCTTCGGCCGAAATTGAAACACTTTTCAGTCGATCGATATGCTCCTTCGCGGAGTCAGCTAGGCCGTCGATGCCGAGAGTTGAGAATGCTTCGCCGGCCCGCAACAGATGCTTGATCGCCCGGTCGCGATGTTCGGGTTCCAGATGACTTCCGAGCAAAAAGTTAGCAAGGGCCGTGTGATAGAGGTCGCCCGCCGCTTCGAATATCGTCAAACAGCGGCTGAAGTGGTGGACCGCGAGTGCCGCGTCACCCGCATCCGCCGCCGCACGTCCTCGGATCCGCTGAATATTGCCGAGCACAAAAAAGTCGGCTGTCGGGTCGCGTTCCTCGACTATCTGGAGTTGGTTCTCGCATTCGCCGGCCCGATTCAAATACAACAAACTCTCGGCCAACACCAGCCCGGCCATGATCGCGTAATGCTTGTCGCCGATCTTGCCCGACAGGTCGATCGTGTCTCTCGCCTTACTTTCTGCTCGCTCGAATTCACCCTTCGCCAGGTAGCAGCGCGCGAGGTTTCGCATCGCCTGAACTTCGTACCACTCGCGCTTCTTTTCTTTTGCTATCGACACCGCTTCTTCAAGCAGCTTGCTCGCTTCGTCCAGGTCACCCCGAAGGATCATCAACTCGCCGAGGCTATCGAGTATGCCGGCCCGATGAGCGTGGCTCGACTTAGTCGCAAGGTCGAGAGCGCGCCTGATCATTCGTTCCGCTTTGGCCCAATCGCCCGTCAGCATCAGGTTGATGCCGAGGTTGTTATAGGCGATCACGGAGTTGAGAATGTGTTCGGTGCGGTCAAAAAATTCGATCGAACGTTCGAGGGCCTCGATACCCTTGTGAGGCTGCCGCAGGAACCAGTAGGCTCCAGACATATCCGTGTAGATCTTGCCCAGCATGAACGGCGCCGAACGGTCGCCGATGATCTGGATGCCAAGATCGAAATACTCCAGCGACTTTTCGCTGCGGCCTTCTTGGTGATAACTGATCGCGATCTCGCGATACGCCTCGGCCATCCCGAGCCAGTCTCCGTTGTGCCGATAGTGTCCGAGTGCACTCTCTGCATGATCGCGACAGATCGCACACTCATTCAGTTTGCGGTAGACCCGCGCAAGGCCAGTTTCGATCGGACCGAGCAAAGGCAGCAGATTCGCCTCTTTCGCCCGGTCATGATTTTCTTTCAGCAGCGTGACGGCTTTCGGATGGTCGTTTAGGTTGTTATATCCGATGGCGAGTTGGGTCGTCACGCGGACCTGAGTTTCGGGTGAAAGGTGAGCGAGGTTTTCCGCGTCTTCGTACGGCGTCAGCAGTTCGAGGGCGTCCTTGTATTTGCCTAGCGTTTCGAGGCTGAATGAACGCAGTCGCTTTAGATTGGCGAGGTCGTCGGCCGTGTGATCGAACGCAATGATCGTCTCGGAAAGCAGAGCCTCCGCCTCGGTCGATAGGCCTTCGCGAAGCTTCTGCCCGACCGTGCGGAACACATTCGCCAACGCCTCGCGATCAATGCTTCGCGAACCTTTATGGCCGGCCTCGGACGCCGCAAATGGCAGAATCCGAGACTTCGACAACGTTTTTGCCGGAGCAGAACCTTTTCTCATTCTGGTTTCCTCGCGTAAACGCCTAATCAGCCTGAATTTTCAGGTAATTATGACCAAATTGAATACTTAGTAAACAGCGCTATCTGAAAGGTAGCAGAAAATTGAGCCGGGCGTCCACAACTTTGTCGGCCAACGCTTAGAATCGCCCGTTTTCGTGTGCTAATCTCGCCTTTATGCCCGATCATCCCGACATAGACGGCGGCTCCGACGTCCTGGTCGAGTCCGAGACAAAGCTCGAAAAGCCCAAGCTTTTCAAGGTTTTGCTACACAATGACGACTTCACCACCATGGAATTCGTCATCTGGGTGCTCGAATACGTTTTTATGAAGGAACAGCCCGAGGCGTTCGCGATAATGCTGAAGGTCCACAACGAAGGCGTCGGCATCGCCGGCATCTACCCCTACGACATCGCCTATATGAAATCCCAAAAGGCAATGAACCTCGCAAAAGCCCGCGAATACCCGCTGCTCGCGTCTGTCGAGGAAGAATAATTGCTTGATTTGCCACGCTCTGTTATTATTCCAGTGTGGCAGCTTGCCACTTACAAGATGTATGGCAGTTCAAACAACAAAAGAGGAATATAGCCGGCTAAACGTCCGCCTCACGGCAAAGTCCAAGGAACGGATCTCTAGGGCTGCTTATATTTTAGGCCAGGACCTGACGGAGTTCACTGAAACCACACTCAGCGAAAAGGCGCGTGAGGTCATCGAGAAATACGAACGCTTTGAGTTGACGGAAGCTGAGAAAAAAGACCTTTTCGCATTGCTCGATGGGCCAGTGCCTAAACCGACGAAAAAATCACTTGCGGCAGTTAAGAAATACAAGGAAATGATCGCAAACGGACAACTGGTCGTATGAATTTGATCGTTGAGCATCTGTCGAAATCACATGATCGAAAAGGATTTCAGAGTTCGGATGAGAGTGTTGATCTTTTCCTGAAACACAAGGCCCTGCAGGATCACAATTTGGACCTTAGCCGAACGTATATGCTGACTGACACCGAACAAGACCCGGATACGATCATCGGTTACTACACAATCACCCCGATCCACATTCCTCAAGACGTTCTCCCGAATGACAAACCAAAGATAAAGCGGGAAATACCGTCATTATTGTTAGGACAACTGGGGGTTGATGTCCGGTTTCAGAAAAGGGGCTTTGGTCAGTTACTCCTGCTGCACGCTGAATCGACGGCACGTTTTGCGTCTGAGATCGTAGGGATCAGGGCAATGATACTGGATGCAAGAAATGAAGGCCTTGCAAAGTGGTATTCTGGATACGGCTATTTACGAGTTGGTAATGCATTGCGGATGGCCAAACGGATAGAGGTCATTCGTCGCCAAAATGTTTAGTAATTGGTAACTTGCCATAGTGTTTTGATAAGATAGTAATTAATATGCGGAGGCCATCGCCCATTATTATCGACATTATTGGGACAGCGTTTAACGAGAGTTGAGCGGCCGCAAGAGTTTGCCTTATGAGTCCCGAGCTTGAAAAACGAGCTCGGGGCTTTTTGATTTTATCCATGAGCGAAACATTAGACCTGAAGAAAACCGTTAACCTGCCAAAGACCGATTTCTCGCAGAAAGCGAATCTCGGCCAGAGCGAGCCCGCGCGTCTTGAGAAATGGACCGAGATGGGCCTGTACGAGAAGATCGCCGAAACCCGAAAGGGCCGCGAAAAGTTTATCCTCCACGACGGCCCGCCGTACGCAAACGCCGACATCCATATCGGAACCGCGTTAAATAAGATCCTCAAAGATTTCGTCGTCAAAACACGATCGATGATGGGCTTCGACGCGCCGTACGTACCCGGATACGACTGCCACGGCCTGCCGATCGAGACGCATGTCGAGCGCAAGCTGACCGACAAAGGCAAGAACAAAGCCGACATTCCGGTCGCGAGTTTCCGCCGTATCTGCCGCGAACACGCTTCTACGGCGATGAACAACCAGACGCGCGATTTCAAGCGTCTCGGCATCCTCGGCGAATGGGACAACCCCTATCTGACGATGTCGCCGGAGTACGAATCGTCCACCGCCCGACTCTTCGGCAAGTTTCTCGAACGCGGATACGTCTACAAGGGCCTTCGCCCGGTCTACTGGTGCATCCACGATCAGACCGCACTGGCCGAGGCTGAGGTCGAATACAAAGAACACACGTCGCCGTCCGTCTACGTCAAGTTTCCGCTCAAATCCGACCCGGCTCAGATCGATCCGGCTCTTGCCGACATGAACGTCTTCGTCGTTATCTGGACGACCACCCCGTGGACCCTTCCGGCGAATATGGGTATCGCCGTACATCCTGACTTTGATTATTCCGCGATCGAAGTTTCGGACGCTGAGGTCTTCATCGTCGCGTCAGAACTAGCCAAGTCTTTCTCTGAAACCGCGGGCTTTGCGGAGTATGAAGAGATCGCACGATTCAAAGGATCAAAGCTTGACCGGCTCGAGGCAAAGCACGCCTGGCTTGACCGCACTTCGCTGATAATGAACGGCGAACACGTCACGCTCGGCGAGGCCGACGCCGAGACTGAGCTTGACGTGCGCTTCGAGGACAAAACCTCCAAAAAATCAGGCACCGGCTGCGTCCACACCGCTCCGGGCCACGGTACCGACGACTTTCACATCGGCAAAGCCTACGGCCTCGACATCTATAATCCGGTCGATTCGTCTGGCAAATTCATCGCCGAGGTCGAACACTTTGCGGGAATGAACATCTTCGACGCGAACCCGAAGATCGTAGAGTTCCTGCGCGAACGTGGGATGCTCGTCTATTCCGAAAAGTATCAGCACCGCTATCCGCACTGCTGGCGATGCAAGAACCCGGTTGTCTTCCGCGCGACGCCGCAGTGGTTCATCTCGATGGACGAATTGCAGGGCGACTCTGGAGCCAAGCCGCTTCGACAGGCGGCTCTCGACGAGATCGGCAACGTAAACTGGCATCCGTCGTGGGGCGAGGGCCGGATGTCAAATATGTTCAAGGGACGGCCGGATTGGTGCGTCTCTCGCCAGCGTTCGTGGGGTGTTCCGATCCCGGTTTTCTACTGCAAAGGCTGTGACGAAACGATCGCCGACCCGAAGATCATCGACCACGTAGCCGACATCTTCGCAGTCGAAACCGCCGACGCCTGGTACTCACGACCTGAGACTGAACTGCTGCCCGAAGGCTTCAAATGCCCAAAGTGCGGCGACACCGATTTCCGAAAGGAGACCGACATTCTCGACGTCTGGTTCGACTCCGGTTCGAGTTGCGTCGCGGTGCTCGAAACCCGTGGTGACACGCTCCGATTCCCGGCGGACGTCTATCTGGAAGGCGGCGACCAGTATCGCGGCTGGTTCAACTCCAGCTTGAGCTGCGGCATAGCGGCACACGATTCCGCGCCGTACAAACAGATCGTCACCCATGGCTGGGTCGTCGATGGCGAGGGCAAGAAGCAGTCGAAGTCGCTCGGCAACGTCACGGCACCGCAGGAGATCATCGACAAATCCGGTGCCGAGATCCTGCGTCTATGGGCGGCCGCCGTCGATTACACCGAGGACGTCCGATGTTCCGACGAGATCCTTTCAAGGGTCGTCGATGCATACCGCAAATTCCGCAACACGCTTCGATACGCGCTCGGCAATCTCGACGGATTCGACCCGGTGAAGGACGCGGTTGAAGATCTCATGGAAGTCGACCGCTGGGCTCTCGCGAATCTCGACGAGATTACTACAAAGGTCCTAAAGGGTTACGAGGTTTACGATTTTCAAGCGGCGTACGGTGCGATCTACAACTACTGCACCGTCACGCTTTCAGCCCGTTACTTCGACATCATCAAGGACCGGCTCTACATCTACGCGCCGCGATCCATCGAGCGGCGGTCGGCTCAGACCGCGCTCTATAAGATCACCGAGACGCTGTGCCGCCTTCTCGCTCCGATCGTCGCGTTTACCGCCGACGAAGCCTGGGAGAATTTGCCGGGCCAAACGCTCGCAAGCGTTCACCTCGCCGAGTTCCCCAAACGTGAAGGCATCGACACATCGCCGGGCATCGCGCTGATCGAACGCTGGGAACGTATCTTCAGCATCCGCGACGAGGTGCTCAAAGCCCTCGAAGAAGCCCGCGGTGCGAAACTGATCGGCTCCTCACTAGATGCGAAGGTGATCGTGACCACCGATAAGGACACGACGCGATTTTTGCTCGATTATTTCGAACAGTTGAGGTATATCTTTATCGTCTCGCAGGTCGAGGTTCACGAAGGCAACGCGACAAAGGTCGAGATCCAAAAGGCCGACGGAACCAAGTGCGAACGCTGCTGGAACTACTCGACCCGCGTCGGCGAGTTCGAAAAACACCCGACCGTCTGCGAACGCTGCGTGGTCGCGTTGGATGAACTCGAAAAAGCCGTTGCAGCTTAGTGTCCGCTCGGCAGGATACTTTGCGTTCTTTGTCATTAGCGTCAGAAGAGCGCAAGGAGAATCGATATGAAACGAACACTTTCCCTATTCCTGATCCTGATCGGAGCCGCTGTCGCAGCATCAGCCCAATCCGTCTATACACCTGACAAAGGCTCGTCGGAGCGCAAGGCGATACTCGACGCCCTCCGGATCCCGGTCGAGCGTGATCTCAAGCAAAAGGTCGTCTTTGTCTCGGACAAGTTCAACGTGCAGGGAAACTGGGCATTCCTCAGCGGCCGGCCGACAAAGCCGGACGGCAGCGATCCCGACCTGAAAAATACTGCCTGGGACGGAGCCGAAGACGCGTTCGATCACAATTACTTTGCGTTGCTAAAGAAGACTGGCGGCAAGTGGAAAGTGGTCAAATACGCTATTGGGTGTACCGATGTCTGCTACGGCGAATGGTGGAAAGAAGCTAAGGCGCCGAAAACGATCTTTGACATGACCTACTAAGTTTTAAGAACAAAGATTGAGCCGGATGCGTAGACATCGGTCTATGAAACACCTAGCAATATTTGTCGCAGTTATTACGTTGTTCACAGTCGGAACCTTCGCCCAAACGGACGAAAAAGCGGCGGTGCGCGTGCCGCTTGAAAATTACATCAAAGGACACGAGACCGGCGACGGCGAATATATGAAGAAGGCCTTTCATACCGAAGGCAACATGATCTTCGTTCGCGAAGGCAAGTACACGACGAGGACGTTCGCCGAGTACATTCGAAACTTTACCGGCAAGCCCGCCGCGGATGAAAAAGACCGCAAGCGCTCGATCGAATCGATCGACGTGGTGGGCAGTGCGGCGGTCGCAAAGGTTATACTTGATTATCCGAGTGTGAAGTTCACCGATTACTTCACCCTATTAAAGATCGAGGGCGAGTGGAAGATCATAAACAAATCGTTCCACGCCGAACAGAAAACGAAACCGTGACAAGAAGCGATTTTTTGTGGAAGTTTGCATACCTCGCCGTAGCGGGCGGGGTATTTCTAATTGATCAGTCGTCGAAGGCTTGGGCCGTACAGAGGCTCCGGTTCGGTGATCCGATTTCGCTCATCCCGGGCTTTCTGAACTTCGCTTACGCCGAGAATACGGGCGTCGCGTTCTCTATGCTCGACGATAACGGCTCGAGCGGACGTTGGGGACTTTCGATCATCGCAATGATCGCGGCCACGCTCGTCATGTATTTCTTCTGGCGAACGCCGCGGGCGGACGACCGCATCATGGGCGCCCTCGCCCTGTTGCTCGCCGGCATCATCGGCAACGTCACCGACCGCATCCGCCTTGGCTTCGTCATAGATTTCATCGACGTCCAGTTCGGCTCCTGGCACTACCCGACATTCAACGTCGCCGATATGTCGATCGTGATCGGCGCCGGATTGCTAATAATTGACATGTTCTTGTCCAAGCGGAAGCAACAGGCAGAAACACCACCGTCAGGGAATGTGTCCAAGTAGGCCGATGTTCACCTTTGTTTTAGATTTTCAAGGAGGTACCTACGTCCGTCAGGCGGAGGGAACTTTAGAAACTGCTTTGGATAACTGGTTGTCGAATCTGGACTTGGCAGACTGCACTGGAGACAGCTTGAGTTCCTTGAATGAGTCTTTTGATAAACTTACTCCAATCGACGGACTTACAAATGTTTGGTGTTCATCGGGGCTTCTCGGAGATAAGCTCGCCATTGTTCATGTAGTCAAGACGTCTACGAATGTACCCTGAGCTCTTCAAGATCGGCTCCTTCCCCATAACCAGCTACGGCCTATGGCTCGCGGTCGGAATGCTCGTCGCGCTATTCGTCGCATCCAGACTAGCCGCAAAGGATGGCCTTCCCCGCGAACGCATCTACGACATTGGTCTATGGACACTGCTTGGCGGCCTGCTCGGATCCAAGATCCTGATGCTCTTCGTCGACCCGAACGCGCAGGTCTTCACGATCGATTTCCTACGGTCCGGCGGAGTTTTCTATGGCGGACTGATCGGCGGATTTCTGACCGTCGCTTTGATGATCTGGCGGTACAAGCTGAATTTCTGGAAAGCAGCGGACGCCTTCGCACCCGCCGTTGCTCTCGGCCAAGCATTCGGCCGTCAGGGCTGTTTCGCTGCCGGATGCTGCTGGGGCAAACCGACCGATCTCTGGTGGGGAGTCCACTTCGGCGAGGCGGGTCACGAATACACCGGCGTCCCGATGTACGGCCCCGACAACAGCGATCTGTTTCTCCATCCGACGCAGCTCATCGAATCATTCACCATGCTCGCCGTCTTTGGCTTCCTATTCTGGCTGCACGGCAAAAAGAAATTTGACGGCCAGGTGCTAATCGCCTACGGCATCATCTATTCGATCTTCCGATTCTCGATCGAATTCCTCCGCGACGACCCCCGCGGCGACCTGTTTGGATTAACGACCGCCACGGGTCTCTCGACCTCGCAGCTCGTCAGCCTCTTCGTCGCCGCCTGCTCGATCGGCTTCATGGTCTGGCGTCTCCGAACGGCAGAAACACGAGCAATAGCGAGTGTGCCCGACGGCGACTGATCATTTCACGGCCATCGGAACCCCTATCTGTTAGACTTGTCCATTGTCAGACGAACTTTCAACCATCACAGCAACCGCTGAGGACGCCGGGCCTCGCCTCGACGCATTTCTCGCATCCCGCATCGAGGGCTGGTCACGCTCGCGGCTGCAGCGGCTGATCGAAGATGAATCGATCCTGGTAAACACCAAGCCCGCGAAGGCGTCGTACAGGATCCACGAGGGCGACGAGATCGATATCGACCTAACCGAAGCCCCCGCCGCCCGCTTCGAGCCCGAAAAC
>JBEBGW010000350.1:0-4690 GCA_040081025.1 Pyrinomonadaceae bacterium | reverse complement strand
GATCCGGTCACCGACACGAACCGCCCGCGAATAGCCGACGATCGATTCCCATTTTGCACCCGATGAATATCGCTCGCGATGCTGCATTAACTTACCTTTACGAAATGCGTCCCGTTGAACCGGTACGTTATGAACTTGTTCGTTACCCGCCCCTGCGGTGTTTCGTCGTCTTCGATGACGATCGGAAACTTAAACTCTTTTCGGACTTCATTGAAAGTGAATAGTCGAATTGGCCGCTCGGGCCTATCGACCACCGAGAAAAAATCGTATGCAAAGTAAACGTCATTTGTAATGCCGCTTCCTGTTTTGATCACCTTCGCCTTTGTGTCGAGACCGTTACCGACGATCCGCATCGCCCGCAGCGCCGCCCCCGTTAGCGACGATGATGCTCGCGAAGTGCTCGCCAACAGGTAGATCGGGCCGCCGGTCGACGCTACCTGAAAAACATCGGTATAGAAAGCACCGCCGCCGTCATACTCGCCCTCGCCATCGAACCACGCTTTGACCTTCCCGTCCGCTCCGGTGAACTGGATCACGCGATCGTAATCGTGCATCGTCCCGCCTGATTCGAGATCCCATGAATAGATACGGAATTTACCGTCTTTCGATGTGGCAATGAACATCGTTTCCTTCAGCTTCGGGAAAGAATACTTAAGCACGTCGGCACGCCCCGCGTATCTGACCAGCTTTTTCTTCAGCCCATCGCTGGCAGCGGTCAGCTTCGCATCGTCATACTCGCCGCCGTAGGTGCCGGACTTTGACATCGTGTCGAGATAGCCGACGAGTTCTTTCTCGATCGCGGCAGGCGTCTGAGCGGAAACGACACCTCCGAGCAATATGATAGAGGACAAAAGAAACAGGTATCTGTTTTTCGATCTAGACATTTTCCCTACTAGCTCGCGACAAACCAAGAACCAAACTACCCAAGAGACACATCCCAAATGTCAATGCCGATTTGCCGACAGTTTCCGCGTCAATTCCTTCTACGCGAAACAACCCTGCATAGATCAAATTCGAGGCGACCATAATCAGGCCGAACGGAACACCGAACTTGATAAGGTGCGCTATCAAGATGATATTTTTTCGAGAAAACATTGATACTAGTCGGCGACGATCGCTCCGTATGCATCGGGTCGGCGATCGCGGAAGAACTGCCAGGTGTTTCGGACCTCGCGGATCTTGTCCATATCGAGGTCGGCGACGATCAGCTCATCTTGATCGCGCGAGCCTTCAGCAATGATCTGCCCGCGCGGATCGCAGAAATAACTCTGGCCATAAAACTCGCCGATATTCCACGGAGCCTCGGTGCCAACACGATTGATCGCACCGACGAAGTATCCGTTCGCGACTGCGTGGGCAGGCTGTTCTAGCTTCCAGAGATATTCGCTTAGACCCGCGACGGTCGCTGACGGGTTAAAGATGATCTCGGCACCGTTCAATCCGAGGCATCTAGCACCTTCCGGAAAATGTCGGTCGTAGCAGATGTAAACGCCTATACGGGCGAATGCCGTGTCGAAGCACGGGTAGCCGAGATTGCCCGGGCGGAAATAGAACTTCTCCCAGAACCCAGGCGCGACCTGCGGGATATGCGTCTTGCGATACTTGCCCAGATACTTTCCGTCCGCGTCGATCACCGCCGCCGTGTTGTAGTAAATGCCAGTCTGCTCCTCTTCATAGATCGGCACGATCAGCACCATCCCATGCTGCTTCGCGACATCCTGCATCAGCTTGACGGTCGGGCCATCCGGAACTTTCTCGACCGCTTCATACCAACGTGTCTGCTGCTCGGCACAGAAATACGGCGTCGTAAAGATCTCCTGAAAGCAAAGCATCTGCACGCCCTGCTTCGCTGCGTCCTCGACAAGCTTCATCTGGTTGTCAAGGTTCGCCTTCTTGATCTCCTCGATCGAAGCGTCCGTGGGAGCTACGTTATGAGCCTGAATGAGGCCTGCTTTTATTATTCTTGGCATAGATCTATCTGCGAGATTTCATCAGCAAATAATACAACACAAATGCGATCCCGAAAGTAACGAACCACGCATAGATGTAAAGCGTGTCGAAGACATTCGGATCAGCAACTTGTCCGCCGGGGGTTGTTGCGGCCCGCAAGAAACCAGGCACAACGGGTGCGATCGCAATGATCAAGGCAATGATGGCTCGCCAGTTGAAGCCGTCGCCGTACGAATAGATGCCATCGGTCTTGAATAGTTCGGCGAGTTCCAGATGCTTTCGTCGGATCACGAAATAGTCACATATCAGAATGCCGCCGATCGCACCCATTAAACCCGAGTATCCGATCAGCCACGTAAAGATATACGCGCCCATTGACGACATCAACTGCCACGGCATCATCAGGATCCCGATCACCGCGGTGATCAAGCCGCCCATGACGTACGAGATCTTCTTCGGAGCGAGATTGGAAAAATCGTTCGACGGCGACACGACGTTCGCGGCCATGTTAGTAGAGAGCTGCGCCGCGAAGATGACTACCATCGCAAACAGTATCACCACTACGCTGTCGAACTTCTTGATAAGCTCAACGGGATCGGGGATCGCCTCGCCGTAGATGATCACCGTCGCGCTTGTGACGGCGACTCCGATGAAAGCGAAAGCGGTCATCGTCGTTGGCAAGCCAAGGGCTTGACCCCACATCTGCGACCGCTGCGACTTTGCGTATCTCGTGAAATCGGGAATGTTCAAGCTGAGCGTCGCCCAATAACCGACCGACGCGGTCAACGCTCCCGGAAAGATCGTCCAGAAATCGGCTTGTTGTTTTTGAAGTACGGAAACACCAGAAAGAACATTCCCCATTCCGCCCGCCGCGTTCGCCGCCCAAACCAGCAGCACCAATCCTCCAAGCAGCAGGATCGGAGCCGACAATGATTCAAGATGCTTGATGCCTTCGATGCCCTTGAGAATGATGACTACCTGGATCAACCAGAAGAGAAAAAACGAGATCCATGTATGCAGCGGGTTCCCGCCGATCATCGCGTCAAAGTTCGACCAACCGCCCCACAGCGCGGCTAGCAACGCATCGATAGCCTTCCCGCCGATCCACGTCTGAATGCCGAACCATCCGCACGCGACGATCGCTCGCAGGATGGCGGGAATATTTGCTCCCTTCGTACCAAAGGACGCACGAGCCAACACCGGAAAAGACACGCCGTACTTCGTTCCCGCATGAGCATTCAGCACCATCGGGATCAGCACGATCGTATTGCCGAGCAGGATCGTCATCATCGCCTGCCACCACGTCATCCCGGCCTCGATAAAACTGCCCGCGAGCGTGTACGTCGTGATCACGACGCTCATTCCTATCCAGAGAGCCGCAATGTTCCACGTCGACCACGTCCGCTGCTCGATCGTTGTCGGGGCAAGGTCGTGATTCCACAACGGCGAAGCGGACACGTCCTCGCTCAACTCGACGAAATCAGTTTTGCCGTCCTCGCTCATTTTCCTCCTATGTTGCATTACCGCGTCTAACTTATTTGAATATTTGGTCTTTCCCCAAACGGATCGGACCGCGAAGCCGAATATCCCGCGACGAACTCCCTACCTGGATATTGAAATCGCCCCGCTCGACGATCCACGAGGAACGAGCGAGGTCATAGAACGCAAATGCCGCCTTATTCAGTGTCACCGAGACAGTCCGTCGTTCACCCGGCTGCAGGAAAACCTTTTCGATTCCCTTCAATTCTTTCGGCGGCCGCTCGGATGACGACCGTACGTCCTCCACATAGATCTGAGCCGCTTCCGCCCCGGCTCGTTTTCCAGTATTGGTAACGTCAAAGACGACCCGCACCTCGCCGTCACCTGTTTCGATCAGCGTCAGATTCGAATATCGAAAACTTGTGTATGAAAGGCCGTGGCCGAACGGGAACAGCGGCTCTATATTCCTTTGGTCGAACCAACGATACCCGACAAAGATACCCTCGGAATAGGAGAGAGATCTTCCGTCTCCCGGGAAACGCCCGAACGCAGGCGAATCCTCCCAACGCTTTAGAAACGTGGCCGGCAACTTTCCGGACGGAGCGTGTTTCCCGAGGACCACATCCGCGATCGCATTGCCGCCCTCTTGCCCATAGTAGAATGTTTGAATCAACGCGGAGACCTTCGGAAGCCAATCCGCCATGAGGATGGGCGCCCCCGAGGTCATCACAACTATCGTCCGCCGATTTGCCGCTGCAACCTGTTTGATAAGGTCAACCTGGTCTTGCGGCAGTTCCAGACTCGTCCGATCCAGAGATTCGGCTTCGATCGCGTCATTCAATCCCGCAAATACGATGGCAACATCAGATCGCCGTGCGGCTTCTACTGCCTCTCCAACTATATTCTCCTCTACCAGCCGCCAGCCGAGCACGATGTCAGAATTACCAATATTTTCGTAGTGCTCGATCTTTATCGATCGAGCCTCACCGGCCTTTAGCTCGACGATCGCCGTACCCGTCAACGTCGCATGATCACTCCAAAGATCGATGATCTTTTTATCGTCAAGAAACAATCGCCCGCCATCATTGCTGCTGAGGCTAATGGAATATCTTCCCGACTCGGGAGCGACCAAAAAACCGGTCCATCGGTTAGAGAAAAGATCGGCGGGAAAGTTCTCCGCAGGTGAACCGGTCGCCCAGCGAAACTCGAGGGTTGGATCGATCCTGACGAACGCGGGTTTGCCGGCCAGATCCATGTTGTC
>JBEBGW010000349.1:0-4692 GCA_040081025.1 Pyrinomonadaceae bacterium | reverse complement strand
CAATAACCGATACTCTTGGCAATCCCCGGTTTGCGCGGACGAACCCGTTCGGATACTACCGGTTTTTTGGAATTGCGACGGCGCAAAGCTACACCATTGCCGTACGTTCAAAACGGTATGTTTTTACATCGCGGACGATCAACGTTTGGGCGGACCTGACAAATATTGATTTTATCGCCATACCATGAAGGCCGGTGTATTCAAAAGAGAAAGTTTCAAGGCGCAGCCGAAATGCAAACGTTCCCGATATGTAAAGAAACATTATGCAAAACATACTTTTGCTTTTTATGCTATTGCTTCTCTCCTGCGGCAGGGGTAATAGCCAGCCAGTCGGCACGGGTCATGTAGCCAGATTTACCCATCTTGTTAAGGTTGAGATGATCGGGTACGACGGCGATATTATGGAGCCGTTTCTCTCAAGAGACGGCAACATCCTGCTTTTTAATAATCTTAATTCCGCCCCGGAAAACACAAATCTTCATTGGGCAACTAAAATAAAGGACGCCACCTTTCAGTATAGAGGGGAAGTTTCAGGGGTTAATACGGCGGATCTGGAAGGCGTTCCGACCATGGACAACTCGGGCAATCTATATTTTGTCTCGAACCGGAATTATGAGACGACACTTTCGACTCTCTACCAAGCCAATTTTTCCAACGGCACGGCAACAAATGTTCAACTGATCGGCGGCGTGTCGAGACTACAACCGGGTTGGGTAAATTTCGATATAGAGACAAGCGCGGACGGGCAAACGCTCTACTTTGTCGATGCGCAATTCGGTCTGACGGGTAATCCTAAAACAGCGGACATAGTTATTGCGACAAAGAATGGATCAGGCTTCCAGCGGTCATCGAACAGCAGTGAAATAATGCAAAATGTGAACACGGACGCCCTCGAATACGCCGCCTGCATCTCCGCGAACCAGCTTGAATTATATTTTACGAGAGTAGAAGTGGCCTTTACTGCTGCATCATTTCCAGGACTTTTCATTTCAACAAGGCCGAATATCAAAGAACCGTTCGGCGTTGCATATAAGATCCCGACCATTAAAGGATTTGTGGAAGCAATGACTATTGCTCCCGACCAGAAGACTTTTTACTTTCATAAGAAAGAAAGCAATCGATTCGTACTGTACATGGTCAGGCGGAAATAGCGAGTACACAGGTCGAATATAAGGATGAATTAGCGATGAAAAAAGTACCCCTGACGATTTTGGTCTTGTTTGCTGCACTCTCATTTACCTGGCTTTCAATAGAGTTTTCCCAAACAGGAACTAAGGCGCAGACTATGAAGGGCGGTTCCCCGAGTCTCCCAGTGGGTTGGGAGTCTGATCGCCGTCTGACTCGGACCCAAACTGCTTCACAGACAAGCATAAACTTTGCACGGAGCATCGCGGCGGACGATGCCGGACGAGTGCACTTGGTTTGGAAAGAGGCTGTGGGCGGCAACACGGAGATATATTACAAGCGTTCGCCCGACGGCGGTGCAAGCTGGGGACCGGCCGTTCGCCTTAGTTCGGCCGCGGGCGTTTCTGAGTCCGGCAACCCGGGCATCGCTGTATCAGTGAACCGCGTGCACGTCGTTTGGTGGGATATCCGGACAGGAGCACCTCAGATTTTCTATAAACGCTCTCAGGACGGCGGGCTGACCTGGTCCGCCGACGCGCAGATTAGCAACTCTCCGGCCCATGCGGCGTTCCCGTCTATCGCAGCCCAAGGCAACTCCGTGTATGTCGTATACGCGGACCTTCGCGATGGCAGTCCACAGGTTTACTATCTGCGTTCGCTTGATTCTGGCGCCACCTGGTCAACGCCGGTCCGGCTCTCTGCGAGCATGCCGCATAGCTCCTATACCCCGACTGTGGCGGTGTCAAATTCCAACGTCTACGTGGCTTGGACAGACACGCGCGACTTCGCACAGCCCTCTACGCTGGAAGAGGAGTACTTCCGCCGTTCCACCGACGGCGGCGCAACTTTTGAACCAGAGCGGCGTTTGACGACCGATCCACCAGAAAGCCCGGCGAATTCCTGGGCTCCCTCTTTAGCCGCTCGCGATCAGTACGTCTGGTTCACATGGTTCGATGCCCGTGAGGGCAATTTCGAGATCTATACCAAACGCTCGCTCGACGGCGGCGTTTCGTGGTCTGCGGATACCCGCTTGACCACCACTTTCGGGCAGTCTCTGCGCCCAGTCATCTCGCAGCGGGGCGATCAACTCTACATTGTTTACTGGGAGACTACCGGCTCAGGAGAAGAGGTATACTTCCTTCAGTCAAACGATCTGGGAACGTCCTGGTCGGCTCCCGAACAGCTGAGCTCCAGTGGCCGCGGGGCGAACTATCCCGGTGTTGCCGTGTCGGCAACCGGAGTTCATGTCGCGTGGACCGATGCTCGCGATCAGAACGCAGAGATATACTACAAACGGCTGCCCGGCGTCCCGGTTCGCGTTGGCAACGGCCGCATCGCCTTCACTCGATTCATAAACGGCCCGCCGAATGGCACGCCGCAGATCTACACTGTTGCCCCTGACGGCACGGATGAGAGGCAATTGACTTTCGCCGGTCGGAATCAATATCCCGCGTGGTCAAGGGATGGCACCAAGCTCGCCTTTAGCTCAGATCGCAGCGGAGTCTTCGAGATATGGACGATGAATCCTGACGGCTCAGACCAACAACAGATCACGAACGGAGCGCCGGGCGGCAGCTACGTGCCCGACTGGTCCTACGACGGGACGCGAATCGCGTATGCCTTCGTTGATCAGCCTGGCAATGGTCATCCTGAAGTTTGGGTCATGAATTCCGATGGCACCCAGCCAAACCGGCTGACCGTAACCCCACCGGGCGGTGAGTTCAGATGGAGCATACATCCGACATGGGAACCGGGAGACGAGCGGATATATTACGCTTCAACGGCAAGCGGCACGTCGCAGGTTTGGGGAATGTTTGCCAACGGGCTCGGACAGGAACAGAAGACGAACGGCGTCGGCCCGGATGCCCCGCACGCAAATGCGACGGAGTTTGGCCGTGATGGCAAGCTGGCATTTTGGGCCGGCTTTGAGGGCCAATATGGCGAGGTATGGATTTGGGATGAGCCCGGCAGCGGGTCGCCCAGACGGCTGACCACAACCTCCGACCCGTACAACAGCGATAACCCGGCTTGGTCTCCTGACGGCACCATGCTCCTTTTCGATAGCAATCAACCGAGCCCGAATGGGGGCGTCAACATCTGGACGATTGATTCGGATGGGACCGATATGAGACTTCTAATTCCCGGGGGCATAGGATTGTTCTCCTGGCAGCCGGTTTTCAGCACAAGTGCAAACATAAGCGGTCGCGTGACCGCTCAGAACAGTCGCGGCGTTCACCCGTCGGCGGTGGTGACAATGACCGATAATCTCGGAAATGTCAGGTATGCGAGCACAAACCCGTTTGGCTATTACAGATTTTCGGGAATTGCAACCGGGCAAAGTTACACGATCACAGTGCGTGCCAAGCGGTACACCTTTCCGTCCCGGACGATCAGTGTTTGGGGAGACCTGACAAATGTCGATTTTATTGCCGAACCTAGGTCGGCGAAGCTTTATGCAAGGTGACACGATCAGGTATAGTGGCAATACTATGGAGCCCTTTCTATCAAGAGACGGCAACATCCTGCTTTTCATGCCGGTATCTCATGGTCATCGGATTCGATCCGCAGCCTGAAAAAATAGCATTCGATTTGCGTGTGACGCTATCAGGTCAGACTCGTGGCCTGCGGCTTCCGGCGAACAAGCACAACGCACCTGCGATACAGGCTATCGGAGGGACTAGGAGTGCGTACCGCATCATTGCCGGATCGGCGGTTGCCCCGAAACTGTCGTTGAGAAACCCGATTAGGTTCGAGCCGATGAGATAGGCCGCGATGTTCACGGAGAAGAAATAGACCGCGATGCCCAGACCGCGAAGATTTACGCCCGCGATCTCCGTCACGTCGGCTGCGGCCGCGCCGAGCCAGCCGAGAGCAGCGGCAAGCAGAACGAAATTGGCGAGCAGTATCAAGTAAAATTGTTGGTATAGATCAGCAGGAGCCAAAACGGTACGGAAACGGCCGAGAGCAGCGAGCCGTAAAGCATCCGCCCGCCATTCCATTTTTGGCGAAATTTGTCCGCGATCACGCCACCGAATAACGTCGCGGGAATTCCTGCAACCAACGTCAAAACGCCGCCGAAATAACCGATCGTCGGCAGATCGAATTTGTGCAGCCGCGAATAGAACGTGGCTCCCCAGATCGAAAGATTGTTTGTCGCGAGGCCGAACAGTCCATAGCCAAGGCAAAGCAGAATGAATGTCTTATTCGTCAACAGACTCATCCAGTCAGCTGCCGAATAGGTCGAGTCGGCGGGGCTGGCAACGGTGCGGTTAGGTTCCTTTAGAAGAAAAACCAGAACGCCTAGCACTATTCCCGGAAACCCGACGACGATAAAAGCTGTTCGCCAGCCGTATCGGCCGAGCGAGCCGCCTAGCAATGCAGCAAGCCCCGCACCGATGGCGATTCCCATCGAATAGATGCTGGTGACTGTTGCTCGCCTGGCGGGCGGGAAATAATCCGAAAGAAGCGAGATCGCTGCCGGCCCGAGAGTCGCTTCGCCGACGCCGACCATCACGCGGCAGAAAAAAATGGTCCAGAAATCGGTCGCAAAAGCCGTAAGTCCCGAAA
>JBEBGW010000348.1:0-4695 GCA_040081025.1 Pyrinomonadaceae bacterium | reverse complement strand
CGGATACGTTCGCACCGGCTCACGCGGACGGCGGCGTTCTGAAGCGTGCGTTGAACTGGTTTACGGGAAAGTCAGTACCGGAATCTTCGTCCTCGAAGAGCTGGCCGTCTGTGTCAAATGCGCCGTCGCTGATCCCCGATCTTAGTGTTACGTCGACCGGTGCCGAGAAGAAGAGCGTCGCGATACTTCCCTTCAAGAATCTAAGCGGCGATCCGGCTTCAAATTTCTACGAATTTGCCCTCGCGGACGCCGTCATCACGGAACTTGCTCAGCTTCGGTCGCTCGTCGTTCGGCCGAGTTCGGTTATCGCAAAGTATCAAGGAAGTGAGGTCGATCCGCGTGAGGCCGGCCGGGAGCAGCGCGTCCATGCCGTGTTGGCCGCGGGATTCCTGCGCGGCGAAGACCGGATCCGCGTGACAGCCCAGTTGATCGACGTGGCGAGCGGAGACATTCTCTGGAGCGACCGGATCGACGCGGAAGGCAGCGATATTCTTTCGTTGCAGGACGGGATCGCCCAGCGAATACTCGAAGGGCTGCGGCTTGAGCTCTCTGATAAGGAAGCTGAGAAGCTCGGTCGACGAGCGACTGAGAATCACGAAGCCTGGGAAGAATATCTCCGCGGCCGCGACAATTTCGGACGGTTCATCTTCCGTACGTTGGCGGTAGAAGACTGTCAGGCTGCGATCCAAAATTTCAAGAAGGCGATCGAGTTGGATTCGCATTTCGCCCTTGCCTATAGCGGACTTGGCGCCTGTTACGCCAATCGCGTTTTCAAAGGAATGGGCGATGGCGAGGACTACACTTTGGCTGAAGCGGCCTTCAGCAAGGCGTTCTTTTACGATCCGAATGTCACCGAAGCCCGCGTGCTAATGGTGATGATCTACCTCGCACGCGGCGAGAAGAAAAAGGCTCACTCAGAGATCGACCTGCTTACCAAGCAGTTCCCGAATGACGCTCCGCTTTATTTCGTCAAGGGAGTCGTCCATCGGCTCGATGGTGAATACGACGAATCGTTACGAGCCTTCGAAAAGCTGTCGCGGCTCGATCCGGCGGCCCGTGCGGTCTCGGCGTACAACAGCGCTCGGATGTTCATCTACAAGCGCGAGTACGACAAGGCAATGGAGTATATCGAGCGCGGCGAGAAAGC
Organism: Pyrinomonadaceae bacterium; assembly: GCA_040081025.1. Taxonomy (GTDB): domain Bacteria; phylum Acidobacteriota; class Blastocatellia; order Pyrinomonadales; family Pyrinomonadaceae; genus OLB17. The sequence goes on along the minus strand of JBEBGW010000348.1, from coordinate 3,548 downwards.
CGAGCCGAATCATCCGATGCTCAAGATCTTCCGATCAGCCGTGTACTACTACCGCGGCGATGCGGACCTTGCGATCGGCCTGATGAAAACGGTGCTCGAAGAACATCCGGAGATGGACGGTATCCGCCCGCTATATGCGGTGTATCTCGCGGGATCGGGCAAGCTGGATGAAGCCCGAGAACAGCTTACGGATGATGTATTGTCGGTCTCGCGAGCCGATCATGATTCGGCCTACTGGGTTACGTCGACGTATGCTCTATTGGACGAGAAAGAGTTGGCGTTGAAATGGCTCGGGCGGGCGATCAAGCTGGGCAACGAGAATAAACCCCACTTCATGAAGGACAAGAGTCTCGATTCATTACGCGACGATCCGCGGTTTGACGAGTTGATGGAGAAGATCGGGACGAACGGTTAATTGCAAAAGCCCGTGCGTAAGCAAGAGCGTAACATTCATCTAACGTTACGCCCTTGCCTACGCACGGGCTTCTTCAATTTAGACGGCAACAACTTCCTTCTGATCGGCGACCATGTTGCGAACCCGCTTCTTGAGGGCTTTTTCAAAATGCCGGGCTTCGTTCACGCCTTCGAATGATAATGCCTGCAGGTTCGACTCGATGCGTTTGCGATAGTCGGAAACAAGCGAGTCTGAAACGCCCAGCATTTCTGCGACTTCTAGCTGCGTACCGCCATCCGATATCAAATAGCAGTGCCATAGAACGCTGACCATTCGGTCGTACTGCTTCGCTTTTCCGCGAACCGATTTGCTGAGGCTCGTGAGAAACTTGTCGACCGAACCGGCGGCGGCTCCCTCCGCCTCTACGCGGAGAAAGTCTTGCTCGGGGTTTTCGCGTACATCGGGGATCTCATATGAGACACGATCTTCATCGTCGCTGTCGCCTGATCCGCCGACCGGCACGAGGTGGATGTCCATGATCGGCAGCCGCGACATCACGAATGAACGCAGCGAGCGAACATCGACTGGCGAATCGACTGCCTTGAAAACGCGGATGATCAGCTTTTCAAGCTCGACGTTGCTGATGACGATCTGTGCATCACCTGTGCAGCCGACCATGCGAGTATCACGGTGCAGGAAGGCGACAGATTTTACACGCACGTCCATCTCCGCCACATCTCGACGCATTTTCTCGTCACGCCAGTCGGCAAGGCCATAAAGCCGATCGGCCAGCCGGCGATGGATCTCGGTGTTTCCGATGTTGTCGAATCGCTTAAAGGTCAGGCTTGTTTGAATGATCGTCGAGATCCGTCGCGCGAGCCGGTATGATTCGGGATATCGCTTCCTGAGCTCGGCCGTCAGCATGTTCGTCAGCTCGATCTGGCTGATCTCGGCTTCGACCTCGGCGTCGGTCATGCCGGTGTCGAGATAGTGCTGAAAACGTTCTTTGCTTAGAAGTGCGACAAACAGTTCCTGTGTAAGGTCCGTGTAAGCGTTGTATTTACCTTCTTCGACCAAAAATCCGGCCCGTTTTGATGCCCGTACCAGCGGATGCGACGAAACTATCCGATGCAGCTCGATCCAGATCTGATTGACATCGGAGGCACGAAGACTCTCGTTCCATTTACCGACCTTGATCTGTCGATTCGGCGTTTGCCGTGGGGTTCGCTCCTGCTGGTTGAGTGAGGTCATACGGAGGGATTTTGAAGGATAAGAGTTTACGTCGAACTAAAAGTACGAGGTCTACTGAGCGTGACGTTCCATAGCCAAGAGCGGCGATAACGGAAGCCAGCGAATTTTGTCGTTTTATTTGGGTGTAGAGTGCTTTTCCGAGGACCTTTCGGTCGTTTGGGCAGGAAGTGACTTTGGTCTCAGTCCTTGCCTACATTGAGATACTAGCAACTCTTCCGATTTTCAGCAAGATTTTTTTCGGGGTGGTCAAAGTGACCGACAAGGCGACTAAAGTATGAGAACAAAGACCTTAGGTACCGTCCATATCGACCGAAGTTGAATCAAAATGATGCGCGGGTTTTTGGAACTTCAATTCCATTGCCGATTTACTAGAAAGTAAGCGTAGAACGTGTGCCGAGATCTGCAAGATCCTTGCTTGTCGGTGTGTGTTCGGACTATACTTCGGAGCAAATCAATTAACTCGACAATGGCTACGTTTCGAAAGCAGGAAGACTGCCCGACATCACAGCAGTTGCTGGCCTATCAATTGGGCGATATGGAATCATCGGAGAGCCGTCCGATCGGTCGTCACCTTTCAGCGTGCGAATTTTGCACCTCCGAGGTCGCGTTCTACGAACGGTATCCGGTCGCTCGTGAGACCGAGGATACACCTGAAGAAACAAAGATGCCGAAGCCTCTCTTCGAATTGGCCGAGGCTCTGTTAAATCGGAAGCTCGGCCAGGAATCGATGGATGAGATGATGAAACAGCTTGACGCCGCTATTCACGAGCGAAGGTGATCAGGTACCGCAGATCTCGTCGATGGCGTCCTCGTACTTTTCGTCGATCACACTGCGCTTTATTTTCAGAGTCGGTGTCATCTCGCCCTTGTCGATCGAGAATTCCCTCGGCAGCAGGTAGACTCTCTTAACCCTTTCAAAATCAGACAGTTCCCGAGTCAGACCAACGGCATCCTGCTGAACCCGCTTGATGAAATGCGGGTTGTCGGCAAGCTCCTCTCTAGTGCCTTCGACTGAAACGCCATCAGCCTGCATCGCTTCCTTAAGTGAATCCCAATCGGGGACGATCAAAGCGCCGACCTGTTTGCGGCCCGATCCGACCACGACCGCCTGCGACACCAGCGGGCTTTGCTTGAGGAGACTTTCGACCTGAAGCGGAGCAACGTACTTTCCGTTGGATAGCTTGAAGAGGTCCTTCAGCCGGTCTGTGACAAAGAAATGGCCGTCTAAATCCTTGTAACCTACGTCGCCCGTGTGGTAGTAACCTTCTAAATCTAAAGCCTTTAGCGTCTCATCGGGCTTGTTTAAATAACCTTGCATCACGTTCGGGCCTTTGATGAGAATCTCATCCTGGGAACCGATCTTCATCTCGATCCCTTCGAAAGGCGTCCCGATCGAGCCGACCTTATTATCGTCCGGACGATTTGCGCAGGCGACGCAGGCCTCGGTCATTCCGTAGCCCTGCAGGATCGGTATCCCGGCCGCCCAGAACGCGTATGAGAGTTTCTTGGATAAAGGAGCTCCGCCCGAGACGAAGAATCGCAGGCTTCCGCCGACTCCATCGCGCCATTTTGAGAAGACGAGCTTCGACGCGAGTGCTTGTTTTGCGGCGAGTACGGGGGAGACGGAGGCGTGGGTATCTTTCGCCGTCCAATACTGTTGTCCTACATCCAGAGCCCAATTAAATAGCTTAGTTTTATAGCCGCCCGCCGCTTTCCCTTTCTTAACAATTTTATGATAGACCTGCTCGAACAGCCGCGGGACAGCGGTCATTATCGTGGGTTTCACTTCTTGTAGATAAGTGGCTAGCTGGTCGAAGGCTGGGCAGTAATGGATCGAAACACCGTTGCAACACAGTACGTAGAAAACGGTCCGTTCGAATATGTGCGATAGCGGCAAGACGGC